>JAFGHX010000170.1 GCA_016929905.1 Kiritimatiellia bacterium
CCGGTGGGGCCTTGCCTGCACCGGGGCAAGCCCGGTGTGGCCTTGCCTGCACCGGGGCAAGCCCGGTGGGGCCTTGCCTGCACCGGGACAAGCCCGACGGACTCTGCCGAGCCGGCGCGTCAACCGCCCATCAGCGCGGCCAGCACGTGCAACTCGAGATCCTCATAGTCGCGCTTTCGGATGCAGGCGTTGATCTTTCCGTCGTCGAGCCGGCGCGAGACGTCGAGTAACCGCAGGAACATCGCGCGGCTGTTGCTGAGGTGTTTGGTGGCAGCGGCGGCTTTCTGCGTGCGCATCGCCTTCACGTCCAGCCCGACAAACTCGCCGTTCGCGCCGTAGCCGTGCGTGTCCAGAACGCGGACCTGGTTCAATGCACGTCTCAGATCCACCGCGCCGAAGGTCTTGTCCTCATCGAATTTCAGGCCGTTCTGGTCATTGAGATGCACGCTCCAGAGCTTCTTGTGCGCGAGCGCAAAACCCATCTCGTCGGATGGGTCGAGCCCGGCGAGGATCGCATGCGCGCTTTCGATGTTGACCCCGACCCGTGTCGGGTCCGCTGTGAGATGGCCGAGTGCAATGGCATGGCCCGTCGTCGGGATATAGGCCTGATCCATTGGTTCGTTGGGTTTCGGCTCGATGGCGAACCGGACCCGGGGATGGTAGGCGAGCATCTCGTTCAACGCGAACACGAGCTGTTCCACGGCCTTCTTGCTGTCCTTCGCCTCCCTTACGATCGTCCCTTCGCGCGCGAGCCAGAGCACGATGAGGTCCGTACCAAGCGTCTCGGCAATATCGATGGCGCGTTTGCTCCGCTCGATTGCGTACTGCCGGCATGTCGCGTCATTGCTGGTGTAGCCGCCGTCGACGGTGCGAGGGTCTTCCCAGAGCCGGGGTGCTACGAATTCGGCCTGGAGCCCGTGACCCTGCAGTCTGGTTCGGACAGCTTTCGCCCTACGCACGATCTGGGTGGGCGTGAGTGCATGCATGTCCGGAACCGCGTCGTCGTCGTGGAACTGAACGCCGTCGAAGCCCAGCTTCTTGTACAGGGCGAGCTTTCTGTTGAACGGAACCGAGTCCCGCACCGCCGGCCCGAATGGGTCGGCGCCTTCGTGGATGTTCCAGGGCCCGAATGTGAAACGGAATATGCCGGGCATGATCGGCCTCCTTTCTACACGCTGACCCACGTTGCGCCTTGGCGGCTCGATTCGACGGCGGCTTCGATAAAGCGCATACCGCGCACGCCGTCGTCGACGGTTGGGTAGTCGTGTTCAGCCGGATCCCACTCCTTCCGCTCGACATGCGCGCGGATCGCGGCGGCGGCGTTGAGGTAGACGTTCGCGAACGCCTCGATGAACCCCTCCGGATGACCGAACGGAATGCGGGTCGCCTTGCCGGCCGCCGGGCTCTTGGCGGCCACGCACCCGTTCCCGCGCCGCCAGGTACGAACCGGCTCGTCGATCCGGTATTCGTAGAGGTAGTTCGGGTTCTCCTGGTGCCATTCCAGGCTGCCCTTCTCGCCATGCACCCAGATGGCGAGGTCGTTCTCGTGCGCGACCGACACCTGGCTGGCGAACAGAATGCCCTTGGCACCGCCCTCGAACCGGACGAGGCAGTTCCCATCGTCGTCCAGTTGCCGGCCTTCCACGAAGGAGGTAAGATCGGCGCACACTTCCTTGATCTGCAGGCCCGTGATGTATTCGGCCAGGTTCTCGGCGTGCGAACCGATGTCCTGGATGCAGCCGGAGGGGCCCTGGCGCTTGGGATCCGTGCGCCACTGCGCCTGTTTCACGCCTTCCTGCTCCAACGGCAGGCTCAACCAGCCCTGCGGGTACTGGACGACGATCTTGCGGATCTTGCCCAGATCGTCCTGCCGCACGATGTCGCGCGCCAGTTTTACCATGGGATAGCCGGTGTAGTTGTGCGTCAGCGCCAGGACCAGGCCGGTTTCCCGCACGATCGTCTGCAGCTCGATCGCTTCCCGCGCGTCGAGCGTCATGGGCTTGTCCACGATCACATGGAAGCCGGCTTTCAGAAAATCACGCGCGATCGGGAAGTGCAGGTGGTTGGGCGTCACGATCGTGACGAAGTCTATTCGCTTGTCCGGCCCGAGCCGGCGTTCCTCTTCGATCATGCGCGCGTAGCTGGGGTACACGCGGGCGGGGTCCAGACACAGCGTCGCGCCGGCCTGCCGCGACTTCGCCGCGTCGCTGCTGAACGCGCCGGCGATCAGTTCGATGTCGCCGTCCATCCTGGCCGCCTTGCGATGGACCTCGCCGATGAAGGCGTCCGGTCCGCCGCCCACCATGCCCATGCGGAGCTTTCGGTTCATACTGTTGCCTCCATTGTGCGGGGGGTGCAGGTTGGGCGGCATTCATGCCGCCTACGCGGCCGTTTGGGCGCCACCATAAGGCTATCGGTTCGGCCCAATCCGTTCTTGCAAAAGATGCGCGTTTTATGGTACATTCTACCCGTTATAATTCAAACGCACGCTCCGGCGGGAGGCACTCCATGGACATCGACGCGTTCCGGGAAGACTTCCTTGCGCAACTGCAGCGGCCCGATGAGCTGGGCCTGCTGTTCGATCATCTGCCCGACGTCTACTTCTTCGTGAAGAACAGCGTGGGCCAGTTTGTCATGGGCAACTCGGCGCTCGTCACCAAGTGCGGCGTGAGTGATGAGTCTCAGATGATCGGCAAGACGGACCACGACTTCTTTCCCAAGGAGCGCGCGGACGGCTATGTCCGCGACGACCGGTACGTGCTGCAGACCGGGCGGCGTGTCGTTAACCGGGTGGAACTGGCCGCCGAACCGAGCGGGCGTGCGAACTGGTTTCTGACCAGCAAGATCCCGCTTCGTTCGCATACGGGCCGGATCGTCGGCGTGGCCGGCACGGCGAAGGACTACGAACCCGCGCGCTCGGCCATCAGCCCATACCGCGAGCTGACCCGCGTGACCGAGTTCATCGAGACGAACTACGGCGATCGGATCGAGGTGAAAAGGCTTGCCGCGCTGGCCAGCCTCTCGGTCAGCCAGTTCGAGCGAACCTTCCGTCGCGTCATGCGGACTTCGCCCGTGCGGTATCTGCATGAGGTGCGCATTCGCGCGGCATGCCGGCGGCTGGCCTGTACGGGCGACAAGATAGCGACGATCGCGCAGGACACCGGCTTCTACGACCACAGCCACTTCACGCGTGCGTTTGTCGAGATCATGGCGATCACGCCCAGAGCCTACCGCCGCCGGGTTCGGGGCGAGTAGGGATGGCGTGACGGTGCCCGCCAACCCCGGCGGCCCCCACGACCTCGCGTGGCGGCGGTCCGCCATCCAGCCTGGCCCCCACGACCTCGCGTGGCGGCGGTCCGCCATCCAGCCTGGCCCCCACGACCTCGCGTCGTGGGGGAGAAAGACTGGCCCAACGCAGCGGCAGGCCGTCCGGGAAAAGAGAAATATTCCCGCCTGCTCTGCGCCCGCCGCCCGGCGGCGGGAGTAGAGCAGGGGACGCGCCAACGGCGGGCAGAACGGAATCTTATTCCCCACCGGGGCGAGCCCGGTGGGGCCTCGAAGTTCCCCGGCCTTGGCGTCCCCGGTGGCGCCTCGGAGTTTCGCGGGCCCAGGCAAGCCCGGTGGGGCCGCGGAGTTTCGCGGGCTTTGGCGTCCCCGGTGGGGCCGCGGAGTCCCCGGGGCCCAGGCAAGCCCGGTAAGGTCTCGAAGTTCCCCACGCGGCCTCTGTGTAGCCCGGGGTGCCCTTGGCGCTCTCGGGCGGCTGCTTTCCGCGGCGGGCGCCCCGCGGTCAGCCGGCCAGCCGTCCGGTCACGGCGAGGATGACCGGATTGGCCCGGCCCGCCGATTCGAACGACAGGCTCTTGACCGGCGCCGGTCGGCCGGGCAGCGCGATCTCGGTAAGGAACGCGTTCATGCTTCCTTCCCTGAAAACCACCTGAGCGGCACTCAGATCGCCGGCTTGCCACCAGTCGCCGACTTCGACCTTGTTGCGGATGGGGATGGACTGCCGGGTGCCGTCGGCGTAGTGGACGGTCAGGGTATAGACGACGTCCTTTTCCGGCAACCGGCCGGCGTAGGTGGCGTAATGGAGCAGGTACAGCATTGAGAGGCGTTTGCCCACGGGGACGGGCTCGGTCGACACCGGCGCCTTCTCCTGCTGCGAGCCGCGCAGGGCGATGCAGCCGGCGGCGTTCTGTGGCGCACCGGCGATTCTGAACGGCACGTCGCCCGAGAGCTCGGTCTCGCCGCGTGGGAACGAGGGCCAGGAATCCAGCCGGTTGTTGATGGCCGGGCAGAGGTCGACGTAGTGCGCGTGCGATTTCTCGAGGTGCACGCGTTTGCGTACGGTTGCCTGGCTGTCGAATGGCAGGGAGTGTTCGCTGCGCGGGCGGGTCATGATGTAGGCGAGCAGATTGAGAGCGAATCGCGTGGCGATCGAATCCTTGCCGTAGCGTCGGGTCAGTTCGTATTGCGACAACACAACCTCGCCCTTGCCCAGCGCGTAGGCGGCGCAGACCGCCCTGATGCTGTCCTTGTTGTTGTGGGCCGATGTCGGCCCGCTCGCGAGCAGCCCTGCGTTCATCGGGGAAAGCACGTTCTTGAACAGCAGCCCGTCATACCCGTTCCAGTCGTCGAAGTGGGACTGGGAGAGGCCGGCGAATACCGGATGCTCCGGAACGAGCAGTTCGGTGTAGGTCGCCCGTTTGCCGGGCAGCACGGACACTTCAGGCAGGAAGGGGATCTGGACGGCCTTGCTCTGCTCAAAGCACAGCAGCCTGCCCCCGGCGCGCACCCACTCGCTGATGGCGGGGCCGCTATCGGTCATCTCGACGTCCAGCGAATTCCTGCCGATGATCAACACGTCGATATCCTTCAGCGCACGGAGGTCGCGGAGCCGTTGATACGGGATTCTGCGTGATTCCAGGATATCCGCCGTGGTCACTTCCGGCTGTTTGCCTTCTTCAGGTGCGGCTTCATACAGCGCCACCTTGCCCTGCGGGCGAATGGCGGGGTGCAGATCGCGGCGATTGACCACGTTGAGCGGATAGCTGTTGTCCGACAAGCGCCGATTCATGCGGCCGAGCAGGAAGAGTTCGACGCTGTAGGCGCCGGTTGGCCATACGGCGGGCACAGAAAGAGCGGCGGGGACGGCCTGCCGCAAGTAGGGGCTGACCCGCCCCTCCCACACGCATTCCTGGTGGATGAGTTTGCCCGTGGGCGCACGCAGCTGCAGTACGGCCCGGGCCGGCCCTTCATCTTGATGTGAATCGTTCATGATGTGCACGGTCGTCTGCCATGTGCGGCCGGCGAACGCGTTCTTGTCGTAGATGTCCAGGCAGATGAACGTGGGGTTGTACACGCGCCGCCAGACATACCAGGACGGCGTCCTGATGAGCTGCTCCTTGCTGTCGTCCCACGGGCATGGGACACCGAGGTACTTGATGGCCGCATGGAATCCTTCATGGCCGCCCTTGGACCAGAGGAGCAGGTCGTACCAGCGTGTGTTGAAGTGGCCGCCATCGATCACGAAGCCGCTGCGCCGGAACACTTCGAAATACCGTTTGCTGAATTCGGCGTGCCGTTCCCAGACACGTACCGGGTCCGTGCTCCACATTCGGCCGCCGGCCCAATTGGCGCAATAACGGAGATAGCCGCCGGTCTCGCCCCGCTCGGCCGTGGCCAACTCGATGTATGTCTGTTTCTCTTTTTCGCCCCAGGGCCTTTTCCGGTAGAGCGCGCCGATCTCCGGCGTGTTGGCTCGGTATCGCATGGTGTCGCCGGGAAAGCCCCATTCGCAATTGATGGTGGGCATGTTGCCGTAGCGCTTCGTGGCCGCGCTGTTCTGGCGGGCGAACAGCGCTATGAACTCCTGGTAAGAGCCGTACATGAAGCCGTTGTAGCGGTGCGAGTCGGAGAAATCGCTCTTCTCCAGCTCCGGGAACCGTTCGAGCCGTTCGAAGGTCAACCGCCCGGACGAGGAAGTCTTGGGGCGGTGCTGCAGATCGGTCTGCTCCAGAAGTGCGTAGAGGTAGTTGAAGGCGGCCACCATCTCGGTATCGCGCGTATAGCGTTCGTTGCCGCCGAAGCTGAACAGTGCGCACGAGGGATGATTGTGGATGTGCAGGACCCATCGGCGATATTGCTCGCCCCACCGGGTCAGCTTCTCGGCGTTGTAGAGGCGCTGGCTGGCGTAGTCATTGTCGTCCAGGATCAGGATGCCCAGTTCGTCACACAGGTTGTACAGCGTGGTGGTCAGGCCGCCGCCGGTACCGTGCGGCCGGCCGAAGTTCACATTGGCCTGCTTCAGGCCGTAGAGCAGCTTGCGTGCGGAGTTGTCGATGTTGTCGGCCAAGCCACTGGGCGGGCCGCCGAGATTCAGGGGATAGAGCTGGAAACCCGTCAGCTTGATCTTGTTGCCGTTCAGGTAGAAGTCGCTGTCGCGCGTCTCGACCGTTCGGAAGCCGGTGCGGATCCGGCAGAGGTCCTGCTTCGCGTCTCGAAGGGTCAGCAGGTAGAGGTTCGGGTGATCCGGCGACCACAACGTCACCCCGGGCGTCTCGACCCGGAAGCTGACTTCGTTCCCGCCGCTGTTGAGCGCCTGGGTCCCGAGCGCAACGGTCAGCGGCGGCGCGTTTGGAATGTTGTACGGAGTCAGGAGGGCTTCGAGCTCGGAGTCGGCTGCCGCCCCGTAGTTCATGACCGTGGCTTTGATGTGCAGGGACGGGGGCGCGACAGGCGTGGCGATCCGGACCTGCCTGGCATGGACGGGCGGCACGCAGATCAGCCGCACCGGTTGCCAGAGCCCGGAAGAATACCGCGCATCGCCGCGCGTGCTGTTGGCCATGACGCGCACGGCAATTGTATTCTCGGCGTTCTTGTTCAGGCGGTCGCTGATGTCGAATTCGAAGGCGTTCCGCCCCTGCAGCCCTTCGCCCACGGGCTGGGCGTTCACCCATACGTCGGCCCAGTCGTCGTTCCACGCGTGGCCGGGCGGGCCGATCCGCTCGAAGCGCAGGAGCACGCGCCAATTCGCCGCGAGCTTCTCCGTCCAGCCGGCGGGCAGAGCGAATGCGCGTCGGTACCAGGCTGCGCCCCGGAACGTCGTCTTCGCGTCGGGTGCCGCGGCGCGGTGCCGGTTGAGCGGGTAGGGGACGGGAATGTCGACCCAATCCCTTGTGGGCACGGCCGGGTCATAGCAGCGCGCGGCCAGGCCCGGGTCCTCGAACTCGGTGATCTTCTGTTCGCCGAGCGGGAAGGTCTTCAGCTTCCACGTGCCGTCCAGATCGTGTTTGGCCCAGGAATCCGGGTCGAAATCCAGGATCCGGCCGGCCGGCGCCTCGAGTAGCGCGCGGGGGTACGGCATTGCGGTGAACGCCGGCTCGGCGGGCATGCGGAGTTCGCCGCCGAGCAGGCCGGCCCCGACGGCGAGCGCCGCGCTCAGTCCGATTACGGTGAGGCATGCGGCAGTCCAGGCGGCCGTCATTTTGATTCTTGTCCACGTCATCATTCTCATCACTCCTTTCGCCAGCACCCATGCAGGGGTTGCAGGGGCCGTCGCGCCGGTGACCGTCCCGTACGCGACGGCGTGCAGTGCGTCCGTCATCTGGATGGAGACGGCCTCGGCGGTCCGGTCGGCGAGCAGCGAGCCGAGCAGGGCGGACGGGACGGCGATGCCGCGGGCGGTGAGCGCTCTTCGCAGGCGGCTGAGCCCGTTCTTGATGCGCTTGTGAACCGTGTCCACGTGCAGGCCGGCCTCTTCGGCCACCTGCTTCTGTGTCTTGCCCAGCAGGTAGTGCGCGACCAGAGTGTCGCGGGTCGCCGCCGACAGCGTCGTCAGGGCCCGGTCCAGCTCCGGCGCCAGGCGTTGCCACAGCGTTTCGCCGTCTTCCGTTCCCAGCTCGGCTGCGTGCCGTTCGCGGCGTGTCCGCGCCGTGCGCTTCTGGATGAGATTCCACGCGCAGTTCGTAGCCGTCCTCCATATCCAGCCGCCGAGCATCGTCTTCGTCCCCAACGTATGTGCCTTCCGCGCCAGGATGATGAACGCCGCCTGCGCGGCGTCCTCCGCCAGATGGTGATCCTGGAGCTGGCGGTAGGCGGCGCTGTAGGCCATCTGCCCGTACCGCTCCACGATCTGGCGGAAAGCACCCTCTGACTTATCGCGTACGTACGATTCCAGTAGCTGTGCGTCGATCGCGTCCATCATGACCTCGTCGTTCCGGCCGGGAACGCGTTCCACGTGATACGTTTGGGCTGGACGAAAGGAACCAGAAAGAAATCTGCACGCGGCATGCAGATTTCTTCCTGATGGGGAAATTGTGCCAGAAGGGGGCGGGTGTTGGAAGGATGGAAGACTGGAAGGATGGAAGACTGGCGGGCGCGGATTTCCTGGGGAGCTTGTCACCGTCCGGGTCGGACGCAACGACGTTTCACGGACTCAGCCACTCGAGGAATTGCAGACCCTGCGCGCGCGTGCCGCTCTGCGTCCAGAGCAGCTTGCCGTCCGCCATCCGGCGCATGAATGCGGGGTCGGGCGGCGTCCCGGCGCCCTGCCAGACCCGGTCGAAGGCGGCCAGGCAGTGCCCGGCCGCGGCGAGCGCCACGCCGGCCTCGCGTGTGCGGCGGCGCAGTTCCAGCATGTCCGCCCGTGTGCGAGACGACCCCCGCAGGTTGAAGGAGATGTCGACGGAGAGAAGACCGTCATGTGCGAGCAGGGCATCGAGGAAGTGCGGGAAATAGGGGCCGCAGGTATGCAGGTGGCCGAGTCCGAATTCCTGGTACAGCCGCATGTTGTACGGGCGGCAGAACTCCGCGTGCAGGTCGGGCGAGATCACCGAGATGTAGTCGTCCCAGACGATCAAGCCGTTGCCGGGGAACGGGAGATGCGGGTTGAGCACGATCAGGTCAGGATCGCCGGCCCAGCGCTGCATCGCGCGGATTACGTCGCGAATGGCATGTGTTGCACGATCCATGAGTTCGTGGACGAGGCCCGGGGCGGTGTACATCGCGATCATGAGGTCTTCATTGCCAATGAGTTTCGTGGCTACGCCGTACGGGCTCTGGTGGTCGGCGACGGGGACGGGGATCTTGTAGTCGGTCGCCTCGAGGAAGCGTTTCAAGCGCTCGCGCAGACGCGGACCCCACCCGTCGATTTCCGGGTCGATCCGCTTCGGCAGTCTCGGCAGGTCGCGATCCGGGTCGCGGATGATCCGGTCACGCGTATAGGGCGGCTGGGTGTCCTCGACGATCACCTCCAGCCCGAACATGCTCGGGATGATCGCCTGGCCCAACTCGGTCATCGTGAAGAAGGGCAGGCAGTCGCCCTCCGGGAACTCGGCCAGAAAATGGTTCATCCGCGCCACCTGCACGTCGAGGGCGCGTTCGTTGTCCAGGGCCATGACGTCTTTGGGGGCGGTCTGCCTGCAGCCCTCCGCCATGAAGATCAGCGGCCGGCGGTCCAGGACCTCACCAGAGATTTCGGCCCGAAGCCGGGCCCTCGCCTCGTGCAGCCGGCAGGGGTCAAAACAGACTGGACATCGCGCATTGACGATCGCGGGTGCCGTGGCCATTCTTCCCACTCCTGACTGTTAATAATGTTGCTGAGTAATTACGGATTCTGCCTTACGAGATGATGCCGGGTGATTTGATCGCGTTCTTTCCTGGTTCTTACGTTCGATACTACGACTTGCCGGGGCATGCCTGGCGGTACACGTGGCTGGAATTGCGCGGTGCACGCGCCCAGGCGGCGTTGGAGCGTGCCGGGCTTCGCCCGGACTCGCCGTTACGGCGCGGCGCGCTGAGCGCGCCGCTGCGTGCGGTTCTGGACGAAATCGAGGCGGCGTACGGTGACGACCGGTACACGCCCTTCTTTCCGGTTGCCGCCACCTGGCGGTTGCTGGATCTCCTGTCAGGGCGGCAGCAGGCGGAACGGGGCGGGCGCATGGATCCGAGCCTGGCGGCGGCGGTCAAGCGTCTGATCGACTTGGAATTCCGTCATCCGCTGAGCGTTGGCCAGATCGCGCGGGAGCTCGGCACAACGCGGACGACGGTATTCCGGCATTTTCGACAGGCGTACGACCAGTCGCCCAAGCAGTACCTGGACGAGCTGCGGCTGAACCATGCGCGGGTCCTCTTGCGCGGCACGAGGATGGGCGTGAAGGAGATCGCGCGTGCAAGCGGTTTCCGCGACGCCCATTACTTCGGCCGGGCGTTCTGCGCAAGGTTCGGCGCCGCGCCGACTGCCTGGCGGATGCGGATGGCGGCCGCTAATGTCGTGTCCCGGAAATAACTTGTTGGGCCCTTTGCGAGACACGACACCAAGTGCGCCCCGCCTTAACGGATTTACGCCGGGGAGCACCCAGCAGACGGGGAATGGCACATCCGTCTTTCGCCGGCTTCGCCCCCGGCGTTCTTCGCGTGCACCGGGCCGCGCCGCCGCTGCTCAGACCCCTGCCGGCTGCAGTTCCCGCCGTTCGGCGGGGGCATCGAACCAGGAGAAGCCGGGCGTGACGCCTCGACTGTACCGGTGCTCGGGGGTGCACATGCCCCCGCAGTTGCAGTAGTAGTCGACACGGCCGGCCTGATCGATCGGCATGCCGAGCTCCTGTTCGAACAGCGCCCACATCTCGACGGTCTCGAGGCACAGCGAGATGGGGACCGTTCGGCTGTGCTTCCGGATCTCGTCGATCAGGAATTTGAACATGTGCGCGCGCGCGTCGTGCGGAATGGGGCGCCCACCGCCACTGGTGAACCCGCGGGCCCGCAGGAAGCCGGCGGCCGATTCCATGGCCGCGACGTATTCGGGGTCCAGAAGCGAGAAATCCAGGCAGGCCCTGGCGTCTTCCAGGCTCATCCATCCGAATGCGCACAACGAGATGACGTCCGGGTTCGTCCGGCGGAAGATGAGGTCGATGAGTGCCGCGCTTTCCTCCTGCCAGTTCTTCACCGGAACGATGGGCGAGAAGCGGTACCGCACGATATAGCCGGCCTCCTGGCACCGGCGCGCCGCCTCGATGCGCCGGTCCCACGGGGCGGTCTCCCGCTCGATGCGCGTGCTCTGGGTCAGCCCCGATACGCTCCACTGGATGATCGTCTTGCCGCCGTGCTCGAGTGGGAGCAGGAAGTCCACGTTGTCGCTCTTGCCCGCGTAGAGTTCGAAGTACTTGCCGGGCTTGCGCGCGAAGTACTCCACCATCAAACGGGTAGCGTCCCATTCCGGCTCGAAACAAATGGTGTCCGTCTGATTGTCCCACTTGTAGAGGCGTTGCGCGGGCGCGAGCGCGCAGATGTCGTCAAGATGCGCGACGTAGTCCTCCATGTTCACAAACAACCGGTTCACACCCCCGAACCCGCAGTACGCGCAGCGGAACGGGCACCCCTGCGCGCTGTACAGTTCCCAGGCCGACTGGCAGATGCAGCCCCGGCGTTCGCGGCGCGAGAGCATGTCGCCGTGCTCGCGCCGTCTGTGCGTGTGGAATCCCCACAGATCCGAAACGCCCAGGTTCGGGTACTCCTTCCGAAAGGCCCGTTTTCGGGGCTCGTCCCAGAACTTGGCCGTCGTGAGCACAAGGTCCGGATCGCGCGGGGCCTGGATGGCGCCCCACCGTTTTTGGACCGTGCCCCAGCGTTCGGCCGCGATCGCGTCCAACTCGGCGTGCGACACGCGCTCGAGTTCGGCGTTCTCCACTGCCGTCACGAGGCGCTCGGCACGGGCCGATGCGCGCGGATCGGCGTACACGTCCTCAGTCACGTAGACCTTCTCTGATTTCAACTTCCTGAACATGACAGCCCCTCCTCGATTGACGATTGACTATTGACGATTGGGTGTTGTCTCCCGGTAACCGAGATGGCTCGATATTTTGCCTGCGGCCTCCTTCACGGCCGCCACAAGGCGGCCCCTCTCGGACTCCTTGAAATGCACGCCCGGCATGCCGAGCCCCACGGCGGCGACGACAGAGCCGGTGTGGTCCCGGATCGGGGCGGCTATGGCGAGCACCGTGTTGTTCTGGCGCCAGTATTCCAGGTGCCCGTCGCGCCTGGCTCGTTCGAGCAACGCGTCCAGTGCCGCGCGTGAGTCGAGATCTTCGCTTTCTCCCTTCTTGATGGGATGGGCGCGAATGTACTGCTCGAGCTGGAGCCTCGGCAAATGCGCCAGAATAACGCGCCCGCACACGCTGCCATAGCCCGTGCGCTTGGACTCGTGTTCGAAGTTCACCGCCAGCATCTGGTTGCCAGAGGCCCTCGCGACAAAGGCCAGTTCCCCGCCTGTCATCATCGCCACGATGACCGACTGGCTCAGTCTGCAGGCCAGTTCCTCAATGACGGGGCGGGCAGCTTCCGGGATGTGAAGCGCGCGCTCGTATGCCTGGCCCAGGCGCCCGCACCCGAAACCCAGCCGGTAGCATTGCGTCACGTCGTCCTTTGCCGCGTAGCCGCGCGCCGCCAGCGTTCGCAGCAGGTTGTGCGTGGTCGGGATCTTCAACCGAAGACGACGGGCCACTTCAGTTACCCCAAGCCCCCCTTCCGTGCCGCCCAGCGTCTCGAGGATGTCGAACGCGCGCCCCACCGATTGCACAAGCTGCTTTTTCATCCCCGTCCTTTCCGGTATTCAGCATTGTGGAATAGCATTCAATAATAATAAATAGACGCGCGGGGCAGTGTTTGTCAAGTGGCTTTGACCATGAAAGGAGTTGCGGGTGGATTTCCGCGCTCGGGGTCTCTGCAAGAGCAAGTCGTCGCGCATACGATTCGACAAAAGGGGTTGACGTTTGAGCATGGCGTTAGGAGGCGCGGTTCCGTAGTCTTGGATGGGCAGGCGTCCAACATGGCTGCCGTCGAAGAGCCGAGGGGCCGACAGGAGAGGCCGTCTCAAAACCGGGGAACAGCCCTTACGGGCTTAACTACAAACGGCAGAGACCACCAGATATGCCGTTTGTAGTTAACGCCGTAAGGCGTGTGGCAACGTGTCAGTCGGGTTTTGAGACAGCGTCAGGAGGTCGGCCCACCATTGGGGCGGGGCGGTAGGCACGGGACAGCGAGTTGCCAGGGTGTACACGGAGGGCAGATCGAGATGACTTCACGCGAGCGTGTGACGGCGGCCATGGCGCACGAACCGATTGACCGGACGCCCTTGCGGTTCAACCCGCGCAAGGAAGTGGTGGAGCGGATGCGTGCCTATTTCGGAGACAGCGACGTGGAGCGTTGCTTGGGCGCGGATTTCCGGCATGTGGCGATCCCCTGGCTTGTCGAGGACCCGCCTGCGGCGTACATTCCGCCGAATGCGCCGCCGCGGCCTGCGGTGACCTCGCGGGAGACCGCCGGCGGGATCGTCAACCAGTTCTCAGTCTACTTCCCGTTTGCCAACCTGCGGTCTGTTGGGGAGCTTGCTCCCGTCGAGGCGCATTTGAACGGTACGCTGGCGCTGCGCGGCGCCGGCGACCTGGCCCAACGCATTGACCGCATCAACGGCGAGCAGCGGTACTTCATTTCTCTGAAGGGGGTTCCGGGTCTGTTCACGTCGTCGTCGCAACAGCGGGGGCCGGAACAATTTCTGATGGATTTCGCCCTGAATGCGGAGTTCGTACACCGCTGGCTTGAGATCAAGACGGTGTACTCGGTGGCGCTGTATGACAAAGTTCTGGCAGACATACGGGGCAAGGTGGATTGTGTGCATTATGGCGACGATCTCGGCACCCAGCAGAGCACATTCATTTCGCCGGCGATGATGCGCGAGTTCCTGTTCCCACGCTACAAACGGATTTTCGATGTGGTCCATTCGCACGGGGTGCGGGTCTTCATGCACTGTTGCGGCGCGATCCACGCGATCATTCCGGATTTGATCGAGACAGGCGTGGATATCCTGAACCCGATTCAACTGGGCGCCTCAGGCATGGACGCAGCGGAGCTGAAGGCCTCGTTCGGCGAGCGTGTGACGTTTTGCGGCGGCGTGGACGTGCAGACGACGCTTCCCTTCGGCAGCGTCGCGGACGTGGCGGACGAAGTGCGGTTCCTGGTCGACACGCTCGGCCGTGACGGCGGCTACATCATCGATTCGAGCAACATCATCCAGCCCGACACGCCCGCGGAGAACGTGGACGCGATGTTTCGGACCGGGCGCGAGTACGCGCTGTGGCGTGCGAGGGTCGCTGTGGCATAGGCCGGACGGGGCGCGGGGAAGGTTGGAAGGTTGGAAGCGTGGAAGGCGGGAAGGAATGGCCGTGCGGAAAGCTCGCCAGGGCGAGCGCTGCCCGCAACCCGAGTTGGCCTGGCGTCCACGCCCGGCCATGGGCGGCCGAGACCCCTCGACGGACTCGGGACAGGCGGCCGCCCTACTCAAATGCACGTTGAAGCGTGTTTGAGTGTCGAAAGGCCGCGAGACTATCTTTCTTCCATATCTTCCATTCTTCCACTCTTCCACTCTTCCAACCTTCCGCCTATCGCCCGTACTCGCACGCCGTGCCTCTGACGCGTGCCCAGACCGCATTGCATGCTTCGCGCGTATCGTCGTCCAACGTGCCCTCGCAGGAGTGCAGGTTTTCTTCCAGTTGCCCGGGCCTGCTGGCGCCGATGACGATTGAATCGATCTGCGGCTGTGCGGCGAGCCACTGCAGGGCCAGGCCGACCGGTGTCTTGCCGCACTTCCTGGCGATCTCGGAGAGCGTGGCGACCGCTTCGAAGTTCGCCTCGTGCCAGTATCGCGTCCGGTACTTCGGGCTCCAGTCGAACCGGCTGCCTTCGCGCGGCGCGTGCTCCGGCCGGTGCTTGCCGGTCAGCAACCCGCCGGCAAGCGGGTTGAACACGGTCACCCCGATGCCCAGTTCCCCGCAACAGGGCAGGAATTCCTGCTCGATGCGCCTGGCCAGCAGGTTATAGACCGTCTGCGCAACCGCGGGGCGGCGATAGCCGCCGCGTTCGCAGAGCCAGTGTGCGCGGCACATCTGCCAGGCGGCGTAGTTGGACAGTCCGGCGTGGCGGACTTTGCCGGCCCGGACCAACCCATCCATCGCCTTCAGGCTCTCGTCCAGTGGCGTGGTGTAGTCGGGCGCGTGGAAGTAGCAGATGTCCAACGATTCGACGTTCAGGCGTTTGAGGCTTGATTCCACGGCTTCCTCAATGTGCGACGCCGACAGATCGGCTTCGTCGCCGGGCAGATAGCCGACCTTGCTTGCGACGATGCTGTCTTTCCGTCGGCCTTCGAGCGCCTTGCCGAGAATCCGTTCCGAGGCGCCGTCCGAATAGGAATCGGCTGTATCGAAGAAGATGACGCCCGCATCCAGCGCGGCGTGGATCATCCGGATGGACTCCTTTTCGTCCACCCGGCTGCCGAAGATCCAGGTCCCGAGGCAGATGCGGGAGACGGTCAGGTCTGTTCCTGTGAGTGTGCGGTAGTTCATCGTGAAGAATGGTTGAGGTCAGAGTTCCGCCTTCAGGCGGAAGTCAACGCGCACCTTCAGGTGCGCGGGCATTGTACGGACCTCGCACGGCGCAGGGCGCGCCTGGCTGAAGCCAGGCGGAGGCTTCCGCCTGAAGGCGGAACTCTGACGGTTCTACGGCTGAAACACCACCTTTCCTGTCTTTCCGGACATGAACAGTGCGTACGCGTCCTCGGCCCGTGCCAGCGGGAAGCGGTGCGTGATGAGGTTGACGATATCCCGGTTCGCCCGGTAGAACCGGACGATCTGGCGGTACTCGCGGCTGTTGAAGTTCCAGGAGCCCATGATCGTGAGTTCCTTGGGGCAGACGACCGCGGCCGGGCTGATCGGCGCGGACTTGACCATGCTGAGCAGGACGACCTTGCCGCCGACCCGCGCGGCGTCGAGCGCGGCCTGGAATGTGGCTTCGTTTCCGCCGCACTCGGCGACGTGGTCGAAGCCGCGGCCCGCCGTGATCTCGGCGACGGCGGCGGGCAGGTCGTCGGTGTTCGGGTTGACGATACGGGGAATGTTCAGTGCGCGCGCGAGTGCGATGCGGTGTGCGCCGATTTCGGCCAGCGTCACCTCGGCGCCGAGCCATATGGCGATGCGGGCGCAAGCGAGGCCGATCGGCCCGCCGCCCACGACGAGCACCTTCTCCCGGGGCAGGAGGTTGAGCTTCCCGACACCGTGCCAGGCGGTGCCGAGCGTGTCGCCGATCAGCGCGCCGTCATCGAACGTGAAATCGTCGGGCAGCGGCAGGCAACTGGTCTCCTTGGCCAGGACGTATTCGGCGTTTCCGCCGTCGCGGAGCGAGCCGTACTTGCTCAGATTCTCGCAGAACGCGCCGTCTCCGCGGCGGCACGGTTCGCACCCGCCGCACGGCGCATGGACGGTCAAGGCGACCCGTTCGCCCGGTTTGACGTATTGCGGCCGGTCAACGTCGATGACGTCGCCGGCGATCTCGTGGCCCGGTATGACGGGCAGCGGGTCGGGTGCGAGGAAGCGGTAGCGCACGTCCGTGCTGCACATGGCGCAGACGCGGACCCGCACGAGGACCTCGTCGCCCACCGGCGTGGGGCGCGGCACGTCCGCCAGTTCGAGCCGGCCGTTGCCGAGGAACCGGATAGCTTTCATGCGGAATGGTCCGTGGTCAATGGTTGATGGTTCATGATTGAGGGGGATGGGCGGCAGCTGGCGCCAACAACTCCTTCACCCGCGCGAACCCCGTCTCCGCGGAGTTCAGTACGGGAATGCCGAACGCGTGCTCCGCGTCGGGGTAGTCGAACGTGAAGACCGACATGGACAACTGCGCCAGTACGCCCAGCTCGATGCCGTCGTCGTTGACTGCCGTCCGGATCGCGTCGGCCAGGATCCGGTTGTGTTCCCGGACATGGCCCTGCCCGAGCTGCGTGAACGCCTCTTCCCGCAGATAGGTAGCGTACGCCACGACGCACCCCATCTCCTTCGCCGTTTCCTCGAGCAACAGCTCGGACGAACGCACAGACGTGGCGAGCGTGACGAACAGGCCGATCTTCTTGCCCGACTGCACGGCCTGCTCGCACATCGGCCTGTCGATCTGGACCACGGGCACGCCGAGCGGCTGCAGCCGTCGGGCGACGCTCGGATAGCTGCGGTTCATGGTGGAGCAGGTCAGCAGAACCGCGTCGTACCCGTAGGACGCCAGATTCAGCGCGTAATCGCCGAACCGGTCGATGTTGCCCTGTGGCGGTACGGGTTCGCCTTTGGCGCGGGCCTGCATGAATGCCTTCTGGATGGAGTCGTCGCAGATGTGCGAGATTTCCACGCCGGGCAGGAGCTTTCGCCCGAAGTAATCGCCCCAGATCGGGATCCAGGAGCCGGCGTCCACCAACCCCACCTTCTTGCCCGCCAGGGGGTTGTCCGCCTGGCCGGCCGGCGGTGGCGCGGCGTTCGTGCCCTTGAACCGGAGCAGGAGTTCGAACAGCTCTACGGTCTCTGCGCGTGTCAGTTCGTTCGGCATCCGTTTGTTCCCCCTGTCTGGCCCCGGGCGTCGGACAAGTCCGGCCGGCCCCGCTGCCTTGTATGCGAACCGCGATCTGCGGCCGCGCACCGCTCATTCCCGAATGTGCTCCGCCTCCGGTCCGGGCGGCGTGAAGATCCAGAGCATCTTAAGGGTTTCGTTCCCGTCGTTCACGATGAAATGCGTCTCGCCCGGCGGCGCCACGACGAGCATATCGGGCTCGAGGGCGGCGGTCTCCTCCCCGATCGTGATTCTGCCCGTTCCGGACACGACATACCAGGTTTCTTCTTCCGCCCGATGCGGGTGGGGCGTGCTCCGGCTGCCGGGCGGCAGCAGCACCATGCCGACGGCGACGTGCCGGACATCCTGCAGTCTCGGCGAGATCAGGCATTTGAGCGTTCTTCGATACGGTTCCTGCGCGACGTAGCCTTTCACGTCCCTGGCCTTGACGGCGATCATGATTTGTCTCTCCCTCCCGTGACGGACCAGAGGTTTCGGGTGTCTGGCGTCGGGGCCCGGCGGCGACGTGTTCCCGAGGGGGACACACACGCCGAACGAGTCCTGACGCCTTGACGCGCTGACGCGGTGACGCCCGACACATTGACCTGTACGACAGCTATAGGCGTTCCATCGGTCACATTTCAATCCCTGGCAGCGACGGCCTCGGCATCCCATTCGGCGACGGCCATGTAGCCCGCGTCGACGACGAGGCTGGTGCCGGTGACACCTGCCGAGTCCTCACATGAGAAGTAGAGGATGGACTTGCCGACGTCTTCGGGGGTCAAGATGGCGTTCATGGGCACGCGCCGGAGGCGTTCGGCGAGGTGGCCGTCGGGGGCCGGTGTGGCATTGAGGTGTTGGCGGAGCATGGGCGTATCGGTAATGCCCGGGCAGACGCAATTGCATCGGATCCCGTAGCGTGCATAGTCGACGGCGATGGATCGGCTCAGTTGCAGCACCGCCCCCTTGGACGTGGTATAGACGGGTGTGCAGGCCTGGGCCACAAACGTGCTGATGGAGCCGACGTTGACGACGTAGCTGCGCTCGTTCTTGCGCAGGTGCTCGAACGCGTGTTTGAAAGCGTAGAAGATGGACGCGACGTTGACGTTCATGACGTGGTTCCACTCTTCGGCCGTGTACTCGTGCAACATCTTGACGTCCACGATGCCCGCGTTGTTCACGAGGATCTGGAGCCCGCCAAACCTCTCCACGGTCTTCTCTATCGAGGCCCGGACCTCTTCTTCCCGGGTCACATCGCAGCGGACAAAGATGGCTTGCGCGCCTTTGTCTGTGAGCGCTTTGACCACACGTGCGCCGTCTGCCTCGCTGCGTCCGATCACGGCGACGGCCGCGCCCTCCTCGGCGAAGAGCTTGGCGGTTCCTTCTCCGATCCCTTTCGTGGCGCCGCTGATCCACGCCACCTGGCCGTTGAGTCGTCCTCTACTCATGGTTCTTCCCCTCCCGTTGCGGCCGTTGGCCGCAGCCATGAGTGTCGGGTTTCGGTCTGTGTCCGCTGACACCCGAAACCTGACACCTGACATCCGTGCGTTACGCTCGTGTTCCTCCTGAGAGCCTGCGCCACGCGTCACGGATGGCGTCGCGCAACAGGATGGATTCCGACAGATTGTCCACCTCGTTGCAGTGTTCCCAATCCATCCACACGTACTCGATCCCGACATAGCCGCGGTACCCGGTGGCGCGCAGGGTCTTGAGGATGCGTGGGTAGTTAATGGTGTTGCGCTGCACGGAAGTCTGCAGTCTGCCTCGCCTCGCCCCGCGTGCGTGGAAATGGGACGCATGCGGGATGAGCGGCTCGATTGCCTTATCGGGAAGGCCGCGCCGGGTGAAATGCGTGTAATCCAGGGTGAGGGTGAGGCCCGGAGTGTTCTGGACGAGTCGCAGCGCCGCGCGGGGGTTCGGAACGATAGAGCCGACATGTGCCTCGATGGAGAAGATCACCCCCGCCTGGCGTGCCTGTTCGCAACGCCATGCCAGTTCCCGGCAGCACCGCTCGAAGGACACGGCTTTGGGTTCGCCTTGGAAGTACACGCCCGGCAGGCCGGACACGTGCGGGGACCCGCATTCACAGGCGTATTCGAGTGTCTTGAGGAATCCGTCGCGCGCCTTGCGCCGTGGCCGGGCGTCGGGATGGTTGGCGGCGTAGGGCACAAAATCGGGGTCCATCTGCAGGAAGACATCCGCCGCTGTCAGGCCCCGATCCCGCAGTTTACGGCGCAGGGCCCGGGCATGGCGGCGCAGGTTCCTGAACTCGGTGGACGGTTGCAGGTGTGACCGGTTCTGAAACAGGCCGATATCCACGCCCTCGAAATCGAGCATCGCGATCAGGTCCAGGACCCGGTCATGCGGAAGCAGCGGAAACGTGAAATCGGCACAGGCGAATTTCAACTTCATGTCTTTCATGACGCACTCCGTCGTTGGGGAAGGTTGGAAAGCCGGCAGGCTGGGGGACCGGGGGAAACCGGAGTCAGCGTTCCTCCCATCCTTCCATTCTCCCACCCATCCATTCTTCCAGGTCTGCTATCCCATAAACATGCCGCCGTTGACATCGATGACGGCGCCCGTGATGAAGCCGGCCGCATCGGAGGCGAGAAAGCGCACGAGCTCGGCGATATCCTCCGGCTTCCCGAGCCGGCCGAGTGGCACCCTGCTTCGGAGCTCGGCGATCTTGTCGTCCGAGAACGGCCTGATGATATCGCTCTCCGTCGTGCCGGGCGCCACGGCGTTGACGGTAATCCCGTGCATGGCCACGCGCCGCGCGAACCCCATCGTCAAACCGATAATGCCCGCCTTGGAGGCGGAGTAGGCCAGCCCGTTCTTATACCCGCCCATACGCCCCGCGAGCGACGAGATGTTGATGATCCGCCCCTTGCCGTTGCGCTTCATGTGCGGCAGGACCTTCTGCGAGCAGAAGAAGACGCTCTTGAGATTGACCGCCATGATCTGATCCCATTCCTCCTCGCGGATGTCTTCGATCGGGGTGGCATGCAGGATGCCGGCGTTGTTCACGAGGATGTGGACCGTTCCGTACTTGTCCGCGACCCGCTGCACCATGCGGTCGACAGCCGCCACGTCAGACACGTCGACGGCGATCCCCAACGCGTCCACGCCTGCGGCGGCCAGTTTCGCGGCGACGGCGTGCGCGGTGTCGGAGTTCAGATCGGCCACGACGGGCACGACGCCGTCCTTGGCCAGCGCAAACGCGATGGCGCGTCCGATCCCCTGGCCGGCGCCGGTCACGATGGCGATGGGCTTCTCCATGATGACTCCTTGTCTGTCTGCTCTCTTCGTAGCCGCGCGCGCCAGCGCGTGGACGGATGGGCCCGGTGCGCTTCGGTCGGCCGTCCACCGGCTTCCGCCTTCGCTCGTGGCGCTACGGCGGACAGGGGCGCCGGCGGCTACACGTCGATCCCCAGCAGATGGCGCGTGATCTCCTTGAGCTTGTCTTCGTCCCCGACGTAGAGCCACAGCACCATCTGATCGGTGCTGCTGGAGCGGCCGGTGGCGCCGCCGATCGTCTGGGCATTGCACTCCAGTTCCCCGAACCCGCCGAACTGGCCGCTGTCGTTGTAGATGTGGACCGAATGCCCGCGGCCGCCGGGCAGGTGCGCGGGCTCTTCCGCATAGGCGGCCGACGGGTTGCTGAAGAAGCTGCGGACCAGCAGATAGCAACGCCCGTCGCTCAGCCGGTTCAGATAACCGATGCGCCCGAACACATGCGCGGCCTTGTAGCCCACTTTGTACTGGTTGGCGCCGGTGAGCTTCAGGCGGACATGATTGGAATGAATCGATTGAAGCTCGTCTCCGACCGGGTCGTAGTAATCCGTGTACTCCACGCAGGGCGAAGCGGGAATCAACAGCGTGCCGCCCGGGTTGAGTTGCACCAGGTTCCACGCCTCGCTCATGATGCCGTCCGGTTCCTTCTCGGACAGCGAGACGACCTGTTCGAGCCCCGCGAACGTGACCCCTTGCGTCAGTTGCGCATAGGAGTTCAGATGGCGGAGCGGATCCTCGACCCGGCGGACCAGCCGCTCCAGATGCAGATCCTTGTTGCCCGAGGCCACGTTGTAGGTCGCCAGCGTGAGATTCTGCGACAGCCGCCACGCGTGTTCGTTCACCTGCTCGAGCGCGTACTGGCCCGGATCCACCTGTTCCGGTAGCGTATAGCTTTCCCAGAAACGGGACCGGTCCTTGACGTTGTACTGGATTTCGGGCGCCATCCAGAAGCGATCGCCGCCCAGGTTCCAGTTGCCCGCGTCCAGTCCGGCGGCGCTGTTGAGGAACGTGTTGAAGGCGGCGGCGTCGGCGAAGATGCCGTTCAGCCACAGGATACTCTCACCGTCCTTCGCGAGGAACGGACCGAGCACTCGCCCGCCGCGTTGCGACACGATCACGGACGCCCCATTCTGCAGCTCGAGCACCCCATAGGGGATGTCGTTCTCCTCGAGGCGCCTGGCAACCTGGTTGTGGGTGATCTGGTTGTTCATGTGATTTCTCCTTGCTTCCTGGCCGTTGTCGACAAAGCTTACGACAAAGTGTCTCTCTCGCTATATCCGGCTCAGCTCAGGGCGCCGGGGCCTCGCTGGCCTCTGACATTCGACCTTTGACCTGCCGACATTCGACCCGGCGCCGCTCACTTCGAGAACATGAACGTCATATACTGCATGTGCGCGGCCATGGCCTCCCTGACGGCGGCGGCGTCGCGCGCTTTCAGCGCCTCGAGCACGTTCCGATGGTAGCGGGACGACTCCACGTAGTCTTCCGGCTTGCCGAAGCTGCGCGTGCGTTCCGCAGAGATGATCCGGCGGGTGAGGTGGATCGTCTCGTAGAGCACGTCGTTGCGTGTGGCCTTGGCGATGAGGTCGTGGAACCGCAGATCGGCGGCCAGGAAAGCCTCGAAATCGCCGGGTCCGTAATTCTCCATCTCCTGCATGATCGCCTCGAGCACGGCCAGTTCCTCCTCGGTGATGCGGTCCGTGACGAGTTCGACGATCGCCAGTTCGAACACGCGGCGCGCTTCCAGGAGTTGGTCGAGCGATTTCTGCCCGTTGAAAACACCCCACTCCAGCGGGCGCCGAAAGATACCGCTCGTATCGCCGGCGACGAACGTGCCTTCCCCCGTGCGCGTTTCGACCAGGCCCATGATCTCCAGGGAGCGGAGCGCTTCGCGCAACGAGCTGCGGCCCACACCCAACTGTTCCATCAACTCACGCTCCGAAGGGAGCTTTTCGCCGCCCTTGAGTTGCATGGCCAGATGGATGAGCTGTTCGGCAACGAGCTCCGTTATCGTCCTCTTCTTGATCCGCTTCAGCGTCTGTTTTTCATCCATGATTCGTGCCCCTCTGCAAGGGAGAACACCCACGGCGAATCGGCTCACCGTAGGTTCGTCCGCCACATATTCCTATCCGGCGTCCGGTATCCGGCATCCGGCATCTGGCATCCGGCCCTTTATCCTGCGAACGCGTGCGTGTAGTCCGACAGCCGCTCGGCGCCGTTCCGGGTGATGACGAACATGTCTTCGGCGCGGATTCCGAATTGCCCCTGCACATACACGCCGGGTTCCACACACAGCACCATGCCTTCGGCCAGCGGGAGGTCGCAGGCCGCGTGGACGGGTGGCCCTTCGTGATAGTTGAACCCTGTACCGTGTCCGCACGGGTGCACATAGAACTCGGGTCCGTACCCTTGTGCGGCCAGATAGTCGTGGCAGACCTTGTCGATCTCGCCTACGGGCGTGCCCGGCCTGGCAACCGCCATCCCCGCCTGCTGGGCGTCCTGCACGATCTTCATGATCTCATTGGCCTTTTCGGGCGGTTCGCCCGCGCACGTGTGGCGGGTCAGATCGCACCAGTACCCGTCGGCTACCGCGCCGAGTTCCATGATGACGATTTCGTTCGACTGGATGGCGCGGCCCGTGGAGCAGGCCCAGTGTACGTTCTGCACGGCGCTGCGGGGGCCGGAATAGATGGAAGAGAACCCGCGCGCGTAACGCGCGCCGTTCCGGCCGGTCCCCTGCGCCAGGATTTCCGCCTCGAGGATCGCGGAGAGCTCGGCCTCCGTCATACCCGGCTTCACGGCGGCGCGGGCGGCGGCGAATCCCTTGCACGCAATCTTGACGGCTTTGCGGATCGCGTTGACCTCTTCGGGCGTCTTGACCTGGCGTAGCGCGCCGATCAGGGCCGTCGCGTCTTTGAGCTGCGCCTTTGGAAAGGCCTGTCTGAGCGCGGCCCACGTGGGTTCGGATGGGTACTTGAAATCCCCCATCAACCGGGCCAGGCAGCCGTCTTCGAAGCTTTGCTCCACACCGATCGTGCCGTCTGCAACGCCCATCCTGTTCAGGATGGCCGGCAGCGCCGTTGCGGTCATGCTGTCGGTAATGCCGCGCAGTTCCGTCAGGCTTTCGAACGCGTACGTTTCGATATCCAGCATGTCCCGGTCGGCCTCGGCCTCGGCCATCTCCTGCTCCGTCTCGGCCACCAGCAGGACCGGCTTGCCTTGCGCCGGGAAGACGGCCGCGACGGCGTGATTGCCGGACCAGTAGCCGGTGAGCGCGAGCACGTTCACCGACAGCCGGCTGAAGAGCACGTCAACCCCCTCCGCCCGCATGGCGGCCTGGATGCGATCGATCTTCTGCCGTGTGATCTTCATGGCTTCCAACCTTCCACTCCCTCGTTGTGCGTCACTTGGCGGTATGCCCGCCGTCCACAAGAAGCGTGTGTCCCGTGATGAAGGACGCGGCATCGGACGCCAGGAACACGGCCGGCCCGACGATGTCGCCCACGGTTCCCAGTCGGCCGAGCGGGATGTTGTTCAGGAAATAGGTCCGGGTCTCGGGTTTCTCGGCCATGAGTTTCTCGATCAGCGGCGTTCGCGTGTGACTGGGTGCGATCGCGTTGACCAGGATGTTGTGTGGGGCCCATTCGACGGCCAGGCATCGGGTCATGGCGACCAGTCCGCCCTTGCTGGCCGCGTAGTTGGCGTTGCCCGTGTCGATGCCGACCAAGGCCGTGACGGAGGCCATGTTGATGATCCGGCCGCCCCGACCGCGCTCGATCATACGGACCCCGACTTCGCGGCAGAAGCGGAACGCCCCTTTCAAGTTTATGTCGAGCACCAGATCCCAGTATTCGTCGCTCATCTCTTCCGCTTTCGAACGCTTGCCGATTCCCGCGTTGTTGAGCAGGATGTCGATGTCGCCGAGCTGCGAGGCGGCTTCGTTGACGGCAGCTGTGACCGACGACGAGTCGGCGACGTCGCACGCGATGGCCACCGCATGGCCGCCGGCGTCGGAGATGCCCCGGGCGATGGCTCTGGCCGCTTCCTCATCGATATCTACGACGGCCACCTTGGCGCCGTACCGGGCATAACCCTCGGCGATTCCCCGGCCCAGCCCGGACCCTGCGCCGGTTACCAGCGCGTTCCTGCCGGAGAGGTCGAACAGGTTGTCGGGATGTTGTGGCATGGTTTCCGGTCCTCCTGGGGCGTTCCGCCTTCGCCAAGGCTTCGGCGGACGAGTGCCCCAGGCTGAATATGAATCGCGCCTTTGGCGCTTTGGCGGTCGTTTGCTTTCCATGTGATCACGGGTTGCGGTCCCCGGCGACCCAGTCCTCGTGCGGGGTGACGAGGATCTTGATTTCGTTCCTGTCCTTCTGGAGTTTCTTGAATCCGTTTTCGACGGCGTCGCTGAGATGGATGCGGCTGGTGATCAGGGGTGCGGCGTCGATGCGTCCGTCGGCAAGGTACTGCACGGCCCAGAGGAACTCCTCGTCGTACGTATGCGCCACGGAGCCGATGATCTCCTTCTCGTTGAGCATGATATCCAGGCCGGGTAGCGGGATGTCGGCGTCGGCGACGCTGACGAAGACGCACCGGCCGGCGCGGCCGGTGAGCTCGAGCGCGAGCTGCATCGCCTTCACATTTCCGCCGGTATCGAACACGACATGGGCGTTCATGCCTTTGGTGATGTCGGCATACGCCTCGCGCCAGCCCGGTTCCCGGGAGTCGAGCACGTACGTAGCGCCCATCAGCGCGGCAACCTCCGCGCGGCGGCCGCCGTGCGCGACGGCAATCACCTGGCTGGCGCCCGCGATCTTCGCCATGGCCACGCCGGCCAGGCCGATGGGGCCGGCGCCGACCACCGCGACAGTCTCGCCGGCCTGAAGCCGCGCCTTGCGCACGGCGCGCACCATGACGGCGATAGGCTCGGCCACGGCGGCCGCGTCCTCGCCCAGGTCGTCGGGAATGGGGATGCAGTTCTCCGCCGGAATGATGAAGGATTCGGCCATGCCGCCGTCGTCCTGCTGACCGACGGAGACCATATTGGCGCACAGCGCGTGTTGATGGCGCCGACACCAGTAGCACTGTTTGCACGTCTTCACGCACTCGACAGCCACGCGCTGCCCATCTTTCAGCCCGTTCACACCCGGGCCGAGTTCTGCGACGCGTCCGGAGTACTCGTGCCCCAGGACCAACGGCGCCTTGCGCCCGGAAAGCGGGTGCGGGGCGTCGAGGGGAATGACTCCGCCGCGTTCGTAGTCTTCCAGATCGGTGCCGCAGATGCCGCACCACGAAGCGGCGATCTTCACTTCGCCTTCGCCCGGCGGTCGAGGCTCCGGCCAATCCGGTTCGTACCGAATGTCGCCTATGTTGTGGAATACGAGTGCCTTCACGATGTCAACTCCCTGGTCGAAGGTCCGAAAGTCGAAGGTCGAAAGTCGCAGAGACGGCAGTCGCAGGCTGAAGACGGCATGTGATGAGCCCTCCAATCGCCTCGTATCTTACCGGTGTCATCGTTGTTGACTTTCGACTGCCCGACCGTTGACCTTTCGACCTTTGCCCTTCGACTTTCCGACCTTCGACTTTCGACAGCGACCCTTAGGGCCCGCGCAAAAATAACTTCACATTTTGGCGGGCCAATGTTGTCACGGCCGCGGGAATGACGC
>JAFGHX010000017.1 GCA_016929905.1 Kiritimatiellia bacterium
CTTGCGCCGCCTGAGCCTCACCAGCCAAGCCCCCACGGCCTTGCGCCGCCTGAGCCTCACCAGCCAAGCCCCCACGGCCTTGCGCCGTGGGGGAACAAGATTCCATCTTTTGTCGCGCACGCCTTTTCCCTCCACCCCACTCCGCGCCGCCATGAGGCGGCGCGGAGTGGAGCCGCAGAGCGCCCTGTTCGGCACGCAACGGAAACGACGAAGTGAGAAAGACGAGGGCGGGAGCCAACGTCCAACATTCAACGCTCAACATTCAACGCCGGGCAAGCGCAGATGCTGCAGCGATCTCTCCCGTTGGAAGTTGGACGTTGAACGTTGAGCGTTGGACGTTGGGCCCAAAAACAAACGGGAGCCGGACATCTGCCTGCACCGTGCCGCTGACAGCCGCTGGGAAGCGTCTGTCATCGTCCGGTGAGGCATCCCGTCTGGGCGCCGTTCCAGGTCGCTTGATTGTTCCTCTTTCCCTGTCATAATCCGCGCCCCCCATTCGTTGATCCCCTGACAACCACAACCGGCGCGACCTACGGATAGCAGAGGTTACGCAACATGTTGTGGTCTCCGGCTGGCTTCGGGAAGAGCTGGAGTGGTTGGTGAAATCAAGTTAAGGGGAGGCAGGCACGATGAATCAGAGAAGACTTGCCGGAATTCTCGCCATTTTCGCGTATTTCGCGGTCATTCTGCTGCCGGTGTTCTGTGCCCGCGCCGAGACGCTGATCGCCTCGGCGACGACCTGGCGCTACGCGAAAGGCACGCGCGAGGCGTCGGACCCGCGCGACGAATGGCGCGCGGCGGACTTTGCCGACGCCGCGTGGGCCAACGGCCGCACGCCGATCGGTTACGGCGACGCGGGGCTGAACACGACGCTCGGCGACATGAAGAACACGTACTCGAGCTTTTTCCTGCGTAAGACGTTCACGGTCAATTCGCTCACGCCGGACACGCGGCTTCGGGCCACGGTCACCTACGATGACGGGTTCATCCTGTGGATCAACGGGGAGCGGGTCACGGACAAGAACGAGCCGGACGGCTCGCCGCTGCACGACTCGCTGGCGGCGGAGTCGTTTGAGGGCACCGAGACGATCGAGTTATCCGATCCGAACGATTACCTGGAGATGGGCGAGAACGTCGTGGCGGTCCAGGTGTTCAACCAGGCCTTGGACAGCAGCGACGCCGCGTTTGACCTGGCGCTGGAGAGCTACCAGCGCGTGGCGGACACGACCTTCAGCCACGACCGCGGGTTCTACAGCGCGGCGTTCACGTGCACGATCGCCAGCGCCACACCGGGCGCGACGATCCGCTATACGCTGAACGGCGACGACCCGCGCACGGCGAGCGACCGTGTGAGCGGGACGGCGCCGCTCGGCGTGCTGATCGATCCGGCCAACGGCAGCCATCGTCTGATCAACGGCGCGAAAGCGCCGTGCGTGGTCCTGCGCGCGTACGCGCTGAAGAGCGGCTACGAGCCGACGGATGTCGATACGCAGACATACGTGTTTCCGGACACGGTCATTCGCCAGCCCGAATGCATGGCCGGCGAGGACTGGGTCAGCGCGTACGAAGGGACGACGCGGCGCTGGACGGAGGCGGAGCGCCAGGCGCAGCAGAACACGGAGATGCAGCCGAGCCTGGTGAGCGGCAACGAGAGCCGACTGAAGGCGGCGCTGGAACAGATCGCGACGGTCTCAATCGTCATGCCGTACGCCGACCTGTTCGGCAACAGCCGTGGGATCAACCACAATTCGCTGCGCGGCGGCGAGAACTGGAAGCGGGCGGGCTCGATCGAGCTGATCGAGCCGCCGGGCGCGGGCCTGCCGGGTTTCCGGATCGACTGCGCGGTGAGTGTGGCGGGCGGCGCGGTGCGCGAGCCGTCGAAGCCGAAGCATTCGTTCAATCTCGCGTTCAAACCGCCGTTCGGCCCCACGAAACTGGCCTATCCGTTGTATCCGGAGTCGTCCGTCGAAACGTTCGACGGCTTGCGCCTGCGCGGGCTCGGCGAGGACGGGCACAGCCTGAAAGACCCGTGGGTCTTTCAGATCCAGCGCGACATGGGCTGGGCGGCCGCGTACCACCGCATCGTGCACGTGTACCTCAACGGCATGTACTGGGGGCTCTACACCCTCACGGAGCGGCCGACCGGCTCCTACTACGCCGCGCATGTCGGCGGCGAGAAGGACGACTGGGACACGATCACGCACCCGAACTGGCACCGCTCGACGGTCGAGCCGGCCGTCTATGGCGAAGGGCCGGACTACGATCCGAACCTGGTCTCGGGCGACTACGCGGCCTACAACGCGATGAAGGCGATCGGCAGCCTGAGCGACCCGGCGCAGTACGCGAAGCGCAAGGAGTATCTCGACATGCCCCAGTACATCGACTTCATGCTGATCGGCATCTACGGCGCCAACCCGGACTGGGGCGGCAACGCGCGGGTTCGCGACTGGAAATACAAGAACTACCGGGCCGGCCGGCGCAGTCGGAACTGGACACCGGCCGACGGCGGGTTCAAGTACATGATCTGGGACTACGATGACGCGTGCAACGCGGCGCGTTTGAACGCCGACTACGTCGTCGCCTCCGGCCTGAACGGCTACTGCGACCTGCGGGTCAACGTCGATTTCAAGATGGAGTTCGCCGATCACATCTACTCGCGCCTGATCCGCTCGGACGGGATGCTGGCGCCGGCGCACGCGAAGATGCGGTTCGCGGCGCTGACGAACGAGGCGCAAAGCCTCGTGAGTTGCGAGGCGGCGCGTTGGGGCGATGTGCGTACGCATTACACCGATCCGCCCGCACCGCAAACGCAGGCCGATTACTGGGAGCCGCGCTGGCGTTACCTGCAGGAGACGTGGTTCCCGCAGCGGCCGGGCATCACGGTCCAGGATTTCAAGGACAACGGCTGGTACCCCACCATCGCGCCGCCGACGTTCAAGCAGGACGGCGGCGCGATCGCGCCGGGCTTCAAACTCACGATGTCCAACCCCACCTCCTACGCGCTGCACTACACGCTGGACGGGTCCGACCCGCGCCGGCCCGGCGGCAGCCGCTCGCCGGCCGGGCTGGCCTATTCGGGGCCGATCACGCTTTCGCGAACGACCCACGTCAAGGCGCGCCTGTACAAGAGCAACGGGACCTGGAGCGCGCTGCACGAGGCGACCTTCAACTACACCGCGCACTACGGCAACATCCGTTTCACGGAGATCATGTACAACCCGCTCGGCGGCGGCGATTTCGAGTTCATCGAAATCCGGAATACCGGCAGTTCGACGCGCGGGTTGTCGAGGATGACGCTGAAAGGCGTCCGCTACACGTTTCCCGCCGGCGCCGAACTCGCAGGCGGCGAAACGGCGTTGCTGGTCGCGAACGAAGGCGTGTTCACCAACCGGTACCCCGCTGCCCGGAGCCAGGCGGCGTTCTTCGGGGTCTACTGCGGCCGGCTCGACAACGGCGGGGAACGGGTCGCCCTGCTCGATTGCGAAGGACGCACCGTCACCTCCGTGCGGTACAACGACAAGGACCCCTGGCCGGGCGAGGCGGACGGCGACGGGTTCTCGCTGGTCGCCGCCGACCCGAGCGGCGACCCGGACGACCCGGCCAAGTGGCGGGCGAGCAATCTGATCGGCGGCTCGCCGGGCTACGACGACGGTGCGCCGTATCGCGTCGTGATCAGCGAGGCGCTCGCACACACCGACCCACCGCAGGTCGACGCGATCGAGCTGTACAACGCCGGATCCGCCGGCGCCGATGTCGGCGGCTGGTACCTCAGTGACAGTGTCGCCGCATACAGGAAGTTCCGGATTCCGAACGGAACGACCGTGCCCGCCGGCGGCTACGTGGTGTTCGATGAGCACGATTTCAACACCAACACCAACGACCCGGCCTGCTTCGCGCTCAGCTCGCACGGCGACGAGGTCTACCTCACCCGGTGGGACAGCGCCGGGAACCTGCAGTACCTCGCCGAAGCGCGGTTCGGCGGCTCGGAAAACGGCGTGGCGTTCGCCCGCTACGTGAAGAGCGATGGCGACGCCGACTTCGTCGCGCAGGCGGCGGCCGACACGCTGGGCGGCGCGAATGCCGTGCCGAGGGTCGGGCCGGTGGTGATCAACGAGATCCTGTACCACCCGTCGGATGCGGCGGACGCCTCGGCGGAGTTCATCGAGCTGCTCAACGTCACCGGCACGGCCGTGAAGCTCTACGACCCGGCCAACCCGGCGAACCGGTGGCGGCTGGCGGCGGCGGTCGACTACGAATTCCCCGCCGGGACTGAACTTGCGGCGGGCGAGTACGTCCTGGTCGTCCCCACGAACGAGGCGACGTTCCGCGCCGCGTATCCCGGTGTGCCTGCGGGCGTGCGGGTGTTTGGGCCCTGCTCGGGCCGGCTGGGCAACGGCGGCGAGAGCGTGAAACTCTGGCGGCCCGATGCCCCGGATCCCGAGGGGGTCCCGTGGATTCTGGTCGACCGCGTCCAATATGGCGACAACAGCCCGTGGCCGGAGAATGCCGACGGGGGCGGACCGTCACTGGAGCGGCTCGACCCGCGCGCGTACGGCAACGACGTCGTCAACTGGACCGCGAGCCTGGCGCCCGGCGGCACGCCTGGCCTTCCGAATTCGGGTTGCCTCGTCCCGAAGACCGGCGGCTGGAAATATCATGACCGCGGCGAGAACCTGGGTACAACCTGGCGCATGAGCGGCTACGACGACGGCGGCTGGGCGGATGGCAACGCACCGCTCGGTTACCCGGGCACCGACCCGGCAATCGATACCGAGGTCTCCTACGGCGACGACCCGAGCCAGAAGTACGTGACGACCTATTTCCGGAAGAGGTTCACGCTCGCTGCGGCGCCAGGCGATGTGAGCAGTCTGACGCTTCGCGTCCGCTACGACGACGGGTTCGTGGCGTATCTCAACGGGCTGGAGGTGGCCAGGGGCGGCATGCCAACGGGCGGAATCGGCTACGACACCCTGGCCACCGGCCCGGAGGTCGTGTCCTACCAGAGCTTCAATCTCAGCGGGCACGCCGGCAAGCTGGTCCAAGGCGTGAACGTGCTGGCCGTCGAGGTGCACCAGTCCAGCCGGACCAGCAGCGACATCTTCATGGACCTCGATCTTGTGCATGAGGCGCTGCAGGGCAATCCGCCCGCCGCGCCGCAGAGCCTGCAGGCATCGGCCGTGTCCAGCAGCCGGATCGACCTGGCATGGTCCGACCGCAGCGACGACGAGACCGGCTTCAAGGTCGACCGGCGTCAGAGCGGCACCGACACGTGGGTTCGGGTAGCGACCGTCGGGGCCGACACGTCGCGCTACAGCGATTCCGGGCTGTCGGCCGGTACGACCTACTACTACATGGTGAAGGCCTACAACGGCTACGGCAACTCCGCCTGCACCGGGGTTGCCGGTGCGACGACCGATGAGGGGCCCCCCGATGCTCCGACCGGCTTGAGCGCCACGGCCGTCTCGTACAGCCGCATTGAGCTGACGTGGCAGGACGAGAGCGGGAACGAGACGGGCTTCAAGCTGGACCGGCGCCAGAGCGGCGGCGACTGGGTCAACGATCTTGCCGCGTTGTCCGCCGGTTCGACCGCCTACGCCGACAGCGGGTTGCCGGCGGAGACGAAGTACTACTACCGTGTGCGGGCGACCAACGCGGTGGGCGACTCCGACTACTCGAACGTGGCCGACGCGACCACGCCGGCCGATGTCCGTTCGTTCACGGCCTACAACGATCTCGCCTGGGCGAGCGGCCAGCTCAGCGCCAATATCACGACCCATACGCGGAGCCAGACCGGGTTCCTGGTCGACTACGACACGGGCCGGCAGACCGCCGTCACGCTGGCGGTCAACTCCGGCGGCAGCAGCACGGTGCCCGACCGCGGCGCACCGGCGAGTGCAGGGACCGACGCGGACACCGTGTTCGGCGGCAAGGTGGACTGTACCGGCCTGATCGAGTACGGCGCGGCGCTGGATCTCACGTTCGCCGGGCTCGACGCCGCGTTGCGCTACGAGGTGGTCCTGTTCGGAAACCGGGACAACCCGCTGTACACGGATCGGACGGCCATCGTGACGATCTCCTCCGCGGACGCCTTCAGCAACGCCAGCACGCCGGGCGTCGGCCTCGGCACGACGAGCATGGCGGACGACACCGCCACGGTCGTCAACGGCTACAACACGCAGAACGGGCACGTCGCCCGGTTCCGGAACGTGGCGCCGGGCGCGGACGGTGTGTTCACGATCAGCGTATCGGGCGCGACGTACTACGTCAACGCACTCATGCTGCGCACCGCGCAGGGCGAGGAGGCGACCGTCAAGATCGCGAAAGGCGCAGAGTGGCACTATCGCAGAGGGACGGCGGAGGCCTCGGATCCGGTCGGCGCGTGGCGCCGAGCCGGATTCGACGATTCCGGTTGGGCCGTCGCGCCGGCCCCGTTCGGATACGGCGCGTTGGCCTACGGTACGACGCTGAGCGACATGCGCAACAGCTACACGTGCGTCTTCCTGCGCAGGACGTTCAGCGTCCAGAGCACGGCCCGGATCAGCGCGTTGAACCTGGACGTCGACTACGATGACGGGTTCGTGATGTGGCTCAACGGCCGGGAGATCGCGCGCGTGAACGTGCCGGGGACCGCCGGTGATCCCGTGGCGCACGACGACACGGGTGGATACGTCGGCGCCGCCTCCGCCAACTGGTCGGCCGCGCTTGCCGGCGCGACACTCCCGGCATTCGAGACGGAGAACGTGCTGGCCGTTCAGGTGTTCAACAATACGCCCAACAGCAGCGATCTCATGTTCGATGCAGAGTCGGCAATCGTCAATAGTCAATTGCCAATCGTGAATGACGCCGACCAGGACGGGATGCCCGATGCATGGGAAGCCGTGTATCTGGCCGATCTGTCCGATCCGGCCGATCGTGCCGATTCGGCCGATCCCGACGGGGACGGCCTGTCCAATCTGGAGGAATACATCACGGGCACCGATCCAAGACAGAACGGTTCATGCTTTGCGGTTGATGTCGGACTGAGCGCCGGGCAGGTTGTAATCGCGGTGCCTACCGTCGCGGCGAGCGGCGCGGGTTACGAGGGTTTCAGCCGGCACTACGCGCTGGAACGGCGCGCCGGCGCGGATCCCGCCCTCCCGTGGGTGGCTGTGCCGGGTTACGAGAACAGGCTCGGCACGGGTGCGACGGTCAACTACGCCGGCAGCGACGCAACCGGCTGCGCCTGCTACCGCGGACGCGTCTGGCTGGAGTGAGCGGCGGGCGATTTCAGCCGTTGCCCGGCGCCCAGCCAATCGCCGGCCCCGCGCCGGACATTCCGGAAGCAGGCCGGGCGTCTCGCCCGGCCCCGCCCGGCCCCGTCCGGCCCCGGGCCGGGCGCGTGCCGGGCGCGCCTGCCGGGCAATCCCGAGAAAACGCTTCTCGGCACCTTCTTTTGCGTCTATCCTCGTCCTGTTTCAGTGCCGCCAGCCGGTATTCGCCGGCCGGCGGCGCCCTTCTTGTCACACCGGGCGGCCCGGCGCGTATGTATGGGTGAAGGAGCCGGACGCATGGCTCAGAGTGCGGATGACATCGTACGGCAGGTAATCGCCGGGGACACAAACGCGTATGCCGCGATTGTGGAGCAGTATCGGTCCGCGCTGTGGCAGCTTGTCACAGCCTACGTGCGCAATCGGGCGCAGGCGGAGGACATCGTGCAGCGGGCGTTCGTGAAAGCCTATTTCGCACTGGAACGTTACGAGCAGGGGCGCGATTTCGGGGTGTGGCTGAAGACAATTGCGAAGAACGAAGTGCGCACCGCGCTGCGCAAAGGCCTGACGCACCGGCAGAAACTGGCCGGTTTCGCGGAACAGCTCGAGTTGGAGCACGCCGCCTCCGCCCTCGAAGACGACCGGTTGGCGCGCATGAAACGGTATCTCGAGGATTGCCTGGGCCAATTGCCGGAGTCTTCGCGGACCATTCTGCAGGCGCGCTACCTGCGGGAAAGTCCCACCGCGCTCCTGGCCGAGGAACTGGGGCGGAGCGCAGACGCGGTGCGTCAGATCCTGAGCCGGGCACGGACGTCCCTGCGTGTCTGTATTGAAGCGAAGGCGGCCCGCCATGCATGAACCGGGACAGTTCGAACAGCTTCTGAACGCCTATGTCGACGGGGAACTGTCTGCGCAGCAGCGGGGCCAACTGGACGTGCACTTGAGGCAGGACGAGCGGCTTGCCGAGCGGTTCCGCGGCTTCCTGTCGGTGGAGGGGTTGCTGAGGACTCGCTACACGGAGGGCGGCCCGGCCGGTTCGGAGGTGCTCACGGCCATTCGCGCGGCGGAGCGGCAGGCGACCGGCCAGGCCGTGCTTCGCCGGATCGACGCCACACAGCGGGGCAGGCTGCCCGCCGCCGCGTCGCGGGCGCGCGCGCGGCAGGTGCGGTTGCCCCCGGCGCCGCATCGCGGGCGCAGCTGGTGGGTCACCGTCGCCGTCGCGGCTGTCCTTCTTGTCCTGGCGACGGTGACGATCGAGCGGATCGGCCGAGTGAAGGTCGGGGCGCCCGAACCGGCCGCGGCGGTTGGCTGGGTTGCGCGCGTCGTGCACGTCACCGGCGGCGCCTTTGCCACGGACGGCGGCGGGCGGCGCCAGTTGCGGGGCGGCGAGGAACTGGGTGCCGGCACGCGGTTGGAGACCGCCGCGGATGCCGGCACCGTGACGATCGAATGCCGGGGCGGCACGCGGTTTGGACTGGGCGCCGCCGGCGCGTTGCGGCTGCTGAGTGAGGCCGGAACGGCTGATCGGAGCGCCGTGTTCGTCGAACGAGGCCTGTTGAGCGCCGAGGTCGGAGCCAGGGCGCCGGACCGTGCGCTGCTGGCGAGCAGCCCGCACGTGGACGTGCGCGTGCTGGGCACGCGGTTCAGCCTGCGTGTCGGGGCGGAGTCCACCCGTGTCGACGTGGAACGGGGGTGCGTCCACGTGACGGATCGGGTACGCCGGACCTCGACGACACTCGAGCCCGGCCGCTTCGCCGTCGCCGGTGCGCGGGCCCACGCGGCCGCAAGCCCGGATTACGGCGGGCGCGCCACGGACGGCCTGCTCGCGTTCTACACGTTCGAGGAAGACAGCGGGCCTCATGTCTACGACAACGCCTGGGCGGAACCCGCGTTGGACCTGCGGATTCCCGAGCGGGCGCCTGTGCGCCGGTTGCCGGGCGGCGGCCTGGCCCTGACCTCGCCCGCCCTGATCGCGTCGGACGGACCGGCCACGAAGATCATCGACGCCTGCCGTGCCGCCAATGAACTTACCGTCGAGGCCTGGGTCAGGCCGGCCGAGCGGCAGGCGGAGCCGGCGGAAACGGGCCGGATCGTCACGCTCTCGCGCGATGCCGATTTCAGCAACTTCAGGCTGGAGCAGGGCCAGAGCCTCGGCGGGTTCCGCGTGCGCTTGCGGACCAGCCAGACGAATCTGTCGGGCACCCCAGGCGTCAGCGCGACCCCGTGGCCGTTCGACGGGCAGCTTGTCCACCTCGCCTACTGCCGGGACGCGCGGGGACAGGCCCGGTTCTACCTGAACGGCCGCAATGCCACCCGCACGAAACGCGGGGACGCCGATCCGGAACGTGTGGTGGACCACGAACTCGTCCCGGGCGACTTCTCGGCGTGGGCCGACGGGCTGCGTCTCGGACTGGGCAACGAGTTCACCGGGCGTCGCTCCTGGCTGGGCGAGTATTTCCTGGTCGCCGTCTACAGCCGCGCCTTGCGCGAGGACGAAGTCCGCCAAAACCACGCCGCCGGTCCGCCGCGGCGTCCCACGGCCGAAGCGTCGGCGCGATGAGGCCGCGTTCGCCGCCGGCGGCACGGATCGGCGCCGAGCCGGCGTCTGCGTGCCACCCCGGCTCGCGAGGACGCTCGCCCTCCATTCACACAACGTGCTGCGTCGAATGGAGGGCGAGCGTCTCGCGAGCCGCGTCGTGGGCACGGGCGCCGGTTTCCAAGACGATCGGCCCTCGCCGCACCGCCCGACGACTCCCCGCGCATGGTCGATTCCGGCCGGATCCCGCCCAAACAGGCCGTTTTCCTCGATTCTTCCGTATTTCGTCCGCATCAGCCGGCATGAACGCGATTCATGCAGACTTTTTTGTCACAGCCCCGCACGGGCCGAGTATGAACTGGTGAAGAAGCGGGGCAGACGACGCACGGAGGTAAATCAAGATGAGACAGGCCAGAATACAGCGGCTTCTCGGGATCATTGCCACTTTGGGCTGGCTGCTCGGCGCGCTCTGCTCGCCGGCCGCCTCGGTCCCGCCCGAGAACCTGCGCGTAGCCTTTGTCGGCGACTTCTACCTCGAGACCTGTGCCGACATCGCCCGGCTTGTCCGGGACGAAAACGCCGATCTGCTCGTGCTGCTCGGCGACCTGGCCCACACGGGCGATACGAACAAGATCCGGCAGTGGGACGCGATCTGGACGGACTACCTCGGCACGAACTTCCCGGTATTCGCCTGTGTGGGCAACCATGACGCGGCCATGTGGCGCGTGCCGGGCGGATACCAGCACTACCTGGCTCAACGGATGCAACGCGTTCCCGACGTTGTCTCCACCGGCGAGATCGGCATTACGAATACCGTTCAGTACAAGGGACTGACGTTCGTCTTCTCCGGGATTGGCATGGACGCGATCTCGGGCAACGCCGGCACGCCGATCCCGGTCGGCAGCCGCGCCAAGCAAACGGCGTATATGGCCGAGGCGCTCAGCCGCTCCGATTCCATCTGGCGCCTGGCCGTCTGGCACATGAACATGGCCAAGGCGCAGGTGACCAAGAAGGGCAATGCTACGGGCTGGGAGATCTACGAAGCCGCCGGGTTGCACGGTGCGCTGGTCTTCAACGGGCATTGCCATGCATATGCGCGGTCGCACCTGATGGCCGAATGGTCCGATTCTCCCGTAATCGCCTCCACCGCCAGCCCCGTCATGCTCGAGGAGGGGACGACCGCGCTGATCATCTCGGCGCTCGGTGGTCAGTCCCCCTACGCCCAGCGGCGCAACGACGCGTGGTGGGCGGAGATCTATGCCACCGACGTCGACGGCGAATGGAACGGGATCGAGAAGGGAGTGACGTTCATCGATTTTCATGTCGACGGCCAGCCGAACAAGGCGCGCGGCTACTTCAGGACCGTGTCGGGTCAAATCGTAGATCGGTTCACAATTTTGAGCAACGTGGCTACGGAGCCGTCGGTGCCGGCGGCACCGAGTAGCCTGACGGCCAATGCCTCATCGTCGAGCCAGATCGAATTGGCGTGGCAGGACAACAGCACCGACGAAACCGGGTTCAAGATCGATCGGCGCCAGAGCGGGACGGGCCCGTGGGTCCGCGTGACACAGACCTCGGCAAACGTCACCCGCCACACCGACGGCGGGCTGATGACGGCAACCGAGTACTACTACAAGGTCAAGGCGTTCAACGCCGAGGGAGACTCCGCCTACGTCGGGCCCCTCGGTGTCACGACCTTCTCCGCGGGAATGACGGTCCTCGACGTTCGTGTGGCGGCTGGCGCCGACGACGCCGAGGAGGACGCAGCGACGGGCGCCATGAGCCTGGACAGTACCGACCTGGAGCTGGTGCGGGACAGCGCGGACCAGTTCGTGGGCATGCGGTTTGCGTCGCTGCTGATTCCCGGTGATGTCGTGATTCGCCGTGCGTACGTGCAGTTCGTCGTGGACGAGGCGTCTTCGGAGACCACGGCGCTCACGCTCCGCGGCCAGGCAGCCGACAACGCGGCGCCCTTTTCCACGGCCGGCAGCGATATCTCGTCCAGACCCCGCACGACCGCAGCGGTGACCTGGCAGCCGCCGGCCTGGAACGCGATCGGCGATGCCGGGCCGGCGCAGCAGACGCCGGACCTGTCCGCGCTCGTTCGGGAGATTGTGAGCCGGCCGGGCTGGCGCGCCGGCAACGCGCTCGCCATCGTTGTGACCGGCAGCGGGCACCGGGAAGCCGACTCCTACGACGGCAATCCCGGGACCGCGCCCCTGCTGCACATCGAATACGAGAGCGGCGACACGAACGTCTCGCTCACGGCGAGCCCGTGCGGAGGCGAGACCGTGCCCGATACGCGGTCTGCCGCCGATCCGTTCACGCCGCACGCCGCGGACGAGGACTTGAGCACCCCGCAGCCGACTCGCCTGAGCTGGCAACTCGCCGGCTTGGCCGCCGGTGTGACCTTCGACGTGTTCCTCGCCGAAACCCCCGCGCTCGGCCCGCCACACGCGCTCGTCAGCGGCACCAGCCAGACGGACGCCTCCGCCTGGAACCTGAAGATCGACACCGATTACTACTGGCAGGTCGTCGCGAAACGGGACGGCAACGCCGTCGCGCAGACCGGCGTGCTGCACTTCCGTACCGCACCGTACGCCCCGCGCTGGATCCGGGTGGATGGCACCACCAACGTGCGCGACATCGGCGGGCGCATCACGCGCGACGGGCAAAGGGTCAGGCAGGGCCTTCTTTTCCGGTCGGCCCAGTTCGATGCCGCCTTCCAGATCAGCGCCGAGGGCGAACAGACCATCCGCGCGCTCGGCATCAGGACCGAACACGACTTGCGCGCCGACGGGACCCGCTCGCTGGCGATCGACGGGATCGACTACGTGAGGACCGGGTGTTGGGGGTTTAGCGGCTTCTACGAAACGAACCTGCCCGCCACTGCACCGTTGTACGCCGCCGCGATCCGGGCACTGGCCGTCACGAACCGGTACCCGGTCATCCTGCATTGCACGCATGGCGCCGACCGCACCGGCGCGATCAGCTTCCTGCTCGAAGCCTTGCTCGGCTGCACGGAAGAGGAAATCTGTCTGGACTACGAATGGACGACGCTTTCCGTGATCGGGGAACGGACGCGCGAAGCCGACAAGTTCCAGAACGCGATCCGTGTTCTCAAGGCGTATGATCCCGCCGCCGGCACGCTGCAGGCGGGTGTGTGGAACTTCCTGGCCGCGAACGGTGTGTCCGAAACGGAGCTGCACGCCGTCCGGGCCCTGTTCCTTGATTCCACGCCGGGCGGCCGCGTCCCGAAACGCACCGCGTGGAAGTACCGCAGCGGGACGGGAGAAGCCTCACGTACCGCCTGGGCCTGGCGGACGGCGGGCTTCGACGATTCCGGTTGGGCCGTGGGCGAAGCGCCGTTCGGCTACAGCAGTGAGTTGAGCTACGGCACCACGCTCACGGACATGCGCGACACCTATACCAGCGTGTTCCTGCGCAAGATCTTCACGCTCGATGCGCCGGCGAGCGTCAGCCGGGTGGACCTCGCCGTGGACTATGACGACGGGTTCATCGCCTGGATCAACGGGCACGAAGTTGCCCGGGTGAACGTGCAGGGGGCGGTCGGCGAATTCATCGCACACGACGCGGTCTGCGCCGGCTACGTCGCCGCGCGCACGGCCAACTGGACGGCCGGCCTGACCGGGCCGCAGCTGCCCGAGCTTCAGGCCACGAACGTTCTCGCCGTCCAGGTGTTCAACAACACGATCGGCAGCGGCGATCTGATGTTTGACGCGGCTTTGTCGGTCGTCCGCAGTCCCATGTCCGTGGCCGAGGATGCGGACCGCGATGCGCTGCCCGATGCCTGGGAGGCTATCCACCTGTCGGATCTGTCCGATCCGACCGACCGGTCCGATTCCGGCGATCCCGACGGTGACGGACTGTGCAACCTAGAGGAATACATCGCCGGCACCGACCCTCGACAGAACGGTTCATGGTTCGCAGTGGATGTGGGGCTCGTGGACGGCCGGATCGTCGTCTCGTTCCCGACCGTGACCGCGAGCGGGGCGGGGTATGACGGGTTGACCCGACACTACGCCCTTGAGCAACGTATCGGTACCGATCCGGCGGCAGCGTGGCTCGCCGTGGCCGGCTACGAGGACGTCCCCGGTACGGGCATGACGGCCGCGTACACCAGCGCGGACGCCGAAGCGCACGCCTGCTACCGCGCACGCGTCTGGTTGCAGTGAGGTGGAAAGAGGGCCTGGGTTCAATCAGGGAGGACGATCATGAACAAGACGGATGGAGTGTCGTGCCGCGGCCGGTTGCTGGCCGGCCTCTTGCTGCTCTGCCTCGGCCTCGCCGTCCGCGCGGACGAGCCTTTGATCTCCTTTGCCTTTGTCTCCGACGCGCATGTCGGCTGGCCAGGCCACACGACCCAGGAGAACCTGGTGCGCGCGATGGTCCAGGAGCTCAACGCCGAGACGCACCATCCGCGGCCCGATTTTGTCATGCTCGGCGGCGATAACGTGGACGGCGCGCAATCCAACCACTGGGAAGGCCTCAGCGACGGGCCGTGGTACCTGATCGACCAGCACTGGAAATTGAAGTCCATCCTGGACGAACTTGCCGACGATGTGCCCTGCTACCAGGTCATTCATACGCACGACCAATGGACGGATCGTGACTACGACCCCGTCACGGGCTGGGGCTCCACCATCTACAAGGACTACGGCGCCGCCTACCGCACCGTATTCGGCTTCGACCCCTGGCCCGGCACCGACGGTGAGCTGGGCAAGGCGAAGCAGAACTACCACTGGACGCGGGGCAACGTCCTGTTCGTCGCGTTCTCCCTCGAGTACAGCGGGTCCGGCCTCTCGTACGCCACCAATGTCCTGAGCAAGCCGGAGTTTGCCGATCATTGGGTCATCATCTTCAACCATGTGCCGCTGGTCCCGACCCGGGAGGAAAACCGGGTATACGCGGGGAACAGCACGCTTCGCAGCGCGATCAAGAACCACGGCAAGGTCATTGCCCAGTTTTCCGGGCATTCGCACATTGCCGGGGCGGTGTTCTATCCGGGCTACAACTACAACGCGGGCAACCGCTACATCCCGCAGGAGGCCGGCGAATATCTGAGCACGGGGACCCATGGTCCGGCCTACGTGAACGGCGGCGCGATCTTCGAGTGCAACGGCGAATACACGTATGTGCGCCTCTACACGAACCGAATGGAACTCCAGAAAGTCAAGGTGGCAGGCGCCTACTCCTACGTCGCGAAATCCCGCAACCCGATCAGCCCGGACTCCGCGCACGCCAACAACTGGGAGATGGTGGTGGGCACGCCGGGCGAGCGGCAGTTCGCGCTCTATCTGACGGGCGGCACAATCAGCGTAGGCGTGCCGCCCGGCGGGCCGGACAGCGTCGTGCTGGTCGCGCAAGGCGCGCAATGGCGGTACCGGAAAGGAACGAGCGAACCGTCGCGGCCCGGCGCTTGGCGCGCGGCCGCTTTTGACGACTCGGGCTGGGCGATCGGCCCCGCGCCGTTCGGCTATGGCCAGGGCGCGTGGGGTACGACGCTCACCGACATGCAGGGCAGCTACACCACGCTTTATCTGCGGCGCGCGTTCACCCTGGATTCGCCCGGCCTCGTCAGCGGGTTGAGCCTCGATGTCCGCTACGACGACGGGTTCATCCTCTGGCTGAACGGAGAGGAACTGGCGCGTGTGAATGCGCCGGGCAACGCGGGCGACTTCGTCGCGCACGACGCGGTCGCGCCCGAAAACACCGTGCTCGTGCGGTGGACGAAGTCTCTCACCGGCGCCGCACTGCCCGTGCTGGCGCCGACCAACCTCCTGGCGGTCCAGGTGCTCAACCGCTCGCCGTCCAGCAGCGATCTGACCCTGGCGCTGGAGTTGAGCGCGCTGTGCGGGTCCACACTGTCGTCTGCCGTCGACGCGGACCGCGACGCGATGCCCGACGTGTGGGAAGACGCGCATCTGTCCGGTCTGGCCGAACCATCCGCTCGGTCCGGTTCCGCCGACCCCGATGGCGACGGCCTGTCGAACCTCGAGGAGTACATTGCTGGGACCGACCCGCTGGCGAAGCCCGCCGAAGCCACGCAGGGCGAAGGCGGGTTCCGGGTTGATGTGGGGCTGAACGGTAGGCAGGTCGTCGTGTCGTTTGGGACGATGGCGGCGAGCGGGGCCGGGTACGAGGGGCTGACACGGCACTATGTGCTGGAACGGCAGGCGGGCAGCGCCGCCCCGTGGCTGGCCGTGCCAGGCTACGAGGACCTCGTCGGCACCGGTGCCGCGGTCACCGTCACGAACGACCCTTCAGCGGGATGGGCCTGTTACCGCGCCCGCGTCTGGCTCGAGTGAACGGCGCCGGCCGAAGCCGGGCTGGAGGAAGCCGCCGGCGTGAGTGGCGGAGTTGCCGAGTTCCGCCACTCACGCCGCGACGAACCCGCGATGCGCGTGTCTGGTTCCGTTTGGGTAGCGGGGTGAAAACTCGTACCTGCCCCTTTCACGCGAGGGGGCGTGCGTGCATTGTCTATCCGTTCGGGACGTGGCATGGGGTCGGAGTTTAGAAACTCCGATCCCATCCTCTTTGCCGGTTGCTGACTCGTCTCTTAAGCGGTCTTTCTGGCCGCTGCCTAGCGCTCCCGCGACACACCCCGCAGGTTGTGGTCTTTTGGGTCGGTCGGCCGGTGCGGGGCCGGGCCCGCATGAGCTTTTCGCTCGCTTTCCTCGTATTTTTTGTCACCTTTGGACGCACAGGCGTCAATCACTACCGTCAAAGGAGATTGACCGTGAGATCTGAAGGCGATCGGCAGGCCATAGATTCCAAGGCGTTCGAGATACTGGTTCGCCAATATCACCGGCGGATGCTGGCCTATGCGCTGTCGCTGGTGGGGCAGGCGGCAACGGCCGAGGACATTGTGCAGGAAGCGTTCGTGACCGCGTATCGCAAGCTTGATCAGTTCGATGCGAGCCGTGATTTCGGACACTGGGTGCGCGGGATTGTGCGGATGAAGTACCTGGAATGGACGCGTCGGCGCCGGGAATATCCGCTGGACGAAGGGACGCTGGAAGGGTTGGACCGGGAACATGCCAAGTGGGATCGGGCCGCGGAGGACGGTAGGGAAGACGTCCTTGCGGCTTTGCGCAAGTGTCTGGCGGGGCTGCGCGAGGTCGCGCGCCACACGGTGGAACTGTTCTACTTGCGAAGCATGACTTGCGCCGCGATAGCCGCCGAGTTGGGGGCGACGGAAGTGGGCGTCAAGAAGCGCCTGCAGCGCGGGCGCGAAGCGCTGGCTGCCTGCATGGACCGGCGCCTGCGGATGATTCGGAATCCGGGATACTAGACGATGCGGCACAACGATCCAGAACACCATGCGGACTCTGGCCCGAGCGAGGAACGCTCGGTGCAGGCCCTGTTTGTGGACGGGCTTCTGCGCGAGCTGGCCCGGGGCGGCGAGGGCCACGACGAACGGTTCGTCGCCGCCGTCATGGAGGACGCGCGCGGAGCGGGCGGGCCGGCCGTGACGCGGCGTCGGGTCACCGGGAAGGGGACCACGACGCTGCGGCCGTCGCACCGATCACGAGCGATCGAGATGCGGCCGCGCGGGCTGATAGGCCCGAGTTGGTGGCCCACGGCGATTGCTGCGGCGTTGGTGGTGGGGCTCGCCGTCTTGGTGAGCCGTCAGTTTGGCCTGATCGGGCCGCGGCTGAGCGATTCGGGCATCGTCGCCAGCCGGCTGGGAGGCCGGGTCGATTGGGTGCGGAACGGCCGGGCCCGGCCGTTAGCCGGCGATGTGCGCGTTGGGCCCGGCGACCGGCTGGCGACCGCGGGCGGGGATGGAGCCGCCCGGGTGCGGTATGCCGACGGCACGACGCTGGATTTGGGCGCGGCGACCGGCGTTCGGTTGACGGAGGGCCGGACGAAAGCCTTCATCGAGAACGGCCGCGTGGTGGCCAGCGTGGCGCGGCGGCCGGCGAACGCCCCGTTCATTCTCGAGACGCCGCACGCGGCCGTGGAGGTGCTTGGCACGTTGTTCATCGTGGAGGTTGACGCCGGGGCGACCCGGATCGAGATGCAGCGCGGTTCGGTGCATATCACGAACAAGGCCACGCGTGAAACCGTCGATTTGGCGGCGGGATACCGTGCGGGGGTCGGGAAACAGACGGTGGTCGCTGCCGTGCCGCCGTTCGCACCGTCCGGCGCCTCGCCCGGCGGGCGGGTTACGGATGACCTGTGTGTGCTCTATACGTTCCGTGAAGCGGGCGGGCCGTATATCCGCGACGTGTCGGGTGTCGGAAAGCCGCTTAATTTGAGGATTCGGGCGGGCGATGTGCGCCGGCTGCCGGGTGGCGGCGTTGAGATCGTCACGAAGAGCCTGATTGTTTCCGACGGGCCGGCGACGAAAATCATCGCGGCATGCAAGCGGAGCCATGAGCTCTCGGCGGAGGTCTGGATAACGCCTGCGAACACGGTGCAGGGCATGGTCAATCAGGACTGGATCGCCCGGCTCATGACGGTGTCGCGCGACGAGGCCGAACGGAACTTTACGCTCGGCCAGTGGGGCGAGGACTACCGCGGCCGAACCCGCACCACCACGACGACGTTGAACGGCATCCCTGAGGTCAGCAGTGAGCGGGGCTGCGTTGCCACACGCCTGACGCACCTGGTCTATACCCGGGAGAAGGGCGGTGTTTCGCGACTGTACGTGGATGGCGTGGACCGCACGGCGGGAATATTTCTATACAAAGGGACGGTCGAGTTGACGCCGGGTACGCCGGTGATTGTCTCCGGCACGCTGAGCAACTGGAACGAGATCTATCCGTTGGCGCTCTGCTGTGAGCCGGCAAGGACGCTGGACGGGGAGAGCATTGTACGTGCGTGGCTGGGCAAGATGTATCTCGGGGCCGTGTACAGCCGCGCGCTCGCCCCGGAGGAGGTAAGGCAGAATTACCGGGCCGGGCATGGGGCGGCATCGTCGGTACGGGCCGGACGGTGATCTATGCGGGCACGGCGCCGACCCGATGCACCTGTCGAAAGACACGGCTCGCGAGACGCTCGCCCTTCTCCAAGTATCCCCCCGCCGAACAAGCCTGTCGAATAACACCCGAACCTCGGCCCGGACGGAGCCGGGCCCTCCAGACTCCCCAAGATGTAGCGCTCTTCCTGTGTGGAGGGCCGGCCTCCGTGCCGGCCGCGGACTCTTTCGACAGGCTCAACGCAGCGGTTCATGCGTCCCGCCTGCGGGGCGGGATCGCGGGGATCTGCAGGTTCTGCGCATTTTTCCTGAGATTTCTGTCACCTCGCCGTGTTCCATTGTCAATAGCTTCCAGAAACCACGGGATGGCGTGAGTCCAAGCGGTGCCGTTAATTCAAGGACACGGCTAAGACAAAAAGGGGGGATCAGATGAATCGGAATCGTTTGGCGGTGTTGGTATTGGGTTTGCTGGTGGTGGCGGGTGCGGTTCATGCGGCGACGGTGGCGACGCCGACCTTCGACAAGGCGCACGGGTTCTACAGCGGAACCATCACGGTGAGCATCAGCTCGGCAACGAGCGGCGCCACGATCCGGTACACGACGGACGGGCAGGCGCCGTCGGCTTCCTACGGAACCGTGGGCAGCAGCGTCACGCTCAGCACGACGACCTGTCTGCGTGCGATCGCGCTGAAAGGCGGCTACACGGCTTCGGACACCTATACCCAGACCTACGTCTTCCTGGACAAGGTCATTTACCAGCCGAACAGGCCCGCCGGGTTCCCGGCTTCGTGGCCGCAGCGGACGAAGGACGGCGGCACGACCACCATCCCCGCCGATTACGAGATGGATCCGGAGATCCGGAACAAGTACGGCGCGGCGACGCTCAAGAACAGCCTGAAGGCGATTCCGACTCTGTCGATCGCCGCCAAGACGAGCGACTTCTTCTCGGCCGACCTCTACGGCTGCCGGCCGCCCTGGCACCAGACGGAGGTGCCGTGTTCGGTCGAGTTCTGGTATGGCGACAATCCCGGCCGCGGCTTCCAGATCAACTGCTGTATCCGCGGGCACAGTTGGGCGGTCGAGAAACGCGCGTTCCGGATCAAGTTCAAGAGCCCGTTCGGGCCCACGTCGCTGAGTTTTCCGATCTTCGAGAAAGCGCCGCTGCACGCGACGTCGAAGACGGGGTTCGACAAGCTGGTGCTCCGTTCGGGGTTGAACCGCTGTTTCGCCTTCTGGTGCAACCCGAAGGAGAGCAACTACACGCGGGACCAGTGGGTTCGCGACACGCAGCTCAGCATGGGCGGCGCCGCGGCGCGCGGGACGTTCGCGCATCTGTACATCAACGGGGTGTATTGGGGCCTGTACAACATCACGGAGCGGCCCGACCACAAATTCAACTCGCAGTGGCGCGGCGGGAGCCAGGGCGACTGGCATGCGCGGCACCATGCCGGGACTATCAGCGGCAGCGGGAGCCGGTTCGATACCGCGGTGAGCAAGGCGCGAGCGGGCGACTACACCGGCGTGCAGAGCTACCTGGACATCGACCAGTACTGCGACTACATCATCGCAAACTGGTACTGCGGCACGGGCGACTGGCCCGACAACAACTGGTATGCCGGGGTGCGCAACAACCCGGCCGGCAAGACCTTCTTCATGTCCTGGGATGCGGAGGACTGCTGGGACAAGATGGGCAGTAACCAGGCCGGCCGTTCGAACGACGGCGCCTGGGTACACCCGGCGTTCCGTTCCGGCTCCGGGAGGTACGCGCTCGACCAGATCTGGCACGGTCTTCGCGGCAACTCGAACTTCATCAAGGCGTTCAGCGCACGGGTAGACAAGCACTGCTACAACGGCGGCGCGCTGACCGAGTCGAACTGCAAGGCGCGTTGGGACACGCTTTGCGCCAACGTCCAGAACGCGATTTACGCCGAGTCCGCGCGCTGGGGCGACGGGGAGTTGAGCACGCCCGTCACCTTTGCCGACTGGGTCACGGAGCGCGACCTGGTACGCGGCCGCATGACCGGGAACGTGCAGCGTTTCATCAACGCGCTCAAGGCCTACAACTACTACGTGCCGGGCAGTACGCCGCAACCCCCGGCGGCGCCGGGCAGCCTGGCGGCCGCGGCGCAGTCGGCGACGAGTATCCGGCTGACGTGGACGGACAACAGCAGCAACGAGACGGGCTTCAAGATCGACCGGCGCAAGAGCGGAACGACGACGTGGGAGCGGATCGCGACGCCGGCGGCGAACGCGACGGCCTACACCGACAGCGGGCTGGCGGCGGGGACGCCATACTACTACCAGGTGAAAGCGACGAATGGGGCCGGCGACTCGCCCTACTCGAACACGGCCAGCGCGACGACGGGCGAGACGGCGCCGGCGGCGCCGGGCAGCCTGGCGGCCGCGGCGCAGTCGGCGACGAGC
>JAFGHX010000171.1 GCA_016929905.1 Kiritimatiellia bacterium
GGCCATGATCACGCACCAGAGATTCGGTCCACGAGAACGGCGACGAGAACGGTTGACGATTTCCGGACCCATCTTCCTGGCCGAACAATAGGATAGGGCCGGTGCACCACGCAATAGGACCGATTCGCGGTTGCGGGGTGAAAAGATCCTACCTCGCGGCCGGGACGTTGCCGGAGGAACGGGCGAACCGTGTGCGGCGGGTTCACGCCCCGTGCAGGGCGCCGAGCAATTCATCGAGGTCGACCAACGCGATGCGGGTGGCGTAGTCGGCCATGGCGTAGGGCAGCACGAGCGTGCCGTTGTGGATGAGCGAGCCGCAGGAGTAGACGACGTTGGGCACGTAGCCCTCCCGCTCGTTCTCGCGGGGCCTCAGCAGCGGCTCGCCGAGCCGGCCGATCACCTTCGATGGGTCGGCCCGGTCCAGCAGCGCGGCGCCGAGCGAATAGCGGCGCACGGGCCCGACCCCGTGCGTGATGACGAGCCAGCCCGCGTCGGTGCGCATGGGCGAGCCGCAATTGCCGACCTTGACGAACTCCCAGGGGTGGCTGGGCCGCAGGACGGGCACGGATTCGTGCCACATCTCGATGCTGTCGGAGTACATGAGGTGCAGATTCTCGCCGTCGTGACGCGAGAGCATGGCGTAACGGCCGCCGATCCGGCTCGGGAACAGGGCCATGCCCTTGTCGCGCACGGCCTTCCCCCCGAACGTGGTGATCGTGAACTGCCGGAAATCGCGCGTCTGCAGCAGTTGAGGCAGCACCGTCCGCCCGTTCCACGCGGTGTAGGTGGCGTAGTAGAGCACATCCCCGCCGTCTCCCTGGAACCGGACGAATCGTGCATCTTCGATGCCCTGCTTCTCGCTCGGCGAGTGGGGATGTATGCAGCGCGCGGCCAGCGGCACGTGGGCGGGGAACTCCGTGCGATAGGTGGCCATGGCCAGCCACAGCATCGTGTCGCGCGCGTAGGGGTAGGTGCTGCCCAGCCGCGGCGCGCGTTCGCGCACATCCTGCACCGCCGTCTGCGCGTCGCGCGCCGTGAACGGGTCGGGCAGCGCGGCGAGCACGGCGTCGGAGAATTCGTTGTCGATCCCCATCTCGATCAGTTTGCCTTCGTAGACGTGTTTCTCCATCTGCATGTTGCCTTGCGGCTCGGACGCCACAACCAGCGGCGACGGCTCCTCGATCGTGATGGAGCGGTCGGCGTGCAGCACGCCTTCCCGGAACGTGATGGAGGAGATGTGGCCCTCGCCCACGGCGCGCAGGCTCAGCACGAAGCGCAGCGCGCCGGCGGGCAGCCCGGTCTGGTCCGGATGCGGCACGATCGAGGGGTTGCACAGCGCGGCGGATTCCATGGCGTACTCGCTCGTGAAGAACGCGCCGATCAGCAGCTTGCGGTCCGGCGAGGGTTCGATGTCCGTGAGGCAAAACCGGCGGACCCGTTCGTAGTGCCGCGCGAAGACGTGGTCCAGCTCGAGGTGCCGGCTCGCGAACGCGCGGCGCACCCGGCTCAGTTCCGAGGCGATCTCCCGTTTGCCCATGCCCATGATGCGGGCGATCACGTTGCGGTTCTGATCGGAGAAGTAAGGCAGGAAGGGCCGAACGAGCACCCGGGCCCTGTCCGGGTTGAGGCGGACGTTCGTGCGGTGAACGGTCACGCTCATGGCGGCGCCTCCCCCGTGCGCCGCGGCCCGGCCAGCACCAGCGCCGTGCGGCAGGGCAGGTACAGGTGCACGCAGTGGCGCACGGAGCCGGCGGCCGTGACCGGCAGCGTGAAATAGCGCTGGCCGGGCGCGACCCGGCCGTGCCCGCCGAACTCGGCTGCGTCGGTGTCCAGCACCAGCGCGTACTCGCCCGGCGGCACTTCCACGGGGTAGTCCGAGACCGAGCGGTGCGGATGGAAGTTGAAGAAGAAGAACAGGCCTGCGCGCTCGAACGCGAGTATCTTGTCCTCGTCGTGCACCAACAGCCGGCGCGGGAACGCGCCGTCCGGCAGCCCGTGCTCCGCGGCCAGGGCGAGCATGGCCTTGTCGAACTCGGCGAGGAACCGGTAGCGCAGGTTCGGGTCGTCGCGCAGGCGCCATTGCCGCCGCGCGTAGTGATAGGACCAGTTGTTGCCTTCGCGCGGGAAATCGACCCATTCCGGATGCCCGAACTCGTTGCCCATGAAGTTGAGGTAGCCGTGCCCGGCCGTGGCGAGTGTGGCGAGCCGCGCCGTCTTGTGCAGAGCCATCGCGCGCTCCACCGTCAGGTTCTGATCGCCCGTGCGCATCGCCGTGTACATGTCGGCATCGGCCATCTCGAACATCAGCGTCTTGCCGCCGACCAGGGCCTGGTCGTGCGATTCGACGTAGTTGACCGTCCGCTCGTCCGCGCGCCGGTTCGTCAGTTCATGCCAGAGCCAGCTCATGTTCCAGTCTTCGTCACGGATGTCGTTCACCAGCTTGAACCAGCAGTCCGGCACACCCATCGCGAGCCGAAAGTCGAACCCGCAGCCGCCGGCCTCGATCGGCGCCGCCAGCCCGGGCATACCGCTCACGTCCTCGGCGATGGTCACCGCGTCCGGCCGCAGGGCGTGGATCAGCCGGTTGGCGAGCGTGAGATAGGCGAGCGCGTCTTCATCGACGGAACCGTCGAAATAACGCTCGTAGCCGTCGAACGCGGGGCCGAGCCCGTGGTGCAGATACAGCATGCTGGTGATCCCGTCGAAGCGGAAGCCGTCCAACCGGTACTCGTCCAGCCAGAACCGGCAGTTGGAGAGGAGGAAGTGCAGCACTTCCGGTTTCGCGTAGTCGAAGCAGCGCGAATCCCAGGCCACGTGCCGGCCGCGCGGGCCGTCGTGGAAGTACTGGTAGACGGTCCCGTCGAACCGGGAGAGCCCTTCGACTTCGTTGTTCACCGCGTGCGAATGGATCAGGTCGATGATCACGCGCAGCCCCGCGCCGTGCGCGGCGTCGACCAGCGCCTTCAGCTCATCGGGCGTGCCGAACCGGGAGGAAGCGGCGAAGAAGCTGGAGACATGATAGCCGAACGAGGCGTAGTAGGGGTGCTCCATCACGGCCATCAGCTGCACCGTATTGTAGCCCGCCTCGACGATGCGCGGCAGGACCGTTTCGCGGAACTCCGAATAGGTGCCGACCCCTTCGCGTTCCTGAGCCATGCCCACGTGTGCTTCGTAAATGAACGGCGCCTGGCGCTCCGCGCCCGCCGGCGCCGCGTGCGTCCACCGGTACGGATTCGGCGGGGCCCAGACCTGGGCATTGAATATCTTGGTGTGGTCGTCCTGCACGACGCGCCGCGCGTAGGCCGGGATGCGGTCGCCGCACCCGCCCGGCCAGTGCAGGCTCAGCCGGTACAGGTCGCCGTGCTTCAGCGCGCGGGCCGGCAGTTCGATCTGCCAATCGCCCCGCTCGCCCGTCCGGCGCAGCGCGAACGCCGGCGTTTCGCGCCAGCCGCAGAAATCGCCGACAAGATAGACGGCGCTCGCGTTGGGCGCCCATTCCCGGAAGAGCCAGCCGTCCTCGCGGCGGTGCAGCCCGAAATACTCGTGCCCGCTGGCAAAATCCGCCAGGCTCCGTTTGCCCTCCGTAAGACGATGCGCCAGGCCTTCGGCCTGCTCCGCGCGCCGGCGCAGATGGCTGCGGTACGGGCTGAGATACGGGTCCTCGGCCAGGCGTGTCGGTTCATGTCGATTTGCACGCATCGCGGGTCAATCCTCGTCAGTGGCTCGGTCATCCAAAGTCGCAACGACAAACAAGAAGTCTTTGGCCCCAAAGCGATCAGAGACCAGAGATCAGAAGTCAGATCGGCCCCTGGGAAGAGCCGCTGACCCCTGAACGCTGACCTCTGGGTCGCGGGCGAAGCCTGCCTCAGTAGGGGTTGATGAGTGGACGTTCCAGCATCCGTTCGTACAGGGTGACGTACTCTTTGGCTGTGCGGTCATGCGTGAACGTGGCCGCGCTCTCCTTCATCACCCGCGCGACCTGCGCGGCGCGCGTTTCGGCGGGCAGCCCATGGAAAGCCATGGCCTCATCGATGGCCCAGCGCAGGCCGCCCGTATCGTAATCGCGAAAAACGAAGCCGTTCCCGGTGTTCGCGGCCAGATCCAGGTGCCGTACGGTATCGTGCAGCCCGCCCGTGTCGTGGGCGACGGGCAGCGTTCCGTAGAGGCACCCGATCATTTGCGGCAGCCCGCACGGTTCGAACAGGGAGGGCATCAGCACGAAGTCCGCCGCCGCGTAACCCTGATGCGAGAGCGGCTCATCGAAATCGTGGACGGCCACCCGGTCGAGGAAGTCGTGGAACCGCGCGATCTCGCGGAAATAGCGCTGGTGCGCGCCGTTCGCCACAACCGCCAGCTGCAGATTGGCGGCCCAGTACGTCGAAACCACTTCGTAGAGAATGTCGGTCAGAAGCGTGCAGCCCTTCTGGGTCGGGTCCAGCCGCGACGGCCAGAAGAAGAGCGGGGCCGAGGCGTCCGGCAGCAGGCCGAGCCGTTGCTGGAGCGCTGTCTTGTTCTGCCGCTTGGCCTGCGCGTGCGTGTCGGCTTCGTATCGAACGGCGATGAGCGGGTCCGAGCCGGGATTGAAGGCCGGGTCCGGCGCGTTGAGAATGCCGCAGGCGCACCCGGCCGCCTTCTTCTGGGCCACTTCGTAGCGCACGTTTTCGGGTATGAAGCCGTGGCGCCCCTCGGCGATCTCGTCCAGGAACGTGGGGCTGACCGTATTGATGAAATGGGCGGCGAATATCCCGCTGGCCAGCAGATCGACCGGATTGCCCGTGCGGCTCTCCTCATAGTTGTGCGGCGGCCAACTGTAGAACAGATAGTCCCAGAACTCGGCCGCGTCGATGCCTTTGTCCTCGATCTGGGCAAGCGTGAGGCGCTGGGTGTGGATGTTGTGCAGCGTGAACAGGCAGCCGATCCCCATGCGCCGGGCCATGGCCGGGACCAGCCCCGTCATCCAGTCGTTGCAGTGGATCAGGTCCGGCTGCACGCGGGGCACGATATTGTTGATCACCTCGCGCTGGAAGGCGAGCGCCGTGCTGGTGCCGCCGGCGTGATAGGAGCCGTAGATACGGTCGCTGTAGAAGAAAGCTCTGTCCTGGGCCAGGTGAATGCGGGAGTCCGGGATCAGCTTCTTGTACATGCGCAGTTCCGTGTCCTGGAGCTGTGCGCTTTCGATGCGGAAGATGCGGCGGAAATGCGGCAAGGCGACGTGCACGTCGGCGCCCCGATTGAACAGGCACTGCACGAGCGACGCCGACACGTCCGCCAGCCCGCCGGCCTTCGCCGAGAGGTTGGCCATGTTGCCCATGCCCGGCGGCAGGTACGTGATTTCCGGTGTGACGATCAATATGCGAGGGTTTCGCGCCATATCCGTGACCCGTCGCTGCGCCCGGCCTCATCCCGCGCTCAAGCCCCGTCGGCCCAGGTCATGAGCCCGGGCAGGACATGCTTCCAGTGCGGCTCGCGCGGGCTCACGCGCACCGTCAGGCCGTACCGGCCCGTGGTGCGGCACTGGACCCGGCCTTCGAACCGGTACTTGCCGCTTGCCCCGTCCGCGGCCAGGGCCATGCTCTCCACATGGCCCCCTCCGATCTCGTTCTCCGCGTTGATCGGCCCGTAGTAGACCTCCACGTCGACATCGTCGGGTTTGAGCGTGCCGAGTTCGACGACGGCGCGCACGTGGAACGTGTCGCCGACATGCAGCGCCGAGATGTCCCGGTCGGTGCTGGGCAGCCCGACACGCACGTCTTTCCAGAGCGAACGCAGGTTCCCGTGCTGCGCCACCAGGCGCTTGGCCCGCCCGCCATCCTCCGCGGTGAGCTCGCGGTATTCCGCCAGCGCGGGTTCATAGAAGAGCGTATGGTACTGGCTGAGCATGCGGAAGCTGTTGAAATAGGAGAGCGCCATCCGGATCGACGCTTTCATCATCGCGATCCAGCGCAGCGGGATGCCGCTTTCGGCCCGGTCGTAGAAGCAGGGCACGACCTCGTTCTCGAGCAGGTTGTACAGGGCGCGCGCCGCCACGGTGTCCTGATATTCGGAATTGTCGTACTCCTCGCCGTGCCCGATGGCCCAGCCGCAGTCGGGCGAGTAGCCTTCGGCCCACCAGCCGTCGAGCACGCTCACATGCAGCGCCCCGTTCACCGCCGCTTTCATGCCGGAGGTCCCGCTCGCCTCCTGCGGGCGGCGCGGCGTGTTGAGCCAGACGTCGACCCCCTGGATCATGTCGCGCGCGATGCGGATGTCGTAGTCTTCCAGGAAGATGACGCGTTGGCGCACATGCGGCTGGCGCGCAAATTCGACGATACGCCGGATCATCTCCTTGCCTTCGTTGTCTGCCGGGTGCGCCTTGCCGGCGAACACGATCTGGATCGGGGTCTCTTCGCTCGTCAACAGCGCCTCCAGCCGCTTCGTGTCCGTGAGCAGGAGCGTGGCGCGCTTGTAGGCGGCGAACCGGCGCGCGAACCCGATGGTCAGCGTGTCGGAGTTCAGGACGGACTTGATCTGCGCGATTTGCGCGCGCGGCGCGTTGCGCATGCTGAGCTGCCGCTCGCCGAGTTCGCGCGCCGTGCGCACGAGCCGCGAGCGCGCCAGTTCGTTGGCGTGCCACAGGTCTTCGTCGGGTATGTCCGCCACGCGCGCGAGCGTATCCTCGTCGTGGTGCTTCACCCGCCACTCGGGCCCGATGTAGCGGTCGTACAGCGCGGCGTTGTCCTGCGCGATCCACGAGGGGACGTGCACGCCGTTGGTGATGTGCGCGATGGGAATCTCGTCTTCCGGGTGCGTCGGCCACAGGTGCGCCCACATCCGGCGCGCCACCCAGCCGTGCAGCCGGCTGACCCCGTTGCTGAACCGCGCGTTGCGCAGCGCCATGACCGTCATCGACATCTCTTTCGGGTCCGCCGTGCCGGGCGTGACCCCCCAGGCGAGCACCTTCTCGGGCTCGATCGGCAGCTCCTTGCTGAGCGCCTCCAGATGGGCCTTGACCAGGGGCAGCTCGAAGGTTTCGTTGCCGGCGGGCACGGGCGTGTGCGTCGTGAACACCGTGGTGCGACGCAGAATCTCCAGGGCCGTGTCCACGTCGATCGCCTTCTCCTGCACCATATGGGCCAGCCGGCCCAGCGCGACGAACGCCGCATGCCCCTCGTTCATGTGGCAGACGGGCGGGTCGTAGCCCAGTGCGACCAGCAGGCGGAACCCGCCAAGCCCCAGCAGCAGCTCCTGGCGCAGCCGCGTCTCCCGGTCGCCTCCGTACAGCCGCGCCGAAATCTGCCTGAATTCAGGCGGGTTCTCCGGAATGTTCGTGTCCAGCAGATAGAGCGGAACCCGGCCCACGTCCACACGCCAGGCAATGGCCCGAAGCAGGCCGTGCGGCAGCGGCAAACTCACCACGACGGTTTTGCCGCCCGCGTGCACGGCACGCCGTACGGGCAGATGCTGGATCTCGTTCTCCGGATACGCTTCCTGCTGCCAGCCGTCTTCGTTCAGGTACTGCTGGAAGTAGCCCTGTTTGTACAGCAGGCCCACCGCCACGAGCGGCAGGTTCATGTCGCTGGCCGCCTTGAGATGGTCCCCCGCCAGGCAACCGAGCCCGCCCGAGTACAGCCGCACGCTCTCGTGAATCCCGTACTCCAGCGAGAAGTAGGCGATGCATGCCGAAGCGGGCGGCTCGAGCCCGCGCCCGTCCCGTTCCGCCAGTAGGTCTTCCTCGAACCGTTCCTTGACCGTCGCCAGATGCGTCATGAACGCATGGTCACCCGTCAGCGACTCGAAACGTTTCTGCGGGACATGACTGAAGAAGCGGAGCGGATTGTGCCCCGTCATCTTCCAGAGCTTGGGATCGATGCGCCGGAACAGTTCGATGGCATCGAAGTTCCAGGACCACCAGAGGTTCAAGGCGAGCTTCTCGAGAAAGTCCAACTCTGGCGGCAACGCCGGAGCGACGTTGAACAGATGTATGCTTTTCATGTGAAAACCGCACCGTTCCCCGCCTCGGGGGGTTGGGAGGCGCGGCGCGGGCCTGTTCAGCCTACCGTGATGACGCTGTTGAGCGAGCCAAGCCCGTTCGGCGCCCACTCCGGGCACTCGGGATCGACGCACCAGGTGCCGTCGATGATGAACTTGTATTCGTGCCGGCCGGCGGGCAGCATCAGCGACGTCGCGTAGGTCCCGCCCTTGCCTGACTTGAGCTTGTTCTTCTTCGGGTTCCAGCCGTTGAACGTGCCGGCAACGTAGACTTCGCTGCCTGCGTCGGCCTTGATCTGGAACTGAACACGTTTCTTTCCGCCTGCTGCTGATGCGCTGGGCATCTGTGCACCTCCGCTACCACTGTGTACCAAACGGCCCCGCCTGTCGGAACCGGCCGCCTGCATGGCGGACGGATGCCGGGTCCCTTCACTCGGCAGCCCGCAACTCTACGCTTTCTCGGTGAGCAATGCAAGTACTCTGTACAGCTCGGTGACGCCCCACGCCTGGGCGCCGCACCCGCGCAGCGTGTGCGGGGCGTCGCCATCCACGATTTCGGGTACCTGCCCGATGCAGCCGCGATCGATGAGCTCGGTGCTGCTGGAGAGGATGGCCAGCGCGGCGTCCCGGGCGCATGGGCCGAAGGTGCGAAACAGGGCCTCGGCGTAGGAGGGGAACGGCCACGTCCAGGCGGTACCGTTGTGATAGGCGGGTTTGCGCCGCGTGTCTTCATCGCCTTCATAGCGGCCCCAGTACGGCCGGTGCGGGTCGTTCAGTTGCCGGCCGTGCCGGCTCACCGGCAGCGCGTGCCGCACCGGCCGGTCCGCCAGGCTGCGAATGGCGCCCGGGACCAGAAGCCGCTCGCAGGCCCTGAGAATCGGGCCCGCCAGATCCGGTGCGTCCGAAAGCGCCCCGAGCGTGACGGCGAGCAGCTGGTTCGGACGCAGCGCATCGTCGGCGGCCGCCTGCGCGGCCGGCACACCCGGCGCGGCATGCAGGCAGTCGGCGAGGTATCCATCCTCCTCGCGCCAGAAGCAGGCACGGATCGACGCTCGGACTCTGCCGGCGAGCTCGGCCCACGGGCCGGCCGGGTCGACGGAGGCGAGCAGGCGCAGCCCGGCATGCCACAGCGCCTGGATTTCGACGGGGTATCCCTCCCGCGGCGTGCCCGCGGGATGGTTGGTGTCCATCCAGGTGAAGTGCGACGGGCTGAAGATCAGCCCGCTGTCGGCATCCATGCGCACACCATGCCCGGTGCCGCCGGCGTAAGCGCGGCCGATGGAAAGCGACACCTCGCGCAGCGTGCGCGTGCCGCACGGCTGCGCGAGGAACGCATCCGTGCCGTCCGCGCGCAGCAGGTCGGCGCAGGCGACGAGGAACCAGAGGGGCGCGTCGGACGTGTCGCGGTTGGAGTCGTCGCGGCCGCGCAGCATGTTGGGCAACGATCCGTTCCGCTCGAGCCCGGCGAAAGCCGTGAGGATCTCGCGCGCTTCGGCCGTGAAGCCCGCTGCGATCAGCCCGCGCAGGGCGATCAGCGTGTCGCGCCCCCAATCCAGGAACCAGGGGTAGCCGGCAATCACGGTCCGGCCCTCTCCGCGCGCGACGAGATAGTCGCGCATCGCCAGCCGCAGCGCGTCGGCCAGCGCCAGATGCCGGCGCGCGCGCCGGCCCGTTCCCGCCTTTCGCGCTTCGCCCGCGGGTGCGTTCTGCCCGCTGTCGGCGCCGGCGAGCACGGCGGCGTGCAGCACGGCGCGGCCGCCCCCGCGCAGGACGAGCGTGAAGTAGCCCGGGCTGAACAGGTCGGAACTGCCGTCCAGCCCGCGCTCCGCTTCCTCGGGGTGGCCCACCATGTACTGCCATTCGGGCTCGGGCGTGAACGTGCCCGCCGGCGTTTCCAGGCGGAGCCGGCGTTCGGCGGCCGGCGCGAAGACGAACCCTTTCTCCTCAACCGTCACCGCGCCCGGCCACGCCGATTCGGGTCCCGTGTAGGCCTTGGTCTTGCCGTGGCCGTTGCGGTCTTCGATGTCCGGCCGAATGATGAGCTGGATCGGCGTGCTGTCGGCCACCCATCGGCCGGTCCGGCGCTTACGGTGCGGGCGATGGAAGGCCAGTTCGATGGCGTTGCGCCCTTCGTGCATCTTCAAGCGTATGCGCAGCGGCGCCTTCTCGCCCTGCCCGGCCGGCAGCGCGAACTCCCAGTGCACGGCGCGGTCCTCGTCCACGCCGAACGCATCCAGGCATTCGAGGTTCACGGCATGGGCATAGCCCTGCCGTACCAGCCACGCACGGCAGCGCGTGAGCATGATGTGCCGGTCCACCGGGTAGTCGGGGTCGAGGTTCGCGCCGAGGAGGCAGTCGTACTGGCTCCGGATTTCGGCCCAGTTCCCGCGCACCTGCGCCATGGCGCCGCGCCCGTTCGTGCAGACCGCGTACGGCTGCCGCCCGCCGAGACCGTCCTGCCGGACACTGCGCAGGACGCGCAGGCTCGGATGCGTGCCGAGTGCCAGGAGCGGCCCGCTGCCGTGCCGCGCCTGGTCGGGCGCGTAGACGGTGAGATGCAGCGTGAGCATGCTCGTCGCCGCCGCGGGTTCGGGCAGCAGCAGCGCGACGTGCCCGCCGGTGCCGGCCGCGATCCCGGCCTCGCGCCGCAGGACTTTGCCCTCACGCCGCAGCTCGGCCAGAAACGGATGCGGCGCGCTGACGCACAACGCGTGGTGCGCGGGCAGCAACACCGTGCGCCGCGTGTCTTGCGGCCATTCCCACTGGATGCTCCGCGCCGGGCCCGGCATATCCTGCCCGCCGCGTGCCGTCTGCTCGCCATAGGCGCGCGGATCCCGTCTCAACAGATCCGCTTCCGCATCCAGATCCAGGCCCGCCACGTCCCAGATGCCACGATAGAAATGGTGCAGTTCCAACACCTTGGCGTGCAGCGTCTGGCGCAGGCCGGCCGTGACCTGGCGGCCGTCCTGAGCCAGGGCCGCCTCAATGGCCCGGGCGTAGGACGGGTCGCCGTGCAGGCACAACACCTGCCCCGGCTCGAGCCAGCAGCGGCATTGGCCGTCCCGATGTTCCACGGCGGGCGGGCCGCCCCCCAGCAGGTCCGCCGTGCCCGGCGCCGTCGCATCGAAGTCGTCGCGCGGCCAGGCCACGGGACCGGGCCGTTCGTCGTCGAGGTTCACCAGTACCAGCACCGGCGCCTCGACGCCGGCCGGCATCCGGAGCAGCGCCATCGTGTTGCCGTCCCCCCTCTGGACCAGGCGTGCGCGGGACCCGGCGTGGAAGGCGGGGTGCAGGTCCAGCACGGCGTTCAACCGCGCGATCCACTCCACCTGGTTCTCGGCGCTGCCCCAGTTGAGCGGGGAAGCGCCGTGCACGTCCAGCTTCTCCGCGGCGAACCATTCCACCCCGTTCGTGATGCCGAACGCGCCGCAGTCCGAACACAGGGCGGCCAGCGCCGTTCGCATGCGCGCGTAAGCCGGCGAGCGCGCGGCCAGCCGGTTGTTGTCGTGCGTCTCGGCGAAATGCAGCAGCGTGCCCTTGTCGATCGAGGTCCGGATGCAGCCGGGCAGATAGGCGGAGATCTGCTGGCGATCGTAGTTCTGGAACAGCTCGGAATACGCCCAGTCGAGGTTCGCCTCGCTCAGCAATCGCTCCACGACCTCGAGTTTGCCGCCGAGCCCCTCGAGCAGGAAGACCGTGTCCGGGTACTGTTCCCGCACTTTGGCCACGATGTATTCCCAGACGGGGACCGGCACCATGTAGCCGGCGTCGCACCGGAACCCGTCGACGCCTTTCCCGCACCAGAACAGAAAGACCTCGGCCATGTACTGCCACAACCCCTTGTGTGCGTAATCGAGCCGCGAGAGATCCTCCCACACGACGCCCCACGCGCCGGGCGATTCGAACTGGCGGTCCGGCGTGCGCGCGAACCATTCGGGGTGCTCGAGCTGCAGGCGCGAGGCCCAGCCGGTGTGGTTGACGGGAATGTCGAGAAACAGCCGCGCCCGGCGGCTGTGCGCGGCGTCGACCAGTTCGACGAACTGCTCCATCGGCGTTGTGCGCCGGTCGAATTCGGCCAGTGCGGGATCCACGTTCAGAAAATCGAGCGCCGCGAACGGGCTGCCGAACCGGCCCATCCGCGCGTAGGTGGTCGGCAGCGGATGGATGGGCAGCAGCTGCACGATCCGGAACCGCAGCGTGCCGGTGATGAAATCCAGTTCGCGGACCAGGTCGCGGAACGTGCCGGAACGCGGAATCACCGTGTAGCCGGCCGCGTCCAGCCCGGCGACGGCATCCGCAAGCCCCTCGACGGCCCGGCCGGCCTGGCCGTTCGGGCCGAATTGGCGCACGAACGCCGTGTAGACCGTGTTGGCGCAGACCGCATGCGCCGGCTCCACCTTCACGACCACGTTGTCGCCCGCCGGCCAGACCGGTACGTCCGAGTCGGCGGGCAGGAAGAACGCTTTCGCCTCGAATCGTCCCACCTCGAGCAGGGGTACCGTGATCTCATGACTCTGCCGGCCCGCGCGGCGCATGGGAATGTCATGCCAGTCGGAGGCCAGGATCGGGCGGTTCCCTTCGATGTGGCGAATGATCTCCGCACGCCGCACGGCGGCGCGGCCCAAGTTCGCCCGCAGAAAAGCGCGGCCGGGCGCCGGTTCCGCCAGCGTCAGGCTGACCGTGAGCGTGTCGCCCCGGTGCATGACCCGGTGCGTGCCCGGGTTCGGTGTCTGTTCCTGAATCCTCATCCGCAGTCCCAGCCGGCCGTGTCTGCCTGCCGCCCGGCCTGTTATCTGTAGCGGAAAACCGGGCGCGGATCAAACGGAATCCGACGGGAAGGCAAAACGTCGTCCGGCCCGGGCTCACGGTGCCGCAATCGGCGGCGCGGGCTCGCCCTGGCGAATCCCGTCGAAGAACGGGGTGGATCCGCTTTCGACGCATCGGGCGGCATACAGGTACATGGCCGCGGACCAGCTCTGCCAGTCGTTCCCGGACGGGGTTCCGTCCTGGGCCTTGATCCACTCGTTGAACCCGTGGCTGACCCGCGCTGTGTGAGCGGGCCGGACGAGCTCGGTCAGCGCCCACAGCTTTCGGCGGGCCCGCTTCGGGAAGCCGGCGGCGACCATGGCGGCGACGTAGAACCCGCCGATAAACGGCCACACGCCGCCGTTGTGGTATTCGCCCGGGCGGTTGTATTTCTCGTAGCGCGGCCGCCAGTCGGGATCGTCGGGGGTGATATAGGGGAAGAAGCACGGCGGCAGATCGACGGCCAGCAGCCCGCGCTCGCGCAGGACCGTGCATTCCGCTTCGATCCAGCGGACGATCGAGCGCGCCCTGGTGCGGGACGCGATTCCGCTCAGAACGGCGAGGCTGTTGCCGAGCAGGTCGAACCGTTCGCTGCTGTCCATCTTGTAGGACCAGAACGCGTAGTAGGGCTTGCGGTGCAGCACGAGCCCCTCGTGCTCGTGCGCGTGCTTGCGGTCGGCCCGCACCGTGAATCGGTTCATCAGCTTGCGCAGACGGGCCGCCTTCTCATGCCGGCCGTAGAGCTTCAGGTGGGTGTAGACCAGCGTATTGACGTACAGCCCGAACCCGGTGACCCACTGCTCGTCGCGCCAGTCGCTCGTGGGTTGCTGCGCCACGACCACCCGGTCGCTCGGGCTCTGGTAATCCATCCAGCGCAGCGCCTTCTGCACGGCTTCCTCGAGGAAGCCCGGTTCGGCCATGGCCGTGCGGAACAGGGCGACCCCTATGAGAAACAGGGGCGTGGTGTCGCTGGCGCCGCGGTCCTCGCGGTCGTTGGCCAGCGAGGGGATGTGCCCGTGCTCCGTCTGGTTGGCCGCCAGCGCCTCCAGCACGCCGCGCAGGCCGGCGATCAGCCTGCGGTTGCCCGAAACGAGAATGCCGAACGCGACGATCATCATATCACGGGTGTAGGGCTCCGGGTAGCCCCAGCCCGCGGTTCTGGGCAGCCCGCGGAACGGGCCGCGCGCGTTGTGCAACAGCACGTGCAGCGCCGCGTCCTTGGCTTCCTCTACCCGGCGGCGATTGGCGCGAGTCATGGTCAGTCGATTCCCAACCGGTTTCCGATGATCTCTACAAACCGTTCCGCGACCACGCGGTAGTCGTAGCGCTCGACGACGCGCTCGCGGGCGGCGCGCCCCATCTTCTCGCGCAGCGCGGGATCCTGCATCAGATCCATCAGGTAATTCGCGATATCGTGCACGCTGGCGCGGTAGTCGGCCGTGCGCGGCGCGTTGAACACGACGCGATGCGCCTTCTCATAGCCCTCGTCCTGGCCGAGGATCGTCTCGCGCAGCCATATTTCCATCGCGACGTCCGCCAGGAATGCTGTCTCACCATGCACCAGTGTGTCAAGCATGGCCATCGCCTTGATGCCGATTACCGGTTTGCCGCAGGCACCCGCCTCGACCTGCGGCATGCCGAACCCTTCCAGGCGGGAGGGGGCGGCGTAGATGTCGCAGGCGGCGATCAGGTACGGCATGAAATTGCGCGAGATGACGCTGGTCGTGTAGACCACGTTCTTCTCAATGCCCAGATGCGTGGCCAGCTGCAGGTCCGCCAGGTTCTGTTTTTCCGTGCGCGGCTGCGGCCAGACTTTGCATACGTATTTCCAGTCCGGCGCTTTCGTGTCGATAATCGCCAGCGCCTGCATCACCTCTTGCGCGCCCTTCGAGGCGGCATCGCCGCCTACCGTGAGGACCATGATCTGATCTTGCGATACGCCCAGCGCTTCGCGCACGGCGCTCACCTTCGGGTCGCTCTTCTCGCGCGGAATGAACGCCTCCGTATCGCAGCCGACGGGCAGCACTTCGATCTTGTCCCCGTTCAGCCCGTCGCGCACGTAGACGTCCTTCACCCAGTTCGAGGTCACCAGGATCAGCGGCAGCTCGTTGAGCACTTCGTGATAGTTCGCCAGGTACCCGTCAGCCACGAGCCAGGGCACCGGCTGCGCCCCGTAGCGCTGCGGGTGCAGGACCAGATGCGGGGTGTGGCCCCAGTACCCGACTCCGATCACGACGTCCGGTCCGAACCAGCGGTAATACCACTCCTTCTCCTGCGCCGACTCGAAGTGGACGGCATAGGCTTCCACTCCGATCTCTCTCAGGCCGCGGTAGAGCAGATCGCCCTGCGTGGCCAGTCCCGCCGGTGAGGGCGGGTAGTCGTAGAGCACCAGCACCTTCATCCTCTTTCCTCCTGTAACCAGGCGACGGCGTCGGTTGGCGAGGCGAGCGGCCAGAACGCTTCCGCGCGCGGCGTGGTGCGCGCCTCGAACGAACGCGGGTCGAACCCGTAAATTTGCGTCACAATCTCGTACTTCCGCCGCCAGATACGCGGCGGCAGGCGAATGAGTTGATGCGCGGCTGCGGCCGGACGCGGCAGATAGCGCCGGCCCCCGTCTTCGTAGGCGAACAACCAGACGGCGCGCGCCGCGAGCTGCCCGGCTTGCCACAGGGCGAGCACGGCGGCGCACGCCTCCTCGTGCCGGCGGTGCCGCGTATATTCCCCGTGCGGCCCGTGCGTGAGGAGCAGATCAAACTCGCGGTCCGCCGTCAGCGTGCGCACGGTGTCCGCCACTTCGGCCTGCGGCAGCGGGCGCTGCTCCGGCCCGTCGTCCAGATCGGCGAGCGCACCCGTCGCGCCGAGCGCGCGGGCCGCGCGGTGAAAGCGGGGTGCGCGGTCCGGGTCGCTGGCCCGGCACAACGTCATCAGGTGGCTTTGCCAGGCCGGGTGCAGCAGCAGGGTGCCCCCGGCCCACAGCGTCTCGTCGTCGGGATGCGCCACGACGACCCCCACCCGCAGGGCATCCGTGTCCGGGTCTGGTTCCGTTCCTGCCTTCATCTTGCCTCCAGGATCGGGAGCAAGCCGCGGCGATTCGCGATCTGGATCGCAAGCCCGGGCCGGGCGTTTGCCTCGAGCACGAGCGGCCCGAGCTGCGCGTCGACCGCAAAATCCACGCCGACATAGCCCAAACCCAGCGCCCGGCTCAATACGCCGGCCGCCTCGAGCAGGGCGGCCCAGCCGGGCACCCGCAACCCGCGGATCCGGCAACCGGTGTCGGGGTGTACGGCCGTGGCGCGGTCGCGCCACACCCCGCCGTTCGTTTCGCCTGTCTCGAGATCGATCCCTGCGCCGACCGCGCCCTGATGCAGGTTGCCGCGCCCGCGCGAGGCGCGGGTCGGCAGCCGCAGCATGGCCATGACGGGCGCGGTGCGGTGGAGCAGGATGCGCACGTCCGGCGTGCCGATCCCGCAGACGCGGGCCAGCTCGGGGTGCGGCTTGATGCGGTGCTCGACCAGGCCCCGGTCCGGCAGGCCGCCCAGCGAATACAGCCCGGCGAGCAGCGTGGAGAGGTGGTAGGCCAGTTCCTCCAACGTCAGCGTGCCGCGGCCCGTGATGCGGAAACGCGCCCCGTCGTGCGCTTCGACCTGCAGAATGCCGCGCCCGCCCGATCCGCGCGCGGGTTTGATGACGAAGCTCTCGCGCGCCGCGATCCATTGCGGCAGGCGCCGGATGTCGCCGTTGCGGCTGATGACCGCGAACGTGTCCGGCACCGGAATCCCGCGCGCGCGGCAGATGTCTTTCGTGAGCAGCTTGTCGTCGACGCGCGGGAACAGCCGGCGCGGATTGGACCGCGCAATGAACTCCAGGTTCCGGCGGTTGATCCCCAGAACGCCGTGCCCGCGCAACACGCGGTGCCGGTTCAGTATCGTGCCCAGCCGTTGCCTCATGGCGCCGAGCCCTCCGGCGTCTGCTTCGGGATCATGTCCCGGAACCGCCACAACTCGTTCAGTCGGTAGCCGGTATACCGGCCAACCCCTATCAGGGCGGCGGCCGTGATGAAATGGAGTTCCGGGTAGGTCAGCACCGTGTCGCCGAGCCCGCGCCAGCGCAGCACCATGTGGCAACAGATGCCGACCGCCAGAGTCTGAACCAGGAGCGCGAATGCGCGCGCGAGACTGTCTTCCTCCGCCGTAATGAAGAACCGCTCCACGAGCATGCTGAGAATGACCAGCGGCAGAAGGACCGTGCGCGCGGCCGGCGTCACCTCGCGGTGATTGAGGGCCGAGACCACAAGCACCATGGAGACCACGACGGTTGTCAGCACGATGCTCAGCCGCGGGACCGCCAGTATCTGCAACCGGGCAAGCCCGGCCCTCACCGCCAGCCCGGCCAGCAGTGCGGCGAGGAGGATCAGGATACCGGTCAGCCAATCGGCGTAGACGAAGCTGAGGGCCAGCAGCGCGGGCGTGAACGTGCCGAACGTGCGCAGCCCGACGACGTTCCGCAGCACGCTTGTCAGGAGGCCGCCGAACGGGAGCAGCAGGATGACGGCCAGCGTTCTCTGCCGTTCGAGCGGAAGAGCGGTGAGATCCAGCACGCGGCCGAGGCCCGCTTCCGCCGCGGGCCTCAGGCCGCGCGGCGCGGATATCGGCCGCACGTTGAAGATCGTGCGCAGGTCCTCAACGGCCGAATCGCCGGCCACGATCCGTGTGCCGCTGCGGGACACCGGCAGATAGTGCGCGGGCATTTCACGCGCGAACCCGCTCAGCGGGTCGTACGGCGCCCATTGGTTCTTCACGAATACCTCCACCCACACGTGTGGGTGGACGAAGGCGCCCTGCACCAGCTCCAGCCCCGCTACCAGCCGGGCGGGCACTTTCGCCGCGCGACACAGCGCGACCATCACGGCGGCCTGGCCCGGCGGTGCCGCGAGCCCGTCGCGCAAGACTCCGGCTGCGTCCTGCGGTGCCGCACGTGTGCCGGCCGCAATGTGATTGTAGCAGTATTCAAAGATGCGTTCAACCAGCTCGCTCTTCGGCAGTTTCGCTTTGCGCAGGTCGGCGAGCACCCGCAGCACGGCCGGGTCGGCCACCTGAATGTGCGGCTCGTGACGCAGGTAATAGACGCGCTGCTCCGTGTTCAGCGTGCGCGGCTCAACCGCGTTGCGCCTGTCCGCGTGCGGGCTGAGGTGAATGTCGTACTGCAGGTCGAACTGGTGCGGGCCCGCGGCCATCGCCACGCCGTGGATTTCCAGTTCGCGCGAGTGCCGGCTGCGGGTCATATCGGTGCGGATCCCCGCGTGCGAGACGCTCTGGCGGAAGAGGCGGCAGCACGAGGTGTCGGTCGGTACCGCCGCCGCAAGCCGGGCACCGGGACGCGCCGCGCGGAAGCGCGTTTGGATCTCCACGCGCCAGACGCTGTCGCCCGGCGGGAGCCGCCCCTTGGCGCGGGCCTGAAAGCGGAGCGCGGTCAGACCGAGCCCCAGCCCCGCCAGGAGGCCGATGGCACACCGTGTCATGCGCTTCGTTCTCATCGGTCAGCCGCATGGGCGCGTTCGGGATGCCGACGATTCCCTGCGCCCTCAACGCTCGAACTGCAGCGTAAACGTCTCATTGGCCTGTTCCGCCTCCGGAAAGTACAGGACGCACATCCGGTCGTTCTCCCGATCGAGCCGGAAGACCGCGCGGTCGGGCGTTTCGTCGGGCCGGACCAGTCGCGCCCCGTGCAAGCCGGCCGCGCCCTCCGGCAACGCCGTCCAGAAGAAGTGCATGGGCAGAACGCGCCGGGTGGCCGCCGCTTTCGACCGCTTGACGATGCCCGCCGCCTCCGAACCCGGAAAGGCGCGCATCACGTAGCGTTCCGTCTGCACCGCGGGCAGGCGCCTGGCCGGCAAGTTGATCCGCAGCGTGCCGTCGGCCTGCCAGGCGGCCTGCGCGGGCCGGCGCTTAGGCGGGGGACGGCGTTCCGGGAACACGCGCAGTTCCGGATCGCCCCAAAGCCGGAAGCTCAGCGCCACGCGCAGGCTCTTGGCCTGTTCCTTGTGTTTGCGCAGGTCCTTGAGGTCCTGCAGGCAGAAGAAGTAGTTGCGCGCATCGCGCAGCGCTTCGCCGACCGTGGCGTCGCGATAGACGAGCGCGTCGACAAAGGCCTTGATGAACGTACTGCCCGAAGCGCTGTGGACACTGCTCGCGCTCCCGATAAGGGCCGTGCCGCCCAGGTCGTTCAGGCGGGCGCTCACGTATAGGTCAAGCGAGCTGCAGGTCTGCAGCACAATCACAGGAAAGCCGAACAGTTCCGTCTCCCATGTCCGTTCGTCCATCGCCACGAAATCGCCCGGCGCCTCGAATTCCGGCGGCCCGGTGGGGATTTGAAACGGCGGGTCCGGCGCCGGCTGCCCCGCGCCGTTGACGCGCCGGGTCGTGTCCACGCCGGGTTCGGGGTCATCGTCGAGTTCGCCTGCCGCCTCCCACGTCTGGCCGTTCGCCGTGTGTTCCGTCCACCTCTCCCACTCGTGGTCGCCGTCGCGCATGAGGTCATCGGAGTCAAACGGATAGCTCGGCTCGCCGAACAGATGTTGATCGGACAGGTGTCCTTCGTAAATAATGAGCCCGGCCCGCGCGGCAGCCGCCCGCACGTCCGGCGCATCCGTGGGGACGCGGTAGAATTCGTCTATGGCCACGCGCCCGTTCTGCAGATCCTGCGCCGTGGCGCGGCTCACCGTCTCGCACAGCGGCAGGTCGCCCTGCTCGGGCAGAGGATTGGCGACCACCAGCGCGCGCGGTTCCGCCGGCCGCGGGAACTGTGCTCTGGCCAGTGACCGCGCCACGAGCCGCGAGGCCTCCGCGAGCGTCTGGAACGGAATGCGGCCCACGGCCCACGGCAGGGCCTCACCGTCCCCGGCCATTGTGAACGGTTCGGCGTAGAAAGCGAACACCGACGGCAACATCTCCTCAGACGTGTCGATGGCGGGTAGACCCGGGGACGACGGACCGGCAAGCTGGACGTGCGTCAGGCCTATGCCCGTTTCGTCGGCAAGCACCGTGATGCTGCGGGGCTTGAGCCCATGCCGCGCGATGAACTGACGGACACGCTGCTCCGCGATGGACGCCTCGCCGCTGTCGGTCAATACCACCGGTGCGGCGCGGGCGAGGCTTAGGTACGGAGCCAGCCAGGCCGTCGGGCACGGGGCGTCACCCGAACCCGGAAGGCGCGTCACGATCACGTTGCGGACCCGGCCCGCGCCGACAGCCTCGATCAGCATCCCGCCCGCCTGTTCGGGCGTGATCAGGTCGACCGGCGCCGAAACGGCATGGCGCCATCCGGGCGCGGCGTTCTCCCAGGCGGCCAGCAGGAGAATTCTGTTCGGGCACAAGTCCCGCTGCACGCGCGACAGGAACCGCTGGATGCGCCGTCTCGGCGACAGGAGCAGCGGCACGCTCTTGTGCGCGGCCAGCGCGGCGCCGACAATGACGTCGCCCGGGCTTTCCGCGTCGGCGACGACCACCGCCTCGGTCCGGGCCCAGAATTGTGTGGCGATGGCGAGGCTGGCCTCGCACAGGTCGGGGCCGCCCCTGCAGTACTCAATGGGCAGGTCCTTCAGTTGGGGCGGGCTCGTATCGAACTCGCATGTCAGAGCCCGGACCCGGCTCGGCCCAATCTGGTCTGCCAGCCGTTGGGTCGGTTCGTCCACAGGCCCGCGGAGGTTCGCCACCAGCAGCAAGGGCGCGGCGCCGTTGCGGCTCAGCCGGCTGACGACCGGAGCGGCGAGTGCCGTCAGTGCCTCGGGCTGACTGTCCACCAGCAGCAGTTCCACCGCAGGGCCCGCTTCTGCCGTATGTCCCGGCCCCGTGGGTTCCGGTACGGCTTTCGCGGGTAGCCGTTGGGCCGCGGCAGGCGCGCCGCCCGCCGCCCCCGCCGTTCCGCGTGGGACAACCGCCAGCCGGCCCGGCGCAGGACCCCACGCGACGAGGAACAGGAGCCCGGCACCGGCCAGCGTCAACCGCTGCCGGAGCGAACCGCTTCCCACGTGCCCCATGGCCTGGTCCTCCTCCCCGATGTCAACCCGGCAGATGGTAAGCCGAACGGGCTTTCCTCACAATCGGAAGCGCGCTGATTGGGGGGGTGCAAAAACCTGACACACTCGGCGTCGTTCTATTCGTTTGGCAATCCGAGCCGGACTCTGTACAATGCGCGGGTCCTTCGGATCCGGCGCATGCCCGCCTGCAGCGCGCGGCAAACCGGGCCGATGCGGAGGGCGAAGCGTATGACGGCTTTTGCAGCGCGGTTGGCCGGGGTGCAGGCAGGCCCCGGCTGGCTGCCGTGGCTGTTGGCGGGCGGTGCGGCCCTGGCGCTTCTGGCGGCGGCCGCCATGGCCTTCAACCGCCTTCTGAAGATGCGGACGGCCCAGTTGCTGGAAGTCAACGAGCGGCTTCGGCGGGAGGCCGAGCGGCGAAAACAGACGCTGCGCGCGCTGTCCGAGAGCGAGCAGAAGTTCCGCGGCATCTTCAACAAGGCTTTCCAGTTTCTCGGCCTGCTGCGGCCCGACGGCACAATCATCGAACTGAACCGCACCGCACTCCGGTTCTCCGGCGTGAACCGGGAAGACCTTGTCGATCAGCCGTTCTGGGAAATGCCCTGGTGGGAAGGGGCCGCCGAAGAACGCGAACGGGTCAGGGCCGCCATCGGACGGGCCGCACAGGGCGAATTCGTCCGGTACGAGGTGGACGTGCAGGGCGCCGGGAACCGGGCGATGACCGTTGACCTTTCGATCACGCCCGTGAAGGACGAGCACGAGAACGTCGTGCTGCTCATCCCCGAAGGCCGCAATGTCTCCGCGCGCAAACGGACACGGCAGCGCCTGCTCGCGTACCAGGAAGAGCTGCGCGCGCTCACGCTCGAGCTGTCCCTGGCCGAAGAAGCGGAACGCAAGCGGCTCGCTTCCGCCCTGCATGATTCCGTCGGCCAGAGTATCGCGCTGGTCAACATGAAGCTGGAACAGTTGATTCCACCCGCCGGAGACGAGGAGGCGCCGGCGCTCCTCGGCGATGTGCACCGGCTGCTCGACGAGACACTGCGGCAACTGCGGACGCTCACCTTCGAACTCAGCCCGCCCATCCTCTATGAACTGGGGCTCGGCGCCGCCCTGGAGTGGCTTTGCGACCATTTCCAGCGGCTGCATCCGGAGGTCTTGTTCAGCTTCAACGCGGACGGCGAGCCCGAGACACTCGACGAAAGCATTCGGACTCTGGTCTTCCAGGCCGCGCGTGAACTCCTCACGAATGCGGCAAAACACGCGCGCGCCACCCGCGTGAACGTACGGATGGCGATCCAGGTCGGTTGCATTGCCGTTGAGGTGCGCGACGACGGGGTCGGCTTCGATCTCGCGGCGCTGCCGGCCTGCTTGGCCGAGAAGCAGAGCTACGGGATCTTCAGCGTCCGCGAACGGATCCGCTATGTCGGCGGCACCGTGCGCGTGCAGTCCGAGCCGGGAAAAGGAACGACCGTCAGCCTTTCGGCGCCCGTCCGACCGGTCCCGTCCGCTGAGAAGGGAGTGCCTTGTGAGCACGAGAGTTCTGTTGGCCGACGATCATGAGATGATCCGCGAAGGGCTCCGCTCCCTGCTCGAGAAGCAGGCCGATCTGGAGGTCGTCGGTGAAGCCGAAGACGGCCATGCCGCCGTGCGGCTCGTCCAGAAGTTGCACCCGAACGTGGTCGTGCTGGACGTCGCGATGCCCGGCCTCAACGGCGTGGAGGCGGCCCGCCAGATCACCGCCAAGCATCCGCACGTGAAAATCATCGCGCTGTCCATGCATGAGGACCGGCGCTACGTCTCGGAAATGCTGAAAGCCGGCGCGTCCGGCTACCTCCTGAAGGGCGGCGCATTCCGTGAACTGGTCGAAGCCGTCCGGGCCGTCATGAAGGACCGCATCTACCTCACGCCTGCCGTGGCCCGGACCGTGGTCGACGAGTACCGGCGCGGCGCCGGCGAAGAGGCCAAGTCCGCCTTCGCCGTGCTCACCGAGCGGGAACGCGAAGTGCTCCAACTCCTGGCCGAGGGCAAGTCGGCCAAGGAAATCGCCGGCGTCCTCGCCCTCAGCGTCAAGACGGTCGGGACCCACCGCGAGCATATCATGGAGAAGCTCAATCTGCGCAGCCTGGCCGAACTCACCAAGTACGCCATCCGCGAGGGCCTCACCTCGCTCTGAGTCAGCAATTTTGAACCCTCCTGTCAGGCCCTTGCCGATAGGCCCGAAACCCGGCTTGTGCGAGACTCTCTCCCCGAGTGAAGCTTGGCGCCGAGTATGCCGGTAAGGGCGTGGCGACTGGTGGGGATCAAGATGCGCATGCTTACCGTCGAGGTTGACCCGCAGGTCTGCAACGGCTGCGGCCTGTGCGAAACGATGTGTCCCGAAGTTTTCGCTCTCGTCGGCGACCAGGCGCAGGTGAGAGTCAACCGCGTGCCGGAGGAAGTGGAGAACGCTTGCCTGGAAGCCGCGGAACTGTGTCCCGTCTCGGCTATCGCCGTCCGCCGCCACGTGGAACCGGTGCGATAGCCGCCTGCGGGATACGGACAGAGTGCTGCAAGTGGGAAAGGAGCGCACACGTGAAAGCCAAGACGGCCGAGAAGAAAGAGACAGCGTTCACCTGCAACGTCAAGCCGGATGCCCGCTGTGTCTATGTCGCCGGCGACTTCAACAACTGGGACCCGACGAGCAACCGTATGACGAAGCGGCTGGGCATCTTCCGCGCGAACGTCAAGCTGACGCCCGGCGAGCACCAGTACAAGTTCGTCGTCGACGGGGAATGGCATCATGACCCGGAAGCCAGCTTCCAGGTGGCTAACGAGTTCGGCGGGCTCAACAGCGTGGTGCGCGTGTGAGGGGCGGAATCTGCCCTGTTTGGCGTGATCGGGAAAGGAGGTGGCAAACCTGCTGCAGGACAGGCCGGACACCGAGCCGGCCGATGAGTCGATACGACGTTATGGAATGGGTGCAAAGAGACGGAGGAATCGAACGATGAGTAAGTGCGGGTATTGGCTACTGACGGCGATCGTATGCGTTGCCGTGTGTGCGGCAGTCGGGCAGGTGCAAGGGCAGGAGAAGGAGACAGCCCCCAAAGACGTGACGATTAAGGGTGTTGTGAGCGTCACGCGCAATGACGACTGGGCCGTGGTCTCCGCCACGCTCAAGGAAACGGGCAAGGCGGATGTCTACAAGATCAAGCTCGACGCGAAGGGCAAGGCCCTCGCCGAGGAGTGGGAAGACGAAGAGATGGAAGTCACCGGCACGGTGACCAAGGAGAAGGACGAGAAGTGGCTCACGGTGAAGAGCTTCAAGCCGGTTCCGAAGGAAGCGGCACCTGAACCCGCGCCTGAACCGGGCGAGTGGGAATAGGGACAGCGAAGCGGTTGGCGGCGGGCGACACCGGTCGCCGGCCTCAATCAGCGGTGCGGCCGTGCCCGGGCAGAGCCTGCCCGGCACGGCCGTGGCTTTTTCAGCGGATGAGGGGTGTAGTGCGTCCAATAGATCTTGACATTGGCAGCGGCGATTCTGGCGTCTGACAAGGCGTTCGCGAGGGGCAATCCCCGCAGCGGGCTTGCCCCTCGCGAAGAACGCGGCCAGCCGCCAGAATGGCGCTCCCACCCATGTCAAGATCTATTGGACGCACTACACTTGCGCCGACAGGCCTTGGAGCAACCCCTCGAGCCGCGCGGCCTTCTGCTGGGTCGGGTGCGTGCAGACTTCCTCAGAACGGTGCCGTGCGCGTGGCGTTCCGCACCACCGCGGCCGCCGGGCCCGGTTGCGAAGGCTGCGCGCGCCACTACGCACTCGAGCAGAAAGCCGGGGTGGTCGATGGACTCTGGTCTTCAGTGCCCGGCTACACCGATATCGTGGGCACCGGCCAGACCGTCCGCTACACATGCCCGGCCGACGGCGGCGAACGATTCTATCGCGTCCGGGTCTGGCTGCAGGGGCTATGACCGGGCGCCGCTATCGACGCCGGACGCCAGGTCCAGATACTGGCCCGGCTCGCCCATCCGCCCGATCACCCCTGCCTGCTCGCCTTCCCCGAAGGCGAGTACCTCAAAGGCATGGTCCTGCGCGTCGTCTGAGCCGCACGCCACGCCGCACATAGTCCGCCGGTTCGTGCGGGGAGTCGGCGAATTCCCGAGTGAAATCCGCCAGATTGTGCTCCCGGAAGGATTCTCTGCCCTCGTTCTGGAAAGCCCCGCGCCCGCGGGCATATAGGGCTGAAGTCAAGAGTTGTGCTGAGTCAACAAAGGAGCCGGGCATGAAGAGGCAGGTGTCGGTCTTTCTGGCGGCGGGCGTTCTGTTGAGCCATGCGGCGTGTGCGGCCGCCGTTACGTCGATCCCGCAGGAACACGACGGCCACCGGTGCGTGCAACCCGAGCAGTTCGATATCTGGGCCGGGTTGCCCACGCGCCAGTATTTGAACGGCGTGTGGAAACTGGTCAAGTTCGAGGTGAAGCAGGACGCCGAAGTCGCCGAACTGGCCACCCAAGACATGGCGTGGTGGCGCAGCCAGTTCGCGGCCAAAGGCCGGCCCCAACTCGTACCGATGGAATGGCATCAGAACTACGCGAAGGGGGACGCCCCGCACCCCACGGCTCGCGCCGGGCTCTATGGTCTGCAGTTCAGCCCGCCCCCGAACAGCCGGGACCGGCGCGCCATCCTGCATTTCGACCGCCTGCTCGGCGACGCGCAGATCTACGTGAACGGCGAGCAGGTGTATGCCTTTACACCGCTGTTCCGCGCCGGCAGCGGCGGGGTGAGCTTTCTCGAAGCGGTCGATATCGATATCACCCGCCACCTGCGGCTTTCGGCCATGAACGAACTGGACGTGCGACTTCTCGGCGCCGGCGAACGCAAGGCCAGGTATTCCGAACGGATGGAGCCGAGCCCGACCGGGATAGGCGGCCCTGTTTGGATCGACTACCGGCCGCATGCGTTCGTCTCGGAGCTGTACCTGGCCCCGAACACCCGCACGTCCGTACTGAGCGTCGAGCTGGTGCGGGACGCCGGCGGCGCGGCAGGCGCCGAGTCGAACTGGCGGATCCGGGTCGAGCCGTGGGACGCGGGGTCCGCGGCACGGCGCTACGAGCAGGCCTGTACGATCCGCTGGCAGGACGACCGCGCCCGCCTCGAACTCGGGATGGACGGCGCCGTCTGCTGGGCGCCCGAAAACCCGTTCCTCTACAAGATCGAGATCCGCGACGAACACGGCGAGGTGGTCGCGCGCGACCGGTTCGGCTTCCGTACCTTCGTTGCGCAGGGCGACAAGTTCCTCCTGAACGGCCGCCCCGTCTGGCTGCGCGGGATCCTGGCCTCCGGCGCGACGCGCGACGGCAAAGGGGTCGATGCCTCCTACAACCACAACGAACACATGCGGGATTGGCTGACGCTGATGCGCCGGGACGCGCACGTCAACCACATGCGCATCCACAGCGGGTCGCATTCCTCGATCTTCTTCGATATCTGCGACGAGCTCGGCTTGCTGATCAGCGACGAGATCCGCGCGCCCAGCCATCTGCTGAAAGCCGACGACCCGCGCCGGCGCGCGGACTACATCGCGGTGAAGCACGTCAAGATGTTCTTCGATCCGAACGGCGCCATCAGGCCGGAATCGCTGCGCCTCTTCAGCCGGCTGGTCAAGCACACGCACAACCACCCCTCCGTCGTCATGTACACCGCCGGCAACGAGAATGCGCCTGCGCCCTTCTTCTACAAGTATGCGCGCGCCTTCTACGAGACCGTGCATGAGACCGACCGCCAGGACCGCCCGGTATCGAGCTGGGGGTCCGGCCCTCACCTGGAACGCGCGAAGACCTGTGAAGAGATCCCGACCGACTACTTCGATTTCCACAACTACGACGAGACCCTGGCCGGCGGGAGTTGGCTCGATACCCGCCCGGCCCAGTACCGGGAGGTGGAGTCGTCCAGGAAGAAGGCGCATCTGGGCTCGATCCCGTTCGTCAACGGCGAGACGATCGGGCAGTGGATTCGCGAGCACGCGACGCGACACTGGTACGAGAGAGCGGCCACCGGCCTGACCCCGCGCGACATGTTTCTGGAATGGGTGCGCACGAAAGGCGCCTACAACGACAACCAGTTCAATTTCCATAGCCGGATCCTGGGCCGGATCGGGATCCGGGCGCACACTTCGCAAGAGGCGTTTCGCCGGGCGCATGCGGCGAGTACGAAACAACTGCTCGAGACGCAGCGGCGCGAGCTCGATTTCATCAGCGGGATCCTGCTGCTCGGCGGCGAGACGAACGAGCATTTCATCCGGGAAATGGGCGCAGCCTACCAGCCGCTCTGGATCTGCGCATACCCGTTCGATCTGAACCACTTCCCGGGCGACAGACTCGAACTGGACGTCCTGCTGCACAACGGCACGGTGACGCCCGCGGGCGGGTTGACCGCCGAGGCAACCGTGCTCGGCGCCGACGGGAGCACGCTGGGTGCGCAGGCGCAGCGCGTGAGTGTGTTGCAGCCGGACGAACGGCGCAAGGCGCCGTTCTCGGTCGCACTGCCCGCCGCGGCCCGGCCGCGGCGGGCCGTGCTGCGGCTCGCCTTGCGGGATGGGAACGGCGAGCGCGCGCGGAACGACTACGCGATCCGGCTCCTGCCGGCACGGGTGCCGGCGCCGGCCCGGAGTGTCGCGCAGCCGCTGCTGTACGAAAAACCGGGCAGGGAACAGACGACGACCGTGGCCGCGCTGCTGCGCGCCGCGCGCGTGCCGTTCACGGCGCTCCACTCGCTCGATACGCTGCCCGCCGGCGGCACCCTCATCATCGGGCCGGACTCGCTCGACGAGCATGCCGGCCAATGCGGCGCGAAACTGAACGCCTGGCTCAAAGGCGGCGGGAGACTGCTCGTCTTCGAGCAGAGGCGCGATGGCGCGTTGCCGTTCCTGCCCGAATACCGGCTCACGAAGGCGCGGCCCCGCCCGTTTGCCGATCCGCTCGTGCTCGAGCACCCCGCCTTCACCGGGCTGGACGAAGAATCGTTCCGCGATTGGGACGGGACCGGCACGCTCTACGACCACTGGGTCAACAGGGGCGAGTATGACGTCGATGAGTCCATTCTCATCAGCGCCGGACAGGTCTGGCCGGGGTGGTCGAGAGAGAAGCGCAAGGTGCAGTGGGGCATGCTCGCCGCCGAGATCAAGGTGGGGCGCGGCGCCGTGTTTCTCTCGCAGGTGCGCGCGCTCGAGTTCTACGCGCGCGACCGCGCCGCCAACCGCTACGTGGATAACCTGCTGCGCTACGCGATCGGCCCGGAGTTCGGCGGGAAATGGGCGATCGCCGCCGCCGTGCGGTGAGCGGAGATTCGCAAGCTCGTTCGGCCGCCCACGAATCTGTCGAGAAATACCTGAACGTCGGCCCGGTCGGCGCCCGCCTTCGCTGAGAAGCGGCGGCGAGGCAGGTCGGACCCTCAAGAATCCACAAGATGTGGTGTTTCCGGTGGAGGGCGAGGCTGCGCCGGGCCGCAACGACTTGTTACGAGCATCGCTCTTCGAGACCTATGTGGCGCAGAACCTCAGCGCTCTGCTGGAGGCCCATGTGCCTGGCGCACAGCTCGCCTATTGGCACGAGCAAGGTCGGCATGAAGTGGACTTTGTCATCGAAGCGGGCCGCAAGGCGATCGCCATCGAGGTGACGGCCGCGGCGCGCTGGAAGGAGGGTGACCTCGGCGGATTGAAGGCTCTTGCCAGCCGGACTCCAGCGTGCACGGCCGCCGTGCTGGCCCACAACGGCCGCGCTGCCGTGAAACTCACTGAGCGGCTCTGGGCCATCCCTCTGGGCAGCCTCCTTGCGTGATGGCGCCATGTGCCGTTCTGTGGCAGGACGCGGCCGCCCTGGTGCGTCGGATGGTGTGCTTACTCCAACCAGACGCGGACTCGGTATTGCGCGCTGCTCGTTCCGACGATCGGGATGGACACGACCGTTCCGTCGCCCGTTATGCGGTCGTAACCCGGCACGAGGCTCCATGACGGATTGACGGCGTCGAGCGGGCTGGTCTCCAGCGCGTAGAGCCGCGTTCTGCCGTCATAGCTGCCGCCCTGCGCGGGCAAGGTGTCGAACGAGACCCACATCCGGCCGTTCGCCCACTCGAGCCGCACGTCGAGCACGCTGTCCGCCGCGGAGGGATCGGTTCCGGCCACGTATTCTTGGGCGTTGGCCATGCCGTCGCCGTCGGCGTCCAGGTCGGGAGCGGCCATGGGCGCGGTCGGCTCGCCGAAATAGGCCGTCTGCCAGTCGTCCGCCAAGCCGTCGTGCGTGCTGTCTGGAATGAGCGTCTTGTCCTCGCTCGTCGTCCTCAGCATCAGCGCATTGAGGTAGAAGCGGCTCGTCTCGTCCGCAACCGTCAGCGTCATCTCCCCGTCGGCGCCGGGCTTCACCTGCGCATAGCGCACCACCAGGCCCGCCGCGCCGTTCCAGCCGTTGCACATGACCGTGGAGCTGTCCGACGGCCCCGCGACGGCCGCGCCGGCCGTGCTCCGGTTCTCGAACGCGTCCGCGCCCGAAAGGGTCACCGTGGTCAGCCGGTCGGTGTAGCTCGCCGCGTTGCGGTTGCCGAACAGGACCACCTCGTAGAACAGGCTCGGGTCCATTTCCGAGAAGCGCAGCGTCAGGTTCCCGCCGCCGAAATAGCTGAGCAGTCCCGCGCAACTGACCTTGCCGTTGAACACGTTGTAGGCGTCCGTGCCGCTCGCGGCGTTGGCGCCCTGGTCCATATACGGGCCGCCGCCGCCCGTGCCGACCGTCAGGGTTACCGGCGTGTTGGCGCCCGTCGCGTTGTCCAC
>JAFGHX010000172.1 GCA_016929905.1 Kiritimatiellia bacterium
AACGTTCCGCCACAATTGATAACGGACTCCGAACCAGCCCCTGCACGGGACGCGCGGGGGCCGCGCGCCCGTGAGGGGCGCCGTTCGATGCCGCCCGCTTGGAGGCCGGGCAGAGCCTGCTCGTTCATGCCGCGGCGGGCGGGGTCGGCCACATGGCCGTGCAACTCGCCAAATGGAAAGGCGCACGCGTGATCGGGCTCGCTTCGGGCCGGAACCACGCGTTCCTGCGGGAACTGGGCGTGGACGAATGCATCGACTACACCACGACCCGCTTCGAATACACCGTGCGCGATGCGGATGCGGTCCTGGAAATGTTCGGCGGCGATACCGTGGAGCGGTCACTGGCTGTACTGCGGAAAGGCGGAGTCTTCGTGTCCGTCAAGCGAACGCCGCCGCCCGAACTCGCCGCTGAACACGGCGTTCGTACCGCCTATGTCCTGTGCAAGGCGAACTCGCGGCAACTGCACGAACTCGCCGCCGCGGTCTGTGCGGGGCACCTGAAGCCCCACGTCAGCGCGGTGCTGCCGCTGGCGGAGGCGCGTCAAGCCCTCGAATTGAGCGAAACGCGGCATACCCGCGGCAAGCTCGTGTTGAAGGTGCGGGCATGACGGGCTCGCCGGCCCCGACAACAGCCGGAGACGGCCGGACGCACCGTCCTGCGGGGTGAGTTCTGCGTTTGCGCTGCCTGGGTACGGAGCGACCGGGCCAGGCCGGGGCGCGCGCGGAGCGGTCCTACACCGCACGCGCGGCCGCGTGCGCCGGCCGGACGCGCAGCCGGACGATCTCGCCCCGGTATCCGCGTTCGCCGGGATAGTGCCCGATGCCCACGGTCACGTACAGCAGCATTTTCCCGTGCCGGAAGAGCCCTTTGCGGAGGAACCGGCCGCGTGAGACCGGCACGAGCAGCGGCCCGATCAGCGGCAGATGGATCCCGCCCCCGTGCGTATGGCCGGCCAGCCCCAGATCCACGTTCAACGCCCGAAACAGGGAGATGTTGTCCGGCGTGTGCGCCAGCCCCACCACGAGCCCGCCCCCGGGCGGTACCGGCGGAAACGGCGCCGCGTTCCACGGCCGCTCACTGCCGACGAGGGTCACCCCGAGCTCCGGCAGGGCCCGCACATCGTTCGCCAGCAGAATCATGCCGTTGGCGCGGAACGCCGCTTCCATCAGGTCGTTCCGCCCGTCCTCGAAGCCGTGGTTCCCGCGTACGCAGTAGATCCCGTAGCGGTTCGGCAACCCGCTCAGTTCCTTCACGACCGGCTCGATGAAACGGCGCCGTTCGGTCAGATCGCCGAGCACAAAGACCGCATCGGGCACGAGCCCCGTCTTGCGCACGCCTTCGAACGAGCGGCGAATCAGCTCGAGCCGCTTGCTCCTGTTGCAGTGCAGATCGGACAGGACAAGGAACGACAGCTCCTTGCCGGCGGGCAACGCCTCGGTCCTGACGACCGTTTCCCGCAGGATCACGCCGACATCCAGCGTGGTAACGACGTCGCCGGCGTCATAACCCGGCACCTGCGCCACCCCGGCCCTGAAAGGAAACAGGAAGTGAATGAAGATCCCGTACCCGGCGGTGGCCGCCACGAGCAGCAGTCCCCATCCGATCCACGGCGTGACCCCGGCCGCCAGCACGAAGAGCGGCACCGTCAGCGGCAGCGGCGCGAGCGTGATGAGCACGACGCGCAACAGGGTGCCCGCGAACTTGCGCGGGTAGTACCGGCCGAAGGTCCGATTGCACAGGTCGAGGAACAGGGAGAAGACGCCCAGCGTGATTCCCGCCAGCGCGGCCAGCCAGATGAAGCGATGTGCCATGCCCGATCTACCGTTCGAATATGTCGCGCGGCACCGGCTTGCCGCAGTACAGACAGAATTGCCGCTTCTTCGCCAGCGGCCGCTCGCAGTGCGGGCAACGGCCCGGCGCCGTCGGGGCCACGCGCCCGTCGATCGCGCCGTCGCGCGCGTCGATTTCGACGACGCGCCGGATCAGCTCCTTGTCGTCGTAGCCGTGCTGTTCCTTGAGCACGCCCCAGAGCGCCTCCGTGATCATCAGCAGCCGCTCGATCTCAAAGCGAAGCTCATCCAACTCCGAGCGCACGGAGTCGGCTTTCGCTTTCGCGTGATCAGCGGCGATACGCGCGCCCGTGTCGAGCGATGCTGTTCGGGTGGGTCCGTAGAACATGGTGCGTCCTCCCCGTTACCTGTCACCGGCCAACCGCTTCAACGCCTTCTCGTAATGAGAGCTTTCGGGCTCCAGCCTGTTCTCGCGACAGAACTCCGCCAGTTTCCGGAACCGTTCGATCGGGTCGGAGCCGGTCGCGAACCAGACCTTGGCGACGCATTCAGGGCAGAACCAGAGCGGCCGGGCGTCCTTCTCGGCCTGGTGGTTGCTGCCGCACATGCCGCACTCGTATCGGGTGCAATGCCGCATGGAGAACATGTGCCCGACTTCGTGTACGGCGGTCTTCAGGGTGCGCAGCAGGCAGAGCCTGAACGCCTCCGGGCCGGCGTCCGGATCGCCGTTGCGGTGGATCGACCACACCCCCACCCGCTTCCGCAGCGACGCCTGGCCGAAAACGAAATTCCAGCCCGGGCCGGCCCACAAGTCCGTAGCCGTGAGCGCAATGTACACGGCCGCGTCGTTCGGGAGCTTGGGATACAGCAGTTCGTCGAGCACGTAGGAGGTCAGGATCTGCTCCATGCCCCACTCCGGCTGCGTGCGGCGGGCCCGGTCGGGTATCGCGGAAAGCGGCAGGTCGTCCCGCACCACGACGGACAAGCCGTAGAACCGGGCAAGGAAATCGGCGGTGAGCGTGATGATCCTGCGCTGCGTCGGCGTGAACGAACCCAGCGGCTGCACATACAGAACATGGCGCTCGCCGCGCGGGACGACGGGCTTCGAAGCCAGATACTGCTCGAAGGTCTGGCCGGGTTCGTCGTGATGCGCGAGCCAATCGTGCGGACCCGGCACGCCCAGCGGTTCGTGAAGCGGGCGCAACCGCTCGAGCGCCGTCCACAGCTGCGCCGGGCTCGGAGGCTCGTCCCCGCACGCCTTCCGCCCCGCCACCATGCCGACCATGATGCCCATCACCGCGACTGCCCAACACTTGGCCATGCGCCCAGTCTAGCGGCGTTTGCGGCCGTCCGCCACCGGAAACTTGCGCTCACTCGATCGGGACGAGCGCCTAGAAGTTGGTCTCGCGGCCGCGCGCCTTCACGACATCGATGCGGAACCCGCTGTTTCGGCGTCGATGATCCGTGCCTCAGCGGCGCCGCTCTTGCGGGCCGCCGCGATGTATTTCTGCTCCGACACGCCTATCCCTGCTTCGGTGGGCAGCCGGCTTTCCGCCCTTCGTCCCCCGCCGTCCCGTGCGGCGCCGGCCGCCGGCCGTTGCGCTTACCCTTCCAGAACGGGCAGAAGGGGCAGTCTTCGCCCTTGGGGTAATCCACGCCTTCCTCGTGCACACAGCCGATATTGCCTTCGGATATCACCGTCTGGCGCACCGCATGCTGCATGAGGAACGCTTTGAGTTCAGACATGAAAACCGGATCGCTCAGAATATGGCTGCCGAGCCATTCGCGCGACTGGGTCGGCACCGTCGGCGAAAGCTCCGTGTGCACGCGGACCACCACCTTCACCGTGTTGCGGCCGTCCGGCCCGTAAAGGGAAATAGAGGCACGCGGGTAAATCGGTTTCTGCCGCGGATCAAACTGTTCAATCTGCCCCATACCCGCATGGTAGCAGCCGCGGCCAGGCGGTTCAACATCCAAACAGCACGGCGCGGAGCGCCTCGCGGCGCCCCGCGCCTCCACGCCCTTATCCGCAAGCCGCTCAGGCGGCATCGATTTCGACCGTCTTCTTTTCCTTTCCGGGCTCGAGCTTCGGCAGCGTTACCGACAGCACGCCCTTCTTGAACTTCGCCTTCACCTTCTCCGCGTCGACGGCGGCCGGCAGCGGAATCGCGCGCGCGAACGAGCCGTACGCCCGCTCCACGCGATGCCAGTCGCCCTCCTTCTCCTCATGCTCGTCCTTCTTCTCGCCCCGGATGTACAGCATGTCGTCGTCGAGCGTCACCTGTACGTCCTTGTCGTCCAGGCCGGGCAATTCGGCCGAAACCTGGATCTGCCTGTCCGTCTCCTTCACATCCACTTTCGGCGCGAAGGACTCGAACCGGTCGTCCAACTCCCGGAACGGCGTCAAGCCGAACCCGCTGAAGAACTCGTCGAACACCCGATCCATCTCGTCACGCAGCGACAGGAGATTGTCGCCCGCGGACCGCCGGGCCGGAACCCGGCTCCTGTTCCGCCAGGGTACCAAGTCTCTGATACTCATGTTGTCCCCCCCCCTAGATATTGTCGATTGACGATTGACGATTGGCGATTGGCGATTATGCCGCTTCGACCGTAATCCTACGCGGCTTGGCCGCTTCGGCCTTCGGCAGCACGATGCGCAGGAGGCCGTCTTTCAACGAGGCCTTGATCTTCTCGGCGTCCACCTCGTGCGATACCGAGAACGTCCGATGGAAGTCCCCGCGCGCGTACTCGGCCATCGCCAGGTGAAGGCCTTCCGGCCTTTCGACCGCCACGTGTCCGCGCACGTCGAGCACGCCGTCTTCCAGCGTGATCTCGAGCGCCTGTTCGTCCACGCCCGGCATGTCCGCCGTCAGCACGACCTCGTTCGCCGTCTCGTAAACGTCTACGTCCGGCGCGTATACGCGGGGACTCTGGCGTCGCTCCACGCGCGGCTCAGACGCCGCCGCTTCCTTCTTCTGGATTTCCTGTTTCTCCGTCATGTCAAACACCCCCCTCGGGATTGACTGTTGTCGATTGATTGCCATCCGCTCGCCGCATGGTCTCGCCCGCCTTGGGGTCGACTCCGCCACCCGCCCCGACTGTCGTCGGGGCTGGCGGATCCGCCTTGCGGCGGACATCCACCATTCTCTCAGGCCGCCTCCACCGCGATCTTCCGCGGCTTGTCCTCTTCGGCACGCTCCAGCGTGATCGTCAGGATGCCGTGCTTGTAGCTCGCCTTTACCTTCTTGCCGTCCACCGCGAACGGAAGACGAAATGCCCGGTTGAACCGGCCGTGCCTCCGTTCCCGCCGGTAGAAGGCCTCGCCGTCTTTGAGCGCAACCGGCTCGCGGTTCCCGCTCAGCCTCAGCAGGCCGTCCTCCAACGAGATTTCAACGGCTTTCGGGTCCACCCCCGGCAGTTCGGCTTCGAGCACAACGGCGTCGTCCGATACCCACGCATTCACCGGTGGATAGCTGCACCGAGTGCCCGTCCCCCACCCCCAGAAGTCCCGGAGCAGGTCATCGTGCACGCCCAGCATTTCGTCCAGCAACGTCTTCGGTCTCGACCCTGTCCATCTGATGATGCTCATGTCTCTCCCCTCCCTTCTTTTCCACCCAACGTATACAGCATAAGCCGTGCCAACCCGTGAAATATTCAGAATAAGCGCGAATTTGTTAGAAAACCTAAAAAAACATAGACTTTTGCTGCAAATCGCGAAGAATATTAGTGTCGTTTTGTCCCGAATCTAAAAAATCTTAGAGTCTCATTCAGGGTCATATTGTCCCAAAAAGTCCTGAAGTGAGGAAGGCGGTCTAAACAGGGCAGATCGGGATGGCGCGTGGCGTACGGGAGCGTGCCAGGCTTAACGAGGCAGGAACTTATCGAGAAGACACGGCCGGCGCACAGCAGAAGAGCCGTCCCGGCTCTTCCTTCAGTAGTCCATTCGCAACCGCCAGAACGCGGTCGGCTCGTTGGTCTGCACGGCGAAAGTCCGGACGGTCCCATCGCCCGGGACGGTTTCGCCGACGCCGGTCCATGCGCTGAGGTTCGTCGACACCTCAACCTGATACAGACTGCCGGACTGGGTCATGCTGTTGAACTCGAACTGCCCTGGCACGCCGCTCTGCGCAAAAGCGTCCACACTGACAAGGACGTTGGACCGCCCGCCACAGTCCAGGTGCAGGAGCAGGAACGGCGCATCCGCGGTGCCGCTGCCCTGCAACGCCACGGTAGCGTCCGCGATCGCGTCGAATTCCGCGACGCCGCCCATGGCAAGGGTATCCGGGTTGGCCTGGTCCACCATGACATCGATAGGCGTATCGGTGCCTGAAGCAAGAACCGTCTGCGGAAATCGTTTCAGGCGAAGATATCGGGCCCGAACCGGAAGGCTTCCGGGATGACGTGCAAGTCGTCGTGCCTGCGGTAGTTGAAGACCCAGGCGATGAGCTGGTTTGTTTCTTCGTCGCGGCGGCAGCGTGCTTTGTAGCGGTAGCACCAGCGCGCGATTTCGTCGCGATGCGCGACCCACCACTTGCGGCGCCGCTTCCACTCGATCGCACCGTTGGCTCCGGGATGAAAGGCCGGTCCGTAGATGTGGGCGAACCCGTTGAGGTAGCCGGCCACCCATTCTTCCATGACCACGCCGTCTTTCAGGAACATGTCGGCACAAGAGAACACCCACAGGTAGAACCGGCGCAGCTTCCAGCGAAAGACCATCAGCTTGGCGCCGACGTCGAACTGCGTATTTTCGAGCACGAAATCGTGCGGCACCTCGAATGCGATATCGAACAGCCGCCAGGGCACGAGCCCGCGCCCCTTGTGATGCCGGAACTCACGGGCAATCAATCGCATGGTCCGGACAGGGTCTTCGGGATCCCCCGGCAGGAAATGGAGAATGAAGAAGCCGAACAACTCGGAGCGGGGGCAGAGGTAGAACGCGGTGACCAGATCGTGCCGTTTGATTTCCAGGCCCTTGCCGCCGCTGGCGGCGGGGACTGTTTCTCGAAAGATGTAGTGCGTGGCGTACCAGTCATGGGGGAGCGGTTCGATCCCCTTGCGCTCGTCGGCCTTGAGGGTCAGTTCCCGGGAGGCGCGTTCATAGCGCTTCATGATGTTGCGCATCTGCAAGGGGCGTCTGGGCCGAATCCATTCGGCCTCCAGGCGCACGGCGTACTCGTCCTCGACCTCGATGCGCGTGACGCCCTTCTTGAGGAACTTGTACAGGCCGATTTCCCAGTTCGCGGGGATCAGAAAGGAGACCCGGTCCCAGGCGATGCGTTTCGGTGCGGGCGCCGGCTCTTTCCCGGCACTCTTCTTCGTCTTGGACTTGCGTGACGCCATGCGGATTCGGGACGGGTAGTCGCTCAGTAGCTCATGCGATCGAAATCGTGGATACCGAGCAGGCACATTAACAGCTCACCGACGATCAAACCTATGAACAGGTAGCGGAACCGCACGTAGTTGTCCTTGTTGCCGTACTTGCTGACGAGCGATTTGAACGCCCAACCGAGCAGGATGGAGCCCCAGTAGCCGCGCATCATGGGGTTGACGAGCATCATGAGCCCGATCGGATGCGGCATCCAGAAGCAGTGCCGGCGCCCGACCAGCAGGCCGACCATGAGCAGGCCGCCGACGAGCAGCCACCACTGGCCGCCGGCGTTGTCGACCGGGTTGCTCTGGATCATCGTTTTCACCGTCTCGAATACGGATTGCTCCGGCATCCGGCGGTAGAACCACCACCGCATACCGTCGGCGCCGTGGGTGTAGGCGAGGATCAGATGCGACGCCAGCGCGATTCCGAAGGCGCAGAGGATCCCCAGCGCCACGGCCAGATGGAACCGCGCCCGGCGCATGCGAAGGGTATCGCGAACCTTGAGAGCGTTCGCCATGGCCGGGGCAATGAAGGCCTTGATATCCATGAACAGCACCGCCTGATAGACCCACAGCGGCGCCATCAACTGGGGAGCCGACCATTTGTGGTCCATCCCGAACAGACTGCGCACCAGATGAAACGGCCCGAAGTAGCACTGGAAGCCGAGCACGCCGCCTTCGGCCACGGCGCGCACGAGCCCGATGGTCACCACCAGGATGACAAAGTAGAACAGGGCCGCGTAGAAAACGTTCACCTTCATGCCACAGGTCAGCACGGCGACCAGCGCCAGCGAGCCCAGCATGAACAGCCAGGACGCCATGCGCAGTTCCCTTCGTTCGTCGGGTTCCAGGCTGCGGATCGCGCGGTCGGAGAAGGCGCAGAAGATGTACGGCCGGCACTTCCACAGAATGAACAGGGCAAACACCAACAGGGCGCCGCCGCCCTGGGCGGTGCGGAAGTTCAGCACCATGGACCAGTCCCGGCGGAACGACCAGTAGTTGGCGCCATAGCCGAGCCATACCATGACGAGCAACTGCAGGGTCCACAGAATGTGGAAGAACCAGAGCGAGAAGGAGATCTTGGCGGGGATCAGGAACGTGAGGCCGATGAGCGTGAAGAAGATGTTGAAGTTGAACCCGCGCAACCCGTCGAACAGGCTGCCGCGGACATAAGGTGTCCAGCCGTGCTTCAGCTCGATGGGGTTGACGCCGGGAATGATGCCTTCCTTGGCGAGGTAGTTCCAGCCCAGCACGCAGAAGGAGATGGAGAACCCGACCCAGAACAGGCCGTCCTTGAAGATGGGGGGCAGGACACCGGTCCGTTCGCCGACGCCGCCTCCGAGAATCGTCGGCAGTTCGGCCAGGGGATAGACCAGCTTCTCGTTGTGCGCCCACTGGCGAAAGATGAGGACGTTGAAGGTCATGAGGACAAGGTAGGTGAGCAGGATCAGGCCGGTCCAGCGCCAGAGCGGGCCGAACCACAGCCGCCACGGCGTATCGCCGATCCAGAACCGGCGCAGGGACGCGTCGAAACTGCGGAAATTCGCCATCTGGGCCGCCAACTGCCGCTTGAGGCCCGGCAGATCGGTGCGGCCCGGCTCCCGGTTGCGGGGCCAGTGCAGGAAGACGTTCTTGTTGTCTTTGAAGCCCAGCGCGTAGCTGTCGAACTCGTCATCGACGCCGTAACCCTTGGCGCAAAGGAAGCGGTAGGCGGGCGCCGGCATATCGCGTCTTCGGTTGTACCAGAGTTCAAGGGTGAGAAGCGCCGGCCGCAAAGCCGCCGCATCGGCCACGCACAGGCTGTCATCGATCCCGTCGAACCGAAGGCACTTGCCGATCTTCCCCTTCACAAGCGCCTTCTCGTCCATGTTCCGGGCAGCGGCATGGTTGCCGTGCGCCGTGCTGTCCAGATTGGTGGCGGCACGCGGGGCCGCCGCCAGGTGCCACACACCCGCGTAGCCGGCGTCCCAGACGCCGACCGCATTTTCCTGTGACTCGAGGATGGAGGGGTTGCCGTAGTAGACATAGATCGTCGTGTTCGTGCCCGGCGGCAGGCCGCGCAGGCGCACCCAACCGGTGAACGTTCCGGTCGACGGGTTGTACGTCTCGATCTCGTGGTCCAACTGCGTGAGCGCATCGGCCCCGGTGAAGATGATGTCATAGCCCTGCTTGCTGACGACCCGGCCGTCTTCCTCGTCGGTCGTCTTCAGGGCCGGGTCCGCCAGGCTAACCAGCAGCGGGAAATCGGCGAGCGGCTCGTCGCCGGCGACCTGGCCGCCGTCGATCGTGAGCGTGCGCCGGCAGCGGTAGCCGGGCTTCGCCTCCGCGCCGGGCGTGCCTTCCGGGCCGAGCGTTTCATCCGGACCGAGCGTGATGAACTCGGCCGGCGCGCGCTGGTTGTTGTAGCACGTGGCCAGCCAGGCCGGCGTACGCACGACGCTCGACAGGCGGACTTCGTCGATGTCGCCCTGAAAGCACGCGTTGGTCACGGAGCCGCGCGCCGACCCGGCCCCGATCGCCAGCGGGGCGCCGTCGTACGTCAGTTGCGGCAGGCCCGGCACGGCGGCGGCGAGCACCCCGTTCGTGTACAGACGCATCTCTTTCCCGTCGTAGATGCCCGCGGCATAGATCCATTCCTTGGCCGAAACCGCCGTCTGCGCCTCGGCTTCGGCGCTGCCGATTTCCACCCGCATATTCTCCAGCCCGTCACGGGTCTGCACGACCCGCTCGCACACGGCCAGTTGCGGCTGGATCCGGCTCTTGAGTTCGCGCCGGAGCAGATCGATCGACGCGCCAAGCTCCTCCTCCGCCTTCTGCCCAAGCTCGATCTTCTTGTCCAGATTCGCGAACTCGCGGGCGGGCGCATAGCGGCGCGCATTGCGCAGATCCTTCAGCGCGTCGCGTTCCTTCACGCGCTGCTTGTTCTCCCTCTCCAGCCGGTCTTCGACCTCCGCCCGGCGCCGCGACAGCTCGGGTATGTCCGCCACGTCGGCCAGCAGCGCGTTGGCCGTCAGGAGATGGTCTTCCCAGCGCAGATCGATCGTGCCGCCGGAAGCCATCACGCGGTCCAACTCTCCGTCGGCCCGCTTCAGTTCGCGCAGCGCCGCGCGCCCCCGCACGAGCCGTTTCACGCGGGCCGCATAGCTGGCGAGCCCTTCCTCGGAGACGTAGAGAAAACCGGGGATCGCGCGCATCTCCGGCGGCAGCCCGCGCCGAAACGCGTGGATCCGCTGGAACGCCCACTTCTTGACTTCGTCCGACTCTTTCTTGCGCTCGGTCTTCTCCTTGCCCAGCTTCTTGATCTTCGCCTTGTACGTGGCACAGACCTCGTCCGGGTCGTACGTCTCGCGGTACTCGTCCCATATCTTCTCCGCCTGCTTGAGCAGGCGTTTGGCCACGCGCAGCCGACGCTGCACCGGCTTCTGTTTGAGAAACCGCTCGCGCGCGTTCTCGATGCTCTTCAGCGCTTCGAGTTCCTGCCGCACGTTCGCCAGCTCCCGCTTTCGATCCTGCAGCGTCTGGGCGGCGCGCAGCACGTCTTTTGCCTCGCGCCACTCGGATTCCACCTTCTCCAGCCGCCGCGCTGCTTCCTGCGTGCCTTCCGCCGCGATGAAGAACTTCTCGTTCAGGTAGGGCTCCACGTAGATGTCCCACCGGCGCTGCTCGTTGTTCCAGTGCTCGTTGGACAGGCTGCCGACAATCGGAACAAGATGCGCGGCCATGCCGTAGGTGGAGATCCCGCTCGAGACGGCGCCCATGACGAAGATGATCAGCAGTTCGGTCGGCGAGAAGACGCGGATCAGGCGGCAGAGTCTGAACAGCGGGTTGAGCAGCAGCACCATGATCACGAGCAGCATATAGGGCAGGACGGCAATCTGGGTCGGCGTCATCATGATCCACGGCGGCCGGTTCTCACGCACCGTCGTGAACCAGGCGAAGAACCCGGCGAAGACCATGCCCCAGAGCACCGCGCGCAGGGTGATACGCGCCGACAGATCCGATTGTCCGCCGCTTTCACTCATAGTCCGTCACCACAACGTCGGGCTGAGCATGCGCCAGATCACGTTGAACGCCATGGCGATCATGGAGGTGATGCCCATCCCGCACCCGAAACCCGCGCGTACCACGACCATGTACTTCAGCCACATCTCCTTGTACTTGCGCTTGAAATGGAACCTGGCCAGGCAGGCGCCGAGCATGGTGCAGAACAGCGCGCCCGGGCTGTCCTGGTTCAAACCCCACACCGCGCCGAACACCAGCATGACCGGCAGCCCGAACGCCGAAAGCACGGCAAACAGGCACGAGCCCGACACCAGGCCCCAGAGCACGTAGTCGCCGTGCAACGCTTCCAGGAACTGGGACCCGCCCTCGAGTGTCGAGGTCCGAATCAGGCACCAGTTGCGCAACTTCAACTCCCACATCCGTTCCGTGTACGGGTAGGCCGAAGACGGGATGGGCGCCATGCGCCAGAGCAGTTCGGAGGTCAGGAACGAGGCAATGATGATGATCGGCACCGTCAGGGCCAGCGTCTTGATCTGGCTGATAATCTTCGTGCCCGTGAGCTCCAACACGCGGAACCCGACCGTTTCCGCGCCCAGGTTCTGGATCGGCATGGGCACGAACCAGATGTCGGCCCCCTTGTGCCCCGTCAGCAGGATCGTGACCTCATGCAGGTAGGGAATGCTGACGGCCTGCCCGCAGATGCCTTCCAGTTTGGCGGTGGCGTAGGAGATGATCGGGGTGTAGACCAGGGCGTAGAAGGTCATGATCACCCAGGGATAGCCCTGAACGAGCAGGTTGCCCAGCGCGATCCAGGAGAAGGTGCTGCCCAGATAGATGACGATGGCGACGACGATCGAGAAATCGCCGCGCGCGGTGTTGTTGGTGATCAGGATCTTCCAGTCCTCCCGGAACTGGCGCCCGAACGACCGGCGATGGGTGAGTTCCTTGGCCCTCGGTTTCAACCAGCTCTTCACCGAGAGCGTGGCGGATATGACCAGTTTGCTGCAGGCGACGGCCAGGGTGAGCCCGATCCCGAAGGAGAGGTAGAAATCGATCTTGTTGACGAACAGGGTGTCGATGAACCCCATCTCCGGGCGCCATTGGTTGAGAATCCCCATCCTCTGAAGCACGGGATTGGCGATCCAGGTGAAGACCAGGCCGAAGAAACTGCCGACAACCCCCCACCACGGCACGATCATGCCGCTGAGGAACGCGCCGAAATTGAGGACGAGATTGAACGGGACGGCGGGGAGTATGCGCCCGACCTGCGGCGTGAAATCGATGAAGATCAGCGGAATCAGTTCGACCCGTTTGGGAAGGATCGCCTCCGTGATCATGGGGACACACACATAGATGGCCGCCCAGACCATGCCCATGGCGCCCCCGATCGCGAAACAGCGCCAGCGCCATGTCGTCTCGTTCCCGCGGTCGGTGGACAAGGCGACGATCCCCGACGCATTGACGGGCGCGAACGGGAACGGAAGCTTCTCGACATCGCTGACGAGCCGGTACAGGACGTACCCCAGCCCGTAGTTGTCGACGCGTCCGATGATGACCCCGAATATGGTGAGCCCGATAACCGGCAGCCAGGCCTTGGCAAAGAAGGTGCGGCCTGCGGCCTCAATGGCGGCCGCGTTGGGAAACGCCCACCACGGCAGTTCGGCGGCCAACCCGAGGCCCTGCACGTATTCCGACTGTGCCACGTACTGTTTCCACAGGTAGCCGGTAAACGGGTCCGCCAGCGCGGCGCCCGCCATGTAGTGCAGCACGTAGAGTTCCTGCGATTTCAGAGTCGTGAACGATCGCTTGGCCACCTCCGCAAAGAAGATGACCAGCACCCACTTCATGGCCCCGCCGATGTGCGCGTCGTTGCCGATGACCAGGCTGAGGTAGTCCGTGGCCGGGTTCACGATGAAGCCGAGAAAGATCGCGCCCGCCACGGCCTTCCAGTTGAAGCCGTCCGCCCACCCCTGCACATCGGGGGGCGTCATGATATTCCTGTATTCCTGCAGCTCTTTGTCGTCTACAAAGGACATCGGGGTCCTCAGGCCGTCGTGATCGGCTCGATGCGTGTCTTGGCTGCTTCTTCGCGGGCTTCCTCGATCTCCTGGTACACCAGATCCGGCTTCTCCGGCATCACGTCGAGCCGCTTCCGTCGGAACAGTTGCCGGCCTGTCTGCACGTACCATTTCGTCTGGGTCGGGTCGATATTGCGCCACCGGATCAGAAACTTGCGCATCTTCTCCAGAAACGGTCTGTTCGTGGTGACCCAGTCCATGTCCTGGCCGGAGATGCGGTTGATCGTCATGTGCAGCCGGTAGCTCTGCGTCACGTCATCGTAGCGCGTGTCGAACCGCACGTCCTGCGTGACCCCCAGATCGAACGGGGTCAACGCCAGCAGATACACCAGCCCGAACGTCGGCCGGTCCGCGTCGTCCTTGCCCCGGCTCAAATCCCGGAACGTGGCCACCTGATCGCCGAGCGACTCTTCCGTCTGGCCGGAGAAGTACTCGTAGATGTAGTACATCACGCCCGGCGCCAGGTGCGGCTGATAGATGAAGGGGAACACGACGCGCATCGTCTGGCCGTCGTGGCTCGGCAGCGACCATTTCCGCTTGCCGGACGGGACCGCCGCCCGCGTGGCGACGAGGCCCGGGTAGATCGTCGACAACATCACGAGCCCGATCGTGAACAGGATCGCGTACACGACCATGAGCGAGGAGAAGTTGATGTTGACCCCTTTCACCAGGTTGAACGCCCGGATGAGCATGGCCAGAACCTGGCCGATCAGGTACCCGCCCACCGAGCCGATGAAGCTGTAGACGAACGCCTCAGCCAGGAAGAACATGAAGATGTGCGTGGGGTTCAACCCGATCGCGTTGAAGATGGCAATTTCCGCCTTGCGCTCGTAGACGGTGCCGAGCATCGTGTTTAGGATGATCGACCCGGCGATGATGAGCGGGATCACCAGCCGGGACAGCCCGCCGATCGAGGTCTTGTAGTTGCTGCCCACGTAGTAGATCCCCGCCTGCGTCAACTGGCTGGCGTCGTCGCCGGCAACAAACGGGTCCAGGCTCCCGATGTAGAACTTGGCGAACGTGATATTGAGCAGCATCGTGGCTTCCTGCCAGAGCTGCTTGCGCACACCGGCCTTCTCGTCCTCCCGGAACCGGACGGAAACGGTGAACGGGCCGGCGCCGAGCACCCTGGCCAGTTCGTCCGGCAGCAGGACGGCGGCCGCCGTGTCCACCGTCAGCGCGCCGACGTCTTCCTCGTCGATTTCCAGTGAGCCGGCGTCCTCGCCGCGCGCGGGCCCCACGTCCTTCTTGAACGGCAGCAGCGGGAGATTCGGGTTCAAGTCGCGCATGAGCCGGTAGCGCTGGTCATCCACCAGCCCGACGAGCAGCAGGTCGCGGCCCTGCAACTCCACCTTCACGTTGCCGACCTGTTCGGGCGTGAGCCCGAGCGCCTCGGCCGCCGCGGCGGGCAGGATGATTTCCGGCGCCGCCGGCGCCGAGAAGAACCGGCCCTGCGTCAGAGGCCGGGCCTCCTTGAACACGAAGTCGTTCATGGGCAGGCCGACGACCGCTTCGATCAGGGCCTGCTTCTCGGCCGCCCCCGCCCGGGCCAGCCGCCACGGCGTCTTCGGGGCCGCCAGCCGGCGCACCGCCACCTCCGCCCTGTCGGCAAAGACCGTCTTCAGCACGCGGGCCGTTTCTTCGTCCATCGGCTTGCCGCCCGGCCAGTGGTAGAGGACGCCGGTGTAGGGCGCGTCGAACGACTTGCGGATGATCGTCGGGTTGATCTTCTTCGAGACGCTCGAGAAGGCGAGCATCGTGAAGATGACGAGCACGATCGTCGCGGTCGTCAGCGTCGTGCGAACGCGGCGCCGCTTCATGTTCTGCACCCCGATCAGCATCGCCGTCTGCCCGACGGTCCCGACCTTGACGTCCTCGCCGATACCCGATGTCTTGCGGAACAGCATCGCCATCTCGTCCTGAAACCGGGTGTGCAGCACGGAGGTGATGAACGCGCCGATCGCACCGAGCACGAACGCGATGAAGATGGCTTCCGGGCTCATCGCGATGCGGAACGCCGGGTGGATCAGCCGGAACATGACGTACATCCCGACAAACAACGCGGTGAACACGAGCAGCTCGTGCTCGAGCCGCGAGATGTCGAACAGCAACTTCTCGAGAAAGAAGCAGAACGGCACCATCAGCGCCATGTAGACGACGATCGATTTGAGCATGTCCGTGTTCATGGACCGGATGTGCTCGTACGCCTTCACTTCGTTGCCCAGCGCCCTGTAGTTGGCCTGGATCCGCGCGTTGTGGTCGTGCGCCGAGCGGGCGGCGTCTTCCGCCTCGATCGCCTGCCGGCCCTGCTCGAGAAATTCGTCCACGAGCTGGTTCGCCACCCCTTTCATTTCGCTGAGCCGGTACCGGTTCAGCCGGTCCATATCGACGGCGACCTGCCCGAAGAAGTCCGAACCCGCCTGCCCGCCCGTCTCGAACCCCACGCCCTCGGGCTCGGCCGGCGTCGAGTTGAGCAGGCAGCGTTTGCCGTCGGTCAGCACGAGCACGGATTCCTTCTCGAACTTCTCGCTCCGTTTCCACAGGTAGATGGCGGCCGGCCCCGCCGAAACGTGGGAGTCGGCCGGCGAGAGCGATGCGACGCCGTGCGTGCCGTACTTCTGAGGGTTGGCCTTGCCCTTCCCGGTCTTGGGCCAGTAGGCGTGCACGGTGATCGGGCGCGCTGAAATCGTGGTCGGGTCAACCCGGTCGTAGATCGGGAACTCCTCGCACGGGAACATCGGCAGCGTCTTGCTGTCGCTGCGCCGGATATTGCTGTTGATCTGCTTGGATTCCTGCACGCGCCCCTTGTCCATGGCAAACGCGACGGAACGCCAGTCCTCGGCCATCTTGTAGGCTGTCGGCGCCATGCTGCCCGGCTCGTTCACCGCATAGAACAGCGCCTGCGCCGTGTCGTCCGTCAGCGCGCTGTAGCCGTTCACGACATCGCCGTCCACCAGCCAGGGCAGGACGCGCGGCGGCTTCCCTTCCGAGTAGAGCGCCACGATGCAGCCGGCGACGGGCTGGTCCGGGATCGGCTTGCCCGAGAATTCGTCGAGCGAAAACGTCCGGATCACGCTGCTCCACGGCCGCTCGTGCCAGCGGACCCGCATCCAGCCGAGGTTCTCCCACGACGTCATGTCGCGGTGCGCCAGCAGCGTGGGGAAATAGTCACGCAGCCACGTCTGCAGGCGGTAGACCCGCCGCGCGTCGAGGTTCGCAAAGGTGTCGGCCGGGCTGAAGACGAGCCCGTCGCCGGCGAACACATTCTTGAGCGAGAGCGCATGCTGGCCCCGGGCGGCGTGGAAGTAGGGAATCGCGGAATCCGTCGAGCGGAAGAAGAAGTCTTCCGAGCGGCCGCCCACGCCGGTCATCGTGTCCACGAACGGGTTCTGCGCGCCCTCGCCGCCGCTGAGTTCGCCCGCGATCTTCGTGCTGAGTTGGCCGAACCCGCGCTGCCAGGTACCCAGCCCCAGGTGCGGGTTGTCGGAACAGAACCCGATACGGTCGCTGCTCCCGTTCATCGCCAGGTCGATGACCAATGCGACGCGCTTCGTTCCAAGCACGTCGCGCACGCCGTCGTTCGAAGCGTCCAGATCCAGAATCTCCCGGTTGCGCCGCTCCCAACCGGTGTATTTCCCGACCAACTCGTCGCGAAACGACTTCAGCAGCTGCCGTTGCGTGTCGTCCACGGCTATCTGCCGGTAGTAAGTCCGGCTGCGGCCGACGCCGATGTCGATCTTGTTGAAAATGACCAGCACGCGCGTCAGATTGTCGCGCTGCACCTGCAGGTTGGCCTGGATCCGGTCGCGTTCCTTTTCGGTCAGCTGCTTGTTCGTCGAGACGGCCATCTGGTCCAGCTTCACCATGTTCAGCGAGCGCTTGACCTCGTTCTGCAGCGGCTCCTTGATCATCAGCCGGTCGCCGGTGCTCATGTCCAGCTTGGCACGCCAGCTCTCCAGCAGCTTCTCGTCGTCGAAGACGCTCTTGGCTCGGTCGATCGTCGCCTTCAGCGCCGCAAACGGCGCCTGCTCCAGGTAGCGCAGCCGCCGCAGGTCTTTGTCCAACCCGCGCACCGAGGCGGAATCCTTCGTCACCCGCGCCACGAACGTGTGCCGCTCGCGTTCGACCGTCCGAACCGCCGCGGCCAGCGCGCGGCGGTAGTCCCCCTCCGCGAAACCCGTCAAGTCGAGCACATTGTCGATTTCCGGCGTGGGGTTCGTCTCCAGTTCCGCCAGTTCCTTCTCCGCGGCCCGCGCATCGCCGTCCTTGCGTTTCAGCTTGCGGATCTTCTTGCGCAGTTGCTTGATCTTCTGCTCGCGTGCCGATTCCTTCCCGTCATACTCGGCCTGCCGCTCCGCCTGCTGGCCCGCGTCCAGTTCCCAGAGCAGCCGAATGGCGGAATTGAGCTCGTCGACTCCGAGCGAGACGGGCTCGAGCTTGAGCCGCTCGTAATTCTCCCGGTACAGGTTGGCGCGGCGCATTTCACGGGCGATCTGGTCCCGCATATCCTCGATGCGGTAGAAACGGGTGACGAGATACCACGCCAGCATCCGCTCGCCCAAATAGCGCTGCGCGTGAGCGTTGACGGCCGCGAGCATGACCGAGCGGGCCGGCGGCCGGGCCCTGAAGTCATCGAGCATCTTCAGCAACAGGTACAAGTTCACGGCGCGTGAGGCGCCGGCCGCGCGCTGCGGCACCACGGCGTTCGCATCGAGCGGCGCCACGAACACGATGACTTCCTCGCTCAGATCGGGGTCGACGCCGGGGATCAGCACCCAATAGTCGTGCAACTCGCCGTTTTCCCAGCGCGAAGGGGTCGACTCGATCTCGACCGCCAAGCCCGCCGTCTCGGCGCACGCGGCTTTCAGCTCATCGGCGGTTTCGCGCGGAACGAAGAAGCGGGGAACGCCGACCTCGCTGTTGTAGACTTTTGTGTAGGAATCGTCGTAGTCATACCCGTCCGCGCCGCCGAACACGAACCCGCGCACGCCGAAACGCAGCAGCGGCAGCCACCGGTCCGCGCAATCGAAATCCATCAGCAGGAGCGTGTCGGCCAACGCCGTTCCGCGCAGGCGCTCCATGTCGGCAAATCCGCCCTTTCCGCCGTAGACGAGGCGCAGAGACAGACGCGCCTGCGGGAAATTGCCCGGGCGCATGAGCGTGGGATGCAAGGGCTCCAGAACGACCGGCGGCCGGCCCGGCAAGGTGAGCGTCGTCTTGCCGGGCACGAAAACCGGTGCGGGAAACCGGATCACCCCGTTGGTGAAGCCGCTGCCGGCAAAGCGGCGGTGCACGGCCTCCGCCAGGGCTGCGTTGCCCGGCGTCCCGACCGCCCGCGAATCGCGTGGGAACAGGGCCTGCATCTCCTCGAGCATCGCCGCCGCGGCGGCGGACTCCGTGTCCGCCGTCTCCACCGCCGATGCCGGCCACCGCGGCGCCACGGCCAGCGCCGCCGCCAGCGCGAACAACCCCGCCGCCCCTATGTATGCGCGTTTCATCCGTGCTTGGTCATGGCCGCCCGTTCCGTCCGCGCGGCCACCGACAGAAGGTTCCGCTTCATCAACATCTTCATGAAAGCGACGACGCCCAGTTCAGCCTCGCGATGGGACATCCCGTACCGCCGCTCGAACGCGTTCACGATGGCCAGAACGCTGCGCTCATGGTCGATCTGGCGCACGACAAATGTGCCGAACTCATCCAGTTCGTAGCTCCGCTCCGAGACGGGCGGGCGGAACCGGTCGAAGAAACCCGGGCCGCGCCGGACCTTGGCCTTCAAGGTCACCGTGCCCGCCTCGCACTCTTCAAGCCTGACGTGGGTGTGGAAGACCGGCACACCGGCCAGAGACTGGCGCCGGTCCAACCGCTGCTTTTCCCGTCGTCTCAGCACAGACACCTGTTGTGGCCTCCACGTGCGAGAAGAATCCTGGTCTGCAAACACCCCCCAGCTTCCACGGCCAGATCATCTGTGGACGGACACACCGGACTGAGAGAGTAGACCCCTTCGGCGAGATATGAGACTTGTATCATCCTGTGACTTAACTCCGGTGCGCAGGGGCGCGATCAGCAGGCCGGAACCGGCAAGCGGCAGGACCGGACCCGCCGGCACGCATGCCCCCTGCACGTGTTGAGTATAGCCGATCGGCACGGATTGCCAAACTATTTTTTCGGAAAAATCGCGAGCAACCCGCAAGAAACACTTGGCAACGCGGAGAGAATGCACTATGGTTTCACCGGGGTCGGGTTTTGACCCACCCGGGCTGTGCGGCACGCGCGCCGGGCCGGCAGATAAGTCAGACGTCCACCCGGTGGCCCGAAGGCGAGCAACGGACTGGTCGCATTTTTCATTCTTCATTTTTCATTTTTCATTGGTTCATCGCCCGGGACAGCGCTATGGCAGACACGGACACGGTGACGGAACAGGTGGTCGAGCGACATATCGTGATCCGCTCGATCGACGTCAAGCGCTACTACGGCGAGGGCGAGAACGTCACCAAAGCGCTCGACGGCGTCACACTCGACATCTATCGCGGCGAGTACCTTTCCATCATGGGGCCATCCGGCTCGGGCAAGACGACGCTGTTCAACATGATCGGCGGCATCGATTCGCCGACGGACGGGATGGTGTTCATCGACGAGATCGACGTCGCCCAGCTCGACTCCTACGAACTGGCCTGGATGCGGTGCCACAAGATCGGCTACATCTTCCAGTCCTACAACATCCTGCCGATCCTCACCGCGCTGGAGAACATCACGCTGCCCATGATCTTCGCGGGGACAACGCCCGGCGAAGCACGGGAGAAGGGCGCGCGCATACTCGAGCGCGTCGGGCTGGGCGACCGGCTCTTCCACAAGCCGTTCGAGATGTCCGGCGGGCAGCAGCAGCGCGTCGCCGTCGCGCGCGCCATCGCCAACGACCCCGTCATCATTCTGGCCGACGAACCGACGGCGAACCTGGACGTCGATACGGGCGAGGAAATCATCAACCTGCTCAACGACCTGAGAAAGGAACGCGGGATCACCGTCATATCGGCCACCCATGACATGAAGATGCTGGACGTCTCCGACCGGATCCTCTGGATCCGGGACGGCAGGGTTCAACGCCTCGAAGAGCGAAAAGACCTCCGGATCGACGTGGGCGGCATTGAAAACAGCGCGGAGCGGGTTCAAGACGGCGGCGAACGCACGGAGGACAGCGCCCCATGAGCACGGCCGCAACGCCGACGCCGCTGGAGGAGGTGCCCCGCCAGGTCTCCCTGCCCTGGCGCGTGGCGCTCGGGGTCAGCATGGCCGGGCTGAAACGGCGCTTCTTCCGCTCGCTCATCACCATGATCGGCGTCATCCTGGCCATCGCCTTCCTGGCCTACATGCTGATCACCGAGAGCATCACCCGGGCGCTCATCGCGCTGGACGACGATCAGCTCAATATCATTCTCCAGAAGTTCGGCGTCGACATCCTGGCGGGGGGCAAGACCGACCAGATGATGCTGCTCCTGCTCGGCTTGACCCTGTTGACCTGCACGGTCGGGATCGTCAACTCCATGCTCATGGCCGTGACCGAACGCGTCAAGGAGATCGGCACCCTCAAGTGCCTGGGCGCCCGGGACCAGTTCATCGTGAAAGTCTACTTCATCGAATCCTCGCTGCAGGGCATCTGCGGAGCGGTGATCGGCATGGTCCTGGGCTTGATTGTCGCCGTCGCGGTCGCGTTCCGCAACTACCAGACGTATGTCTTCGGCAACATGCCGGTGCTGGCCATGCTCCGGGATGTCGTCGTGGCGTTCGTCGCCGGCTCGCTGATCGCCGTGGTCTCTTCCATCATGCCCGCCTACATGGCGGCCAGAAAACAACCTGTGGAAGCGCTGCGGATCCAGGAATAGCGGTTCGGGTGTCAGGCGTCAGGTGTCAGGAAACCGCTGACACCCGAAACCGGGCACCTGACCCCTCTGAAAGCCGCCGAGGGTGATAGGATAGCCGTGAAAAACGACGTCATCATAACGTCGAAAGACGTCAAGAAGATCTACCGCATGGGCGAGGAAGACGTGCACGCGTTGCGCGGCGTGAGCCTGGAAGTGCGGCGCGGGGAGTACCTCTCGATCATGGGGCCGTCGGGCTCCGGGAAATCGACCTTCTTCAACATGATCGGCGGGCTCGACACGCCGAGCGAAGGCGAAGTCTTCGTGCAGGGCTACAAGCTGGCGGACCTGGACTCCTCCCAGCTCGCGTGGTTCCGCTGCCACAATATCGGGTTCATCTTCCAGACCTTCAACCTGATCCTCACGATGACGGCCCTGGAGAACGTCGCCATCGCCCGCATCTTCGCCGGCGTGCCGCCCGACCAGGCGCACCGCGACGCCGCCAAGATCCTCGACCGCGTCGGACTCGGACCCCGCCTGCACCACCTGCCGAGCCAGGTCTCCGGCGGCCAGCAGCAACGCATCGCCATTGCGCGCGCGCTCGTGAACGAGCCGCTCATCATCCTGGCCGACGAACCCACCGGCAACCTGGACCTGCATACGGGCGAGGAGATCATCAACCTGCTCAGCGAAATGAAGGAAGGACTCGGCATCACGGTCATTACCGCCACGCACGACATGAAGATGCTCTCCTGCTCCGACCGCGTCGTGCGGCTGCGCAGCGGCGCCATCGACAGCGTAACCGCCAAGGAAGACCTGCACATCAAGGTCGGCACCATCGACGGGGAAACCGTCATGTAGACCGCGCGCCCGCCTCTGCCCAACTTGCTCGCGAACTTCCTCCAGCACGTTTCAGGTCAGCAAGGCACCCGGGCGCGCGGCGCGGCGCCTATCGGCCGGTCTTGATCAGGGCGGGCAGTTCCTCGAAGGCGAACGCGCAGACGGTGATGGGCTCGTCCCGGTTCTTCACCGTCACCGTGTGGTAGTGGTCCTGCTTCTTCTCGTCGGGCAGATACACGTAGGAGTCCGGCCCCAACACCACGTTGGCGTTCAGGGTCTTGGTGGCCTCCTCGAAACGGAAGGCCAGATTGACGGCGTCGCCAAGCGCGGTGTAGTCGCTGGCCGAGCCGCCGCCGAGATTGCCGAGCAGCGCCTGGCCCGTGTTGATGCCGACCCCGATCCGCAGAGGATGCGGCAACTGGGGATACTCGCCGCTCAACGATTCGGTGGCCACGTGCAGATCGTGCGCGGCACGCAGCGCGGCGTAGACCGAGGCGTCTTTCTGCTCCTTGTCGGGCAGCCACCGCACCATCGCGGCGTCGCCGATGAACTTGTCCACCACCCCGCCGTTCTTCTCCACGACCTCGCCGGCCGCCCGGAACCACTGCCCCAGCAGCGAACCCAGCACGCCGACGGGCACTTCCTCGGTCATGCGCGAGTACCCGCGGATGTCCGCCACCAGCACCGTCAGCTTCTGAATCACCGTGCGGGTGGCCACCATCGTGGCCAAGGCGTCGGTGTAATCGTCGTCGTCGTCCGGAATCGTCAGCTCTTCCTCATGCTGGAAGACCAGAAGCGCCGTGTCGCCCAGCCGGATCTTGTCGCCGTTGGTCAGCGGCGACGGAACCAGCACGCGCTTCTCGTTGACGAACGTCCCGTTCGTGCTGCCCGAGTCCATGATGTAATACTTCCCGTCCGCCAGTCGGCGCAGGATCGCGTGGCTGCGCGAGACGCTGTCGTCGGACAGCGTGATGTCGTTCTTCTTGCTGCGCCCGACGGTGACCAGGTCCGTGAACGGGATCTCGCGTTCCTCCCCGCTCGCGACAATCTTCAGCTTTGGCGGCATGTCTTCCCCCGTGTGCGCCCCGCGTGCCGGGCGCCCCCGACTGTCAGAAACCCATTATCGCCAAATATCGCCGGCACCGCAAGCCTAACGAACAAGAATCTGCCCTTGACACACCCCGGAATGTCGGAAAGAATCCCTCCGGTTGCGCGACCGAATGCCGGGACCGGACGGCCCGAGCGGGAAGAGGGCGACGCACGGTGAACGAGAAGAACTCAGAGGAAGCCACTCGGTTCGTTTCGGCCGAGGCCCGAAAGGACGCGGCCGCGGGCGGGGCCGACACGCCTCCGCCGGAAGCACCCGCGCCCCCGGCCCGCGAAGAAGAGGATGCGCTTTGCCACATCCCCGGCTACGAAATCCTGGGCAAGCTCGGCGAAGGCGCGATGGGCGCGGTCTACAAGGCGCGACAGATCTCGCTGGACCGCATCGTGGCGATGAAGACGCTGCCCCCCCTGCTCGCCGCCAATCCGTCTTTTATCGACCGGTTCGAGAACGAGGCGAAAGTCGCCGCCAAACTCAAGCATCCGAACATCGTGCAGATCCACGAAGCGGGCCACTGCGAGAGCGCCTACTTCTTCGTGATGGAGTACGTCTCCGGCGAAAGCATCGGCGCCATGCTCCGCAAACAGGGCTCGTTCCCCGAGCCGGTCGTCGTCCGCGTGGCATCCGCCGTGGCCAACGCGCTCGATCATGCCTGGAAACGCGCCCAGATCATTCACCGCGACATCAAGCCGGACAATATCCTCGTGGACGAAGACGGCACCATCAAGGTCGCCGACCTGGGCCTTGCGAAAATGGTCGGCAACGAAGACTGGAACCAGACGATGAGCGGCATGATGATGGGGACGCCCCAATACTGCTCCCCGGAGCAGGTCTCCGGCCATAAGGAGATCGATTGCCGAACCGACATCTACTCGCTGGGCGCCACGCTGTACCACATGATCACCGGCCGCGTGCCGTTCCCGGCGACCGGCGGCGTGGCGGCGATGCTCAAACACATCACCGAGTACATCGAAGACCCGATCGAGATCAACCCGCGGATCTCCGCCAACACGGCCTGGCTCATCGAGAAGATGATGGTCAAGGACCCCGAGCGGCGCTATTCCGACTGGGAAGCGGCGCTGGCCGATATCGCGCAGGTGCTCGTCGGGGAGATGCCCGGCGGGAACCTGCCCGAACCGGGCGAGAGCACCGTGAAACGCTCGCCGACCCGCACGGCCGCGCCGGCCGGTCGGCAGACGCGGGCCGCCCGCCGCGCCATCCGCCGGGGCCACACCATCACGCACAAGATCGACCGGGCCAAACTGGCCGCCGCGAGCCAAACCGCGGCCCGGGCCGCGCCCGGGCCGCGACGCCGGCATTTCATGGCCGCGTTCGGCATCGGCCTGGCCCTGGGCGCCGTGCTCATCGTCGGTGCCCGCGTCTGGCAGCGCCTGACCATGATCGAACTGCAGCCGTACGTGCGACGCACCATGGAACGGCTCGGGATCGGGGCGCCCGACGACGAAGCACCCGTCTCCCCCGAGGACGCCGGCCGGATCGCCGCCTGGCCCGACTATGCCGCCCTCGCCCAGGACATGCTTGGCTTCGTGCAGAAGCGCCAGTACGCCGAAGCGCTCAACCGGCTCGCCGAATGGGAGACCGCGCATCCCGAGCACCCCTTCAGCCGGGAGGTGGCCGACGACAAAGCGCGGATCGGCAAGGTCGCCGAGGTGTGGCGGTTGTGCGAACCGCGCCTGCCGCCAGGCTTTCAGCCGGAGGCGGGCACCTCCGTCTTCGACAGCGCCGAGCCGGATGTCGGTCAAATCCTGCGCGACGCCGCCCCGGACGACGCCGCGTGGAACGAAGCCGTCATCCTGCTCGCCGAGCGCCGGTTCGAGCGGGCCGCGGAGCAGATCGCCGAACTCAAACGCGGCGGCCGCGATACCGCCGAACTCGAAGCCTGGCTCCAGGCCTGGCAGGCCGAGGAAACCGTGCTCGCCGTCGAAGACCAACTGCGCCGCATCCGGGAGCTTATTGCCAAGAAGGAGTTCCAGCAGGCACGGGACCGGCTCACCAGCCTCTGGAAGGAACACGGCGCCGCTGAGGTGCTCTCGAAATTCCGGAAGGGCGAGGCCGCCGGATTGGCCAAGGCCATCAATACCGGCATCGCCGAACAGGCCGCGCTCGCCCAGCAGAAGGAGCGCCGGGCCAGGATCGAAAAGGCCGTGGCCGAAGCCGAGGCCGCGTACAAGGCGGACCAGTACTGGGAGGCGATCGAGGCGGCGCAGCAGGCCGTCGCGCTCGGGTACGCCGGGCCGCGTATGGCGGAAATCATCGCCGCCTGCAAAGGGATCCTCGCCAGCCGCCCGCTCTTCCCGCTCGGCCAGGACACGGCCATGCTGCTCGAAGAGGGCGACACCCTCACACGCCAGATCGAGCTCGTCTGGCTCAAGGCGCTCAAGATGTGGGTCGGTAAGTACGAAGTCACCAACCGTGAATACAGGCAATTCGACCCCGGACACACCCCGCACTTCGATATCGGCCAGATCGACAAGGACGAGCAGCCCGCCGTCGTCGTCCAATGGAAGGACGCCCTGCGCTACTGCGAATGGCTCAACAAGAAGTACGCGCGCGATCTGCCGCGCGGCTACGTCTTCCGCCTGCCGACCGAACCGGAATGGGAGGTGCTCGCCCGATGCGGCGACCCCGACCGCATCTACCCGTGGGGCAACGATTGGCCGCCGCCGAACGATTGGAACTACTTCGGCGAGGAATGGGGCGAGGTCGAGCACCGGATTGCCGGCCACAACGACGAATTCCGCGTCGGCGCGCCTGTCAGGCAGAGCGGCCGCAACGACTGGGGCCTGTACGGAGTCGGCGGCAACGTCTGGGAGCTGTGCCAGAATATCGAGAACCCCAAAGACCCGCAACCGGTCCTGCGCGGAGGGTCCTGGCAATACGGGATCTCGGAAGCCACCCTGCGCATCGCGCGCCGCATCACCGCCAGCCCCGACGCCAAACACGCCAATGTCGGATTCCGCCTCGTCGTCGGCCCCGAGATCAGCCCCACCGTCGAAACGCGCTGGTCAAATCGCGACGATAATCAGGGCGACCCGATCAAAGGCTTCCTCGAAATGCGGGATAAGTAGCCCCCCCCTTCGCCGGGGGACCGGCGAAGCCCATGGTTGATGGTTCAGGGTCGGTCGCAAAACCGCTCTGCCGGGCAGGGACTCCCTTCTCACCACAATTCCGCAATGCCGCCACATCGCCGCGAACTCCTTGTGGGACAACGTTCGCAGGCCGGTCAGGGGATCGCCGATTGTCACCGCATCAGCGTTGCATTTGAGCACGGTCACGTAGTGGTCGACCAACAAGAGGTACTTCACAATGGCGATGACGGGCACCGTGTCCTGAAGTTCGGACACCGAGCCGAAACGCCGGTACTCGCAGTGGACACCATCACGCCCGTACCGCCGGTTCAACGCGGCGCACAGGGAATCCGCCTGCGTGCCTGCCAGCGGCGTGGTGTGCGCCAGGATCGCCAGCTCCCCCTCCCCCGCCGCCACGCCGTGATGGCGCAACGCCGTGACGGCTGCCGCGGGACCGCAGTTGAATCCGTTGCTCTGAAGGCAGACCCCCGATGCGTCCACCTCGGTCACGATCCTGGCCAGGCTCGCCCGCACCAGAGCGGGAAGCAGGTAGGGGGATACCGAGAACGTGGCGACGAAGAAGACGGCGAATACGGCCACCAGCACTCGCTGCCGTCTGTGGGGCAACCGCGAAAGCGGCGTCGCCAGCAACATCGCGGCCGCCGCACCCAACAGGACGAATTCACGGCGCCCGCGCATGAGCCAGGCGAACGGAGGCTGAAACTCCAGCACGGGCAGCCTGCGCACACAAGCGATGATCAGAACGACACTCAACGGCAGCGCGTAGCCGAGCAGCCACTGCGGATTCGGCAGCCGCGAGAAGAATCGTCCGGCGCCGCCGGCAATCATGATAAGAAGAACCACACACACCGTATCGATCCACGACGAAACGGGCGACGGCAGACCGTATCCTCCGACGGGCAACCCGAACTCGATCGCGTGCCCTCGCCATGCGCGCGACACTTCCTCCGAGGTGAGCAACCTGCGGCCGACAAGCGGGTCACGTATCTCCACCCGCCCGGCCCGGCGCCCTATGTACGCTACTGCATGTCCGTCCACGCCGGCGGAGAGGTGGTCCACGAGCAGAATGGCCGGCGCCTTCACCGCCAGGATGTCCCGGTCCCGAACCGTTCGCTTGACGCATTTGACCCCGAATACGCGCATCCCCCGCGCAATCTGGCCCGGCGACGTTCCGAACCGGGTGGTGCCAAGTGACCTGGCCATCTCCCGTTCGGAGGTGTGCACGCCAGCCGCGCACAAGATGTTCGCCGCTGCAGCGGCCGCGCAACTCGCGCCGCTCGTTTGCCGAATAACGCCGTCGTCGTCGATACGAGATTCAAGCACGGGATACAAAGGATGATACAGACGATGTTGGGTCTGAAACAGGAGTGCAACGCAGACGACCGAAACGAGAAGCAGCGCATGGCGGCCTCTTCGCAAACGGCGAAACGCAACGGAAACAGCCAGAGTGGCGCTGTAGCCCAAAACCGCGAACACCGTGCCCCAGACCAGGAGGCGGCTGTACCCGTCTACCCAGAGGGGGACGTGCCAGGCCAGCCGTGGATGGGTGCCAGCAATCAGCAACGGCGGCACGATGAGGAGTACAGGCAGAAGCAACAGCCAAAGGTAGGGGACAAACTTGTGTATGTTCTCGAGACTGAGCGAGGGAGCCCTGCGCGTCAGACGACGGAAGTCCCACAGCCCCATCAGCACGCCCCCGAGCAGTACTGCGGCTATCTCTGCGTCGGGCATTGAAACGCCTCCCGCACTCCGCACCGGATTCGCCGGCCTTTCGACGATGAAGCGCCGGTCGGCCCCCGCAAGCGGCGGACGCCGCTTCTACGTTCGGAGGCGCTTGAGCTTGGCGGTGTCGGCCTGCAACTGAATGTGCCCGCAGGCCGCGCATGTCGTGGCCCGGATCGGAACCATCGCCTCCTCAAACACCCAGAACTTCGTCTTGTCCGGCCGGAAATACAGCCGGCCGGTCCCTTGAACCCGCCCTTCGATCAGAACCGAATGCCCGCAGGCCGCGCAGCGGCCCGCCGCCGTTTCCGCTTCCTTCTGGCCCGTCGTCTTCTCAATCAGATCGTCCAGATTCTCCTGAGAAAACCGCGTCGAACCACCCACCTTATAAAAGGAAATAAGGCCCTGCTTCATCCATCGGAAAATCGTCGGCTGGCTCACACCCAGATAGTCCGCCGCCTCCGGGACCGAAAACCACTTCCTCGACTCAAAGGCCGTCGGATCCGCTGTTCCCACCTGGTCGGGTGTCATAGGCTCATCCCCTCCAACAGGACTCTCTCGATTTTTTATATGGGCTATTATATACTCTCGATCGCTATCACTGTCAAGGAGAATGAGGATATGTGTGCTCGAATGCCGTGTCCGTCCAAGAGGCGGCGCGGGGGCGGCCGTCCTACAGGTTGGACTGGAGGGTCGTCGTCCCGGCGACCGCGGCCGCGGGGAGCGCGGCCCGCCACCGGACGCGAGAAGCCCTTGGAACAATCGGGAAGCGACGGAACGGACGGGCAACTGGGCCAGAGGGGGGGCCGGGCCTTCGGCCCGGGGGAAGCGGCGAGACGCCGCTTCTACTTCATCTCCGACACATACGGATAGACTTTCTCGCCGCGCGAAGATGCGCTTAGTCTGCTGTTGGTTCGAACCGTTATCTTGCGGGCGGGGCCAAAGAGCGCGCGGAGCCCTTCTTGGATCAGGTCCTTGTCGACCGAGCTTCCGGCGGCGGGGCGGATGACGACTTCGCATGAACCGTCTTCATGTTGCACAAAACGGTGCTGCACAAAAGGCTGTTCGCGCAGAATGCGGCCGATGTCCACGGGGTTCACGATGGAACCGTCTGTGGCTCGGAAGAAGACGGGATCGCGCCCCTCCAACTCCGTCAGGCGCAGCGAAAGGCGTCCCTCGGCGTCGGTCACTTCCTGCAGGGCGGCCCAGTCGCCGGTCCGGTATCGAAGCAACGGCAGATACGGGTTGCGGCCGCCCGTCACCGTGATCTCGCCTCGCGTGCCGGGCCCGACAAGATGCCCTGCTTCGTCCAGCAGTTCCACATGGATATCCGGCGCAACGATTTCCATGCCGTGGCCGTCCGGAGCACTGAAGGCGACGGGGCCGGTTTCCGTGGTCGAATACCAATCGATAACGGGGCAGGCATAGCGTTCTTCCAGGCGGCGCCTGAATCCGTCGCTCAGCGCCACGGCCGTCGAGAGCAGGGCGGCCGGACGCACGGGAAGCGCCCAGCGCATCATCTCCGCCCAGCCGACCGGGTCCCCGGTCAGGAAGAAGGGCGCCAAGTCTTTGAAGAAGCGCGCGGCGTCGTCCGGCTCGCGCCAAGCCTTGGGATGCAAATTGACCTTGGCGAACCCGGCCTGGTTCCAGACGGAGAAGACGTTGGGGAACACGACGGTATGAACCTGCGCGCCGAGATTCACGCAGGCCACCCGCTCGGGCCCGAACGGAGGGCGGACCCCGTGGCGTGCCAGTGCGTATTCGATCAGCGGGTGGTTCTTCGCCATCGCTGCCGGATGGTGCGGCACCACGAGCGCATGGCCGGTCGTGCCGGAGGTGTCATAGACGATCAGCCGCGCCAGATCGGCGTCGGACGGGATGACGTCTTCCGGCCGCACCGCGATGTCTTCGCGGCACATCGTCGGAATCGCCGCCCAGTCCCGCTCGATGTCGAACCCGTCGGGCACGCGTGCGCGAAAGGCGGCGCTGCGCTCGCGCATACGGCGAACCCATTCGACGAGGGCCGGCGGCGGCTCCGGCGCCAGCCGGGGCGGGTGCGACTGCTGCCGCTCGCGGAAAGCCTCCACCGCGGCCAGATCCTCGGCCGTCACGCGGTCGCCCACCACGTAGTTCCAGCGCGGCGCGTGCGGATGCTGCCGGATCCGGTTGAACAGCTTGTAGCCCACCGCCGTCATCAACGGGTTGCGCGACCGCCGCTCAGCCGGCACCTCGAAATCCTCAGCGTCACTCATTCACCCACCCGTCTGCCTCTCCAAGCACGACTTGCCGCGCGGCCCACGGGCCTTCGGCCCGGGGAAGCGGCGGGACGCCGCTTCTACTCTTCCTACTCGCGGATTGCTTTTGCGGCCGCTTCCCGTGCCGCTTTCTCCTGCATCTGCCGGCGGATCCGCTCCACCCGCTCGCGATGGGCTTTCGTTTCGCGGATCACACGCGCGCGATATACGGAGCTGAGTGTGCTCAGCCGATCCGCGGCCAGCTCCGGCGTCTCGCCCTTCGGCAACAGCCCGATCCCGTCCAGGCAGAGGCGCGCCAGCTCCTCGCGCCGGTCGGGATCGGTCACGCAGTCCTCGGCCCCGACCAGGGCGGCCAGCTCGTCCAGCCCTTTCTGCAGCCACGTGTAGATCGGCTCGCCCAGTTCAGGCCTGTTCAGGAACGCCGCATCATGCAGCAGCCAGGAACAGACCAGGACCAAGCGCAGATAGTTGCGCTGGTGTTTGCCGGTCCGCACGAAGGCGGGTGTCGTGCCGCACACCAACGCAATGCCGGCCACATCCAACAGCAGATCCGACACCACCGCCTCGACATGCACCGAGCCTTTGTCCCCCACCTTCGGTTCCGCCAGAAACTCCGGGGGGCACTCGGCGAGGCGATGCGTCAGGTGCTCGATTATGGGGCCTTCCTTGTTCATGATTGCCCGGCGTTGGGTATTCGCTGACAGAGCTTGGCCTGCGAGCAACGAAGGTAACACGCTACGCGCCGGGATCGCCACAAAAAGGCGCAAGAACCCGGCTCGCGAGGACGCTCGCCCTCCATTTGTACAGCATGTTGCATCAACTGGAGGGCGAGCGTCCTCGCGAGCCGCCTTTTGGAGCGGGCTCAACGATTAACGATCTCGTACTTCTCCTTGCTGAACGCTCTGGCGAAATCGACCAACTGTTCCATATTCGTGACGATGTGCACGTGCCATCCGATCCCGCGCAGGCGCGCGATGTCCGTGGCCCAGTGTCCGATGTTGGGAATCTCCATCACGCAGGTTGCCCCGCCGCCGGCGATCTCGGCGGCCCGCTGCGCGATCTGCCAGCCGTCCGGCACCTCGCCGAGCATCTGGAAGAAGTCGGAATCGGTCACAATCAGGATATGCACCGGCCGGGCCGGTTTGCCGCCGTCGACAAATGTGTCCTTCAGGCGCAGCGCGCCAAACGCATATCCGGTCCCCAGATACCCGGTCAGGATCTTCAGGATGTCCTTCTGGCGGCGGATGAACCCGTCGGTCGAGGAGAACTTGCCCGGCTCGCCGGAGAGCGTCACCATCGCCCTGGCCCCGGCGCGCAGGGCGGACAGCACAATGACCGTACCGGCCAGCACGGGGTAGGAGACGTTCGTGGACGGGTTGTGCATGCTGCCGGAGCAATCGACGCCGAGATACAGGTCGACCGGCTGTTGTTCCGGCCGGCTGCCGCAGGTCGTGCCGTAGGTCCGCTGCACGGTGGTCACGCCGGGCACAACGTACGGGCTGGCCACCACGCTCTCGACCCAATCGACGGCCCCGATCGGCCGCCCGACATCCCAGGTTTCCGTGCCCTCCGGCTGGGGGTCGGCGGCCTCCTTGACCTCACGGGTGGGAAATCGGACGAGGTACGGCAGAGCCCGTTCGCGATAGTAGTTCATCACCAGCTCCGCCTCGCTGACCTTCACGCACACGCTCTGCATCAGCTCCTTGTATTCCGCCGGCGAGCGGTACGCGTTCTTCCGCCCGCCCTCGCGGGCGGTTCCGCCCGCCTTCGGCGCGCTCGCGCCGTCTTCCCCCTCCGCATCTTCCAGCCGCAGTCCGGTCAGGGCCGGGTCCGCGCTGGGATGCAGAGCCCCGTCGGTCTCCCCGTCCTCTATCGCGGCCAGCCCGTCGGGAATCCCCTGCGATTCGCCCGCCTTCTCCGTGTCCAGCCACGCCCGGAACGCGCGCCGCTCCCCCGAACCCGGCTTGTCGAGCAGGTACGGCAGGCACAGCGCCGCGAACCGGCCGGCGCCGTCCAGCCAGTCCTTCGCATAGGCGCGGATGACCCGCGCGCCGAGCTGCGCATCGCAGTCCAGCGCCTTGGTCACCTTCCCGTGCGCCAGGCTCCCCTTCTCCAGCTTCCACAGCACCTCGTAGATGCGCATGTACAGCGTCCAGAGCTTGTCGCCCGGCTCCGTCTCGATCTTCTTGTACACGCCCGCCATGTCCAGCCGCCCGGCGCGCTGCAGCCGGTCGTTGATCAGCAGGTCGGTGTACAGGTTCGAGACGATCCCCGCCCAGACGATGCGCGACGGCAGCGCGGCCCGCACGCGGGCGATCAGGCGCGCGTTGTCGCGCAAATCGCCCGGCGCGTACACGTGGTGGCCGATCTCGTGCGCCAGAATCTCCGTGGCAAACGACTCGATGTGCTCCGCCTGCACCGCGCCCAGGTTGATCACCACGGCATGGTCCTGCAATCGGATCATGGCAAACGAATCCGTCAGGCCGTGCTCCCGTGCCTGCCGGCCCGTCACGCACCAGCGCGGTTCCGACAGCTTGGTGAACCGGCTCCAGACCGCCAGCGCGGCCTCCCACCGCTCCCGCCATGCCTTCCGCAGACGGTTGAGCTCGTGTCTCGTTGCCACCGTTTCGCTTTCCCAGTCCTAACTTGCTCGAGAACTTACTCGGGAACGTGCTCGAGAACCCGCCTTCGCTCAGATAGCTACGGCGGGCAGGCTCACTCGAGGACTTTCTCGAGAACTTACTCGGGAACTCACTCGGGGGAACTCATTCGACTGCACGGCTCTCCGATCGCCCCATATGCCCTTGCACGTCCCGGATTCCGAGGCAAGTTCCCGAGTAAGTTCTCGAGCAAGTTCTCGGGATAGTCCTTCATGAGCTATCCCTGCCGTTCCCAGCTACCTCCGCCACCAGGAACACCTTATGGCTTTGGGGAACGGTCACGGCCAAGGTATGCGCCGTTGCAGCGGTACTGCTCGCCCCCTGAAGCAGCGCGAACCGCTCTTTGAGCAGCCCGCGGCTGACCTCGCCCCCGGCGGACAGGCGCCAGTCGCGCACCACCCCGCTCTCTCGTTTCGGGGACGAACCGGCGTGCCGCTGGAGTGTGGCGCCAAAACAATCGGCGTGCACGGTCCAGCACGATTCGGCGTCGAATGCCAGGAGGGCCCCTTCCTGCAACCCGACCTTGGGCGGGCAGATGAAGGGGCCGCCAAAACCGCGGAACCCACCCAACTGGGCGACGAGCGCCAGCGTGCCGGCCCCCTCGCGCTCGCCGGTCCCGGGCCGCCGCCATGGGTCGGCGAGCAGGCGTCGCAGCGCTCTGGGCGATGGCCCGGCGTCCGGCTCCAGCCCGAGCGTGACGCGTGCAAGCCGTTCCGGAAGCCGCCGCCAGACCGCCAGCGCGCCGGCCCGGTAGTGCGCCATGCCGCGGCGCCAGGCCAGGACTTTGCCGGCATCGATCAGTTCGTCTGCGCACCCGCACAGCGGCGCGGCCCGCCGCATGTCGGCCAGCCACAACTCCGCGTTGGCGCCCGGCGCCGACGCCAGATTGCAGATGGCGTTCGAGACGCCGGCCAACAGCGTGCCGGGCCCGGCCGTGAGCAAGTGCGGAACCTGCGTCAACAACGTGCGCCAAGCGGCCTGGATGAGGGGAAAGGACGGTCCGCGCACAATGTGCCCGCAGCCGAACAGCCGCAGCGACACAGCGAAGGCCGCCTCCGCGGCGGCATCGGCCGCGCCGGGACACGCCTCCGCCACCGCCCGCACGACGGGCTCCGCGGCGTCCTGCAGGTGCGCCCGGAACGCGTCGGGCTCGAAGTCCCGATGCAGATGCCGGGCGAGCGCGACCCGCGCGTTGAAGCGGGCCCGGTTCCTCGCGAGGCAATCGGCGAACGGGCCTTCGATCAGCCTTTCCATTGCAGCCACTTCAGATAGTTCGTGTAGCGCTGGTGCAGATATTTCAGCTTCAGAATGTCGTCGAACAGGTGCCCGTACAGCTTGCGGCCCCGGCTCCAGCCCTGCAGCGTCCGCTCAATCTCGACCAACCGCCGGCGCGCCTCGCTCTCCGAAACACCCTCCAGCCCCCGCGCGAACTTCTCATCCAGCGCCGCCACCTCGTCGTCCTTGTCCAGATTCAACCGCTCGTACTCGCGGCAGGACAAATCGAACAGGTTGCGAATCCAGCTGACGTGGTCGACCCGCAGCGGCGCGTGCCCGGCCTGCTCGAAGTAGGGCGAATCGCCGTACTGGACCAGCTTGTCGTGCAGCACGAACGGAACCATCTGGCGCACGTCCTCGAAGGCGACCGTCTCGTCACCCCGGAAATACGCCATCGCCTTCACGAAGACGAGCATCGTCATCATGGCACGGACCGACAGGCCGTTCTGCGTCTGGCTGCCCAGGTCCGCAAGCGCGTCCTTGCCCGTCTCCTGCGTGGCGAGCGTGTGGAACTCCGCGCCCGCCAGCTTGGCCGTGTCTTTCGTCATGTACTCCATACGCTTGCCCGCCGGCTCGCAGAACTCGAAATGGCTGGCAAAGAACTCGATGCGCCGACGCAACTCCGGCGGTAACACGAGCCGGCGCACCTCTTGCTCCATGCGGTCCAGCTCCGCCTCGCTGAACACGATCTCGCGCGGAACGATCTCCTCCGGCCGGATCCCCGCCTCGACCCGCAACAGCAGCTCGTTCAGAAACCGCGTGTTGAAGTGCAGCGCCTTCACCACCACGTCGATCCGGTCACGCAGCGCCTCGATCACCTGGTAGGTCCCGCCGCCCGCGTCGTCGTTCGCCGTCAGGTACCAGGCCGCCTCCGGACACTCATAGATCTGGTCGTAGACCTCCGCGTAGTTGTCCGCCATCACCGTCAGCAGCGCCGACTGCGTCCGGGTCGGGATCCGGTTGTATTCGTCGATGATCTTCACGCGCATGCCGAGCCACTTGCGCCACGCAATCTTCACGTCGTCCATCGTCGCGGCGGAAACCAGCGTGGACGGCAGCGGATTGCCGAGCAGGTCGGAAATCGTCATCTGCGGCTGGCCGTGCTGGATCGCGCGCTTGATGTCGCGCAGCCCGTAGCCGCCGAGCACTCCCATCAGAATCGCAATCGCCGTCTTGCCGCGGCCGGGCCCGCCGACGAGCAGGCAACGCCGGCGTACCGCCAGGTTCAGCAGCGGCAGCAACACGTAGCTCGAATAGCTCTGGTCCGAGGGCAGCACGAGTTCCACGCGCTTGTCGCCGAACGTGAAGCTGTGCGTGGGCCCGTCGTTATACTCCACGTCGTAGTGCGGGCTGATGATCCCGTGGTTGACGATCCAGAAGTAGGCCTGCCGCAGCTTCTCGTCAAGCGCTACGGCACACTCCGGCGGCGCCGCCTCCGGCTCTGCCGCCGGGCCGCGATACAGATCGGCAACGTCGAACGCGCGCACCGCACCCTTCGATACCGGCCGGGTCGGCGCCTCCGATACCTGCCGAAAACGGTCCAGTACACTCATGATCCCACCTCGCTCACTCGCCTTGCCCTAACCCGCCACTCGGCGCCATCACCATACCCCACCGGGCCGCGCAGCGGCAATCCTGAATCGAGCAAGACAGCGCTCGGTCACCGGACACGCGGACGTAGCCCGCCATTGGCAGGACGGCACGCGCAGCCAATAGCCACAAAAAGGCGCAAAAGGCACAAAAGCCAGAACAAGACATGTTGGAGGAATTTGGGCGGGCTGTTCGAGGCGAGCCATAGGCACACGATGGCCTCCCGGAGACAGCCCGCGCCAAATTCCCCCAACGTGTGTCTTTTGATAAAGCACAAGAGGGGCCTTCCTCCGTGCACCTCCGACTGGAGGCTTGACACCCGCGATCCGATCTTGTGCCTTATGGGAAAGGCAGCGTTGCGGGAATCGTGACCGCACTCTGGCGCGGGCCCGATTCCCGCAACATATTGGTTCGCACTGAACAACTCCTTCCCGCCCCATGCGCCTCCCTTTTGCGCTTTTTGTGCCTTTTTGCGGCTATCCTCCGTCCCAGACGGTGTTGCCCCTCCACTTCCCGCCTGACACACCCGCCCCGATCCGGTATAATACCCCACACGCATGACGCACGAGTTCTTCAAGCCGAAGGTGCGCCTCTCCGGTATACTGGGCGCCGCCGGCCTGCTGGCCGGCGCGGGAACGATCGCCGGGTTCCTGGGCCGGCTCTGGTGGGTATTCGACCTCGCCTCGAGCTTCAGGGTCCAGTACTTCGTCGTGCTCACCCTCCTCACGCTCGGGCTCATGGTCGGCCGGCACTACCGGCTCGTGGCCGTGTACGGCGCACTCGCCCTCGCGAACCTGGCCGTGATCCTCCCGCTCTACTGGGGCCACACGCCGCCGGCGGGCGCGGGCCACCCCTCCCTGCGCGCCATGCTGCTCAACGTCCACACCTCGAACAAGGACCACGATGCGGTCATCGCGCTCATCGAAAAAAACGAGCCGGACCTGATCGTCGTGCAGGAAGTGAACGGGCGTTGGCTCGATGCGCTCAGCGCCGTGACGAACCGGTTCCCGCACTCCATCGCGCAGCCCCGGACCGACAATTTCGGGATCGCGCTGTTCAGCCGCCGGCCGTTCCAGCAGGCGAAACGGCTCTACCTCGGCGAAGTGGGTGTCCCTTCCGCCTTCGCCCGCATCGATGCGGACGGCGTGACGCTCACGGTTCTGGCGACGCACCCGGTACCGCCGAGCAGCGCGGAGTATGCGCGTTGGCGCGACGAGCAACTGGAGGCCGTCGCCTCCTTCGCCGCCAGCGTGGACGGACCGCTGCTCGTGATGGGCGATCTGAACGCGACGCCCTGGTCCTGGCACTTCCGGCGCCTGCTGCGCAAGACCGGATTGCGGGACAGCTCGCGCGGGAGAGGCTGGCAGCCCACCTGGCCGACCAGGCTATTCCCCTTGCTCGTCCCCATCGACCATTGCCTGCACTCCGCACACATCACGATCGTCGACAAGACCGTCGGCAGCAACTTCGGATCCGATCACTATCCCGTATTCGTCGGTTTCCAGATCCAAAGAATGGCCCGCGAAAACTCGCGAAAGGGGCGCGAAAGGCAGAGCGAGAAGGCCATTCGGTCCGTGCCTGACATCTCTCGCTCAACCAGGGTTGTTGCGAGAATCGAAAGGATTGCCACGAGGCAACGCTCTGAGAGACGACCCCACGACGCCGGCCCCGTGGCAATCCTCGATTCCCGCAACGAGCGCCTTCAGAGGGGAAAGGAATGCGGACGCGGCAATTTTGAGTTGTCCGCGCCGTCGAAGATGCGCGGGTCTCAAGAGGCGACACGGCGCGAACCGTTCAGAGTTGCTGCAGTGTTGCCCGTGCGGTGTCTGCATTTCGCGCGCTACCGCGCCTATGGGCCCGCTTCCCGTACGATGTTTTCGCAGTCGTCAAAGCTCCAGCAGCCACGATTCTCTCTCCATGGGTGCTTCGTGCCCCAAGGCCAGTCCAGTCCCGATTTCCAGTTTCCAGTTCCCAGTTTCCAGTTTCCAGTTTCTAGTTTCCTGTTCCACCTCAGGAGCTAGGCGCATGCTGACCATGATCCTCTTCCTCGTTGTGCTCGCGTTTATCGGGCTAGGCATCCCGCTGGCCGTCTATGTGGCCGTGTTAGGCATGCGGCACCCGGAATCGAAGCTCGAACCCACCACGCGCGACGAGTGCGCCAGACAATTCGAGTTGGCGAAAGAATGCCACTCCTGGGCCACGCGGCAGGGGTTCGCCGTGGTCAACGGCTACGTCTTCCGGAGTACCTCGCGCATCTTCATGGCCGTTTGGCAGCGTGGCGCGGAATCCGTCTATTTCGTCATGTACGTCGCCGCGCAGAACCAGCGCCACTACGATTTCGTCACGCTGTTTGCCGACGAGGCCATGCTGACGAGCGGCAACTCGTACGACGGCGCCCTGCTGCCCCCGGCGCCGGACACCTACGTGGAGGCGTTTCCCGGCCAGCCCTACCCGGATCTGTGGCAACGGCATCAGACCGCACAGCGGTTCCTGCTCGAACAGCGCGGATCAACCGTCGCCCGGGCCGATCAGCCGTTCGAAACCGTGCTGGCCACGGCCGTCAACCGACAGATCGCCCATATCCGATCGCTCCCCTTCTGGCCGTTCCGCGGCCTGTACTGGTGGTTCGTGCGCCGGCAGAAGATGGCCAACCGGTCCGTCGCCGAGCAGGCCGGCACATAAAGCCGGAAGAACCGAAGATCTGAAGCTTTGTCGACTCCCCGTGGGACGGGCTTTCCAGCCCGTCCCATTTCCCGGCGGCTCACGACTGTGCGGGACGGGCTGGAAAGCCCGTCCTACGGTCCGGCTCGCTCTGTTCCGCCGCGGGCGGACAGGCTGGAAGCTTTGTCGATTTCCCCGTGGGACGGGCTTTCCAGCCCGTCCCCGTTTCCCGGCGGCTCACGACTGTGCGGGACGGGCTGGAAAGCCCGTCCTACGGACCGATTCGTTCTGTTCCGCCGCGGGCGGACGGGCTGGAAGCTTCGTCGATTCCACCGCTGCGCCCGCCGAAGCTATCTGAGCGAAGGTGGGTTCCCGAGTAAGCCGCGCCCGCCGAAGCCCGGGCTTTGCCACTCGGCATTCAACGTTCGGCTCACTCGACCCCGTACCACTCACGCCAGCGCTTGGGGTCCTCTTCCAGCCGGCCGGTGATCCGGTACAGAGCCTGTGCGGCGCGGTTACGGGCCTCGTTGTCCTCGTCGTACTCGAGCATGTGGATCAGAGGTCGAATCGCGCGCTTCTCGCGGATGCCGCCCAGCAGATCGGCGCCCGCGATTCGCAGATCGGCCTGCGGCAGGCGCAGCCATTCCAGCGCGGTCTCGACGATCAGGGCGCGATAGGCTGGCAGGGCGGCCAAAGCGCTGCCGGCCGCCTTGCGCACCTCCGTGTCGGGGTCGCCGGCCAGCAAGGTCTTCAGGGAACCGGCCGCCTGTTCGCTCTGCTTGGGCTCGAGGGCATGGGCCGCGGCGGCCCGCACCGTGGCGTCGCGGTCGTTCAGCGCCTGGAGCAGCGCGTCGACGGTCGCCGGCTCATCGATCAGCCCCAACGCGACCGCGGCCGCCTTGCGGACTTGCGGTTCCGGATCGCACAGCGCGGTCTTCAGCGTCTCGATCGTCTTCCCACTGCCCGTACGCCCCAGCCCCTCCATGACGGCGGCACGGACTTCGGGTTCCGGGTTCTGGCTGGCGGCAGTCAGCACGCCGAGCGCCACCGTATGCGTGCCGTGCCCGCCCGTAATCGCCTCGACCACCGCCTGGCGTCCGCCCGAGGTGCCCTTGCCCGCGATCCGGACGAGCACCTCCTGCGCCTGCGCGCCGCCGATCGTCAGGACCGCCGCAGCCGCCGCGTCGCGGACCGACTGCTCCGCATCCTGCTCCACGGCCTCCGCCAGCGCGGGAATGGCCCGGGAATCGCCGCTCGTGCCAAGCGCCTGCGCCGCGCGGGTACGCAGGCCCGGCTCTTCCGCACCGCCCAGCAACGCCGTGAACACATCCAACGCCGCGGCATGCCGGCGCCGGACCAATCCCTCCGCCGCCGTGCAGCGAACCTCGTCGTCGAAATCCTTGAGCGCCGCCAGCAGCAGCGGCACCGCCTGCTCGTCTTCGATCAGGTTCACCGCCGCGACCGCGTCGCGGCGCACGGACTCGTTCTGCGAGGCCAAGGCTTCACGCAGCGGACCGATCGCCCGCCGCCCGAACGCCGCCAGCGTCTTTTGCGCCTCCTTGCTCGGCGTCGTGTAGTCCGGCTCGTCGCTCGCCGCCAGGATCCCCGTCGGCGCCGCACGCCGCTCGACGGCCACAACCGCATCGTCGCCAAACAGCTCGATCAGCTGCGGTATCGCATAGTCGTGCGCGTACGCATACTCCCGCAGAGCGATCGCCGCTTCCATGCGTTTGGTGGGAAGCGCGGACTTGAGCAGTTTGAGCTGCTCGTTCACAAGCTGCGGGACATCAGGCCGCAGGCTCGGGGTCGCCTCCTCAGGCACCGCCGGCGACACCGCGGGAGCCGGCTTCTCCGCCGGCGGGGCCGGCATTTCCGGCTCCGCAGGCGGCTCCGCGGGCGGCACGGCCGGCTCAACCGGCTCCTTGTCCGTCCGCAACCGCACCGCCGAGACCCGGCCCTCGGTCATCTCCACCTCGCCATCCGGGTACAGCAGAATCTCGTTCCCGTGCCGGCTCGCCGTGCCGAGCGGACGGCCCAGAACCCGCAGCACGTCCGCCTTGCTGTCCCCGATCGCCACCTCAGCGGCCGCTGCCGACAAGGCCAATACGACCAGAATCAACGCGGCTATTCGTACCAGCCACTTCATGTGCACGCTCCACACCAGATGATTCTTCCCACGCTGCGCAGGAAAAACATGGGCACGGCAGGACTCGAACCTGCGACCAGAGGATTATGAGTCCCCTGCTCTGACCAACTGAGCTACGTGCCCGGGTCCCCGAATGCTAGCCCGGGCAGGCCCGGAAAGCAACAGTTTTCCTGGCTCGAATCCGCGCGGCGCACGCGCTGAATCCTCGGACTGGCCGACACGGACCTGGCCAAGGCCGCCCAGTATATCCAGGAGCACGCCTGTGCTCCGATGACGGTATCCGACGTCCTGCCGCATATCAACATATCGCGCCGCACACTCGAGTATCGGTTCCGCCGCCAGTTCGACCGCTCGCTGCACGACGAAATCAGGCGTGTTCAGGTCGAACGGGCACCCTGTTGCATCGCCGCGAAAGGGCGCAGAGAACGCAAAGGTGCTTTTCATGGAGAAGCGCGCCAGCGCCATCAGTCCGGGCCTCCCAAGAGCGATTCCGTTTTGCGTTCTTTGCGTACTTTAGCGGCTATTCCTGCCGCACCCGGGTCCGATAGTAGATCTGCGCTTCCGCCTGGTGCTGCGTGTCGGTGTAGACATTCAGCGCCGGGGTCGACAGCGAGTTCGTCACCCGTGCGCAGTCAAGTAGCGGAGACGTCGGTCAAGCTCCCGCGTTGAGGTGTTTCGACGGCCCGAAAAGAACCGGTTTATGGCATCGTGTCGGACGCGTTAGGGGGGAGTCGGCCGAACGAACAGGAAACGGTCCGCACCCAAGAGCGCACCGCGCACTCGTCTCTCCCCGGTGTAGGCCGTCCGGCCTGGATTCGTTGATCTTCCGGCAGTCTCGGAACCCTTGCGACCGGTGTTGCCTACGGCCGTCTCCGATCTTAATCCCACTCCTAATCTCAGATCCCGGCCGTGCCCGACGACTTGTGCGCCATAGCTCGCAGAGCGACGGCGGAAGCCACGAGGCACGAGGGCGAAGTCGTGGCGGAGCCAGCGGCGAGGCTGAGGATTCGGCGCGATAGCGCCGATATCCTCCAGCCTCTGGTTCGGCTTCCTGTGATTCTTCCGCTCGTCGTCCGGGTCTGAATCGTCGCGCGTAATCGTCGTCCGTAATCGTCGTCCGATTTCGCC
>JAFGHX010000173.1 GCA_016929905.1 Kiritimatiellia bacterium
CATTATGGCGGCGCCCCGGTGAAATCCGTTCGTAGTCAAGCCCGTTCAGCCGCAGGCTGATCGGCCTCCGGCCGAAAGGGCTGTCCGCACACGTCTTCTGCCCCGGGAACGCCCCTCACGGGGCTTCCCCCACAGGCGGATCTTCGACACTACAAACGGGCGCAACGCCATTTTGGGTTTCGGCCCCACCGGCTTGTGCCGTGGGTGAGCCGGATCGGGTAAGGTGAGGGCGCGGTGTGGTCGCCTCTCCCCGCTGCTCAGCCGCCGCAGGCGGCTGAGCAGCGGGGAGGGGAGGAGAAGAGGGGGAAGGGGCGGCCTGCTGGTGCAGTCGGAAGTCTTATGGCCCCACGGGTCGAGCCCGTGGGGGCCTACTCCCCGGCGCGAACACGAGAAGGACGTTGCCGGGAACCGAGAACTCAGACGTGCTTGACTTCGGGATGTCTAGGCGTCATATCTCATGGTTGGTCATGAAGAAGATCACGTTGGCAGACATAGGCGGGGAACTGGGGCTGGACAAGTCGAGCATTTCGCTGGCGTTGAGAGGCAGCCCGAAGATTGCGGCTGCGACGCGGGCCCGGGTTCGGGACGTGGCGTTACGGATGGGGTACCAACCCAACCTGGCGGCGCGGCAACTGCGGACGCGGCGTCCGCAGTCCGTGGGGCTGGTGCTGTCGACGGCCTACCACACGCTGCAGAGCGAGGTGGCGGTGCGCACGATTCAGGCCTTGGCGGAGTTGAGCGTGGAGGCCGGCCTTTTTTTCACCATCGTGCCCGGCGGGGAGCGGCTCATGCCGGCGGAGCAGCCGGAAGTTCACGCGCTTCTTCCGGACGGGATGCTGGTTTGGGGCGGGGTGCCGGCCGAGATGGCGAGCAGGCTGAGAGTGCCCAACCGGCCGGTTCTGGTTCTCGATCCCAGCCATCGGTCGTACAGGGGGTACAAAGGGCCGGCGGTCGGGGTCGACAACGAGGGTGGCGCCTCGGCGATCGTGAAGCACCTGCTCGCGCGCGGGGCGAAGCGGCTGCTGTGTGTGCGCGTGCGCGACGACCACATCGGCCATGACCGGCGTGCGAAGGCGGCACAGCAGACGTGGCAGGGCGCTCGCGCGGCCCGGACCTTGAAGCGGTGCGATCTGGCCGCGCTTTCGGAAGGGGACCTGCGTGAATTCTGCGCGAATCCTCACGGGGCGATCTTCTGCTCCAACGACGCCGGCGCGCTCGAAATCTGGCGCCGGCTGCGGGAGGCGGGCGTCTCGGTGCCCGATCAGGTGCGGCTCGCCGGGTTTGACGGGGAGAACCCCGGCCGTCTCATCGGGCTGACCAGCGCGGTGTTCGACTGGCAGGCGCTGGCCCGCAAAGCGTTCGAGACGCTGTGTGCCATGCTGCGCGGCCGGCGGCCCGGCAGGCTGATCCCGATCCCTGCCGTCCTGCGGGCGGGCACGACCACGTAAGCGGGCGTTCCTCGGCCGTTATCGGAGATCGTGGATGGAAGATCGAGGCTCGCGGGGTACACGGGTGTCGAGTTTCCCTCTTGACGCTTCCGTCGCAAACGGCAATACTTGGTTGGGGTCAATCGATTGACTCACTCGGCCCGGGACGATGGAGGAGTGAATCGTCGACCATTATCGTCGTCCGTTCTCGTCGCCCTTATCGTCAACCGACTGCCTGGAGACCGACGAAGATCGGACAACGATAGCGGGCGACGATAGCGGACCACGATCGGAGACGACGGCGGAACCGAACATCACCCTGCGGCATACGCGCGGGGGCTGCGCGCCGCTGAGGGTGTCCGCCAGGCTGGCTCCGGAGCGAGACGGGGGGGTGGATCATGCGAAAGAAGGTCGTATTCATCGGCGGCGGCAGCGCCAAGTTCGTCCGCACGCTGGTGGTGGACCTGCTGGGCTTTGAGCCGCTGCGCGACGCGCGCATAGCGCTCATGGACATCGACAAAGAGCGGCTGGCGCGGGCCGAGCGGATTGTGGCGAAGATCATCCGGGAGGCGGGTGCGGCCGCGTCGGTCGAGTCGACCACGAACCAGCGTGCGGCGCTCGACGGCGCCGACTACGTGATTGTCACGGTCATGGTCGGGGGCCTGGCGCACTACCACTCCGACGTGGCCATCCCCGCCAAGTACGGCATCCTGCAGAACGTGAGCGACACGATCGGGCCCGGCGGCGTATTCCGCATGGTGCGCACGGCTCCGGTGCTGAAGCAGATGGCCGACGACCTGAAGGCCGTGGCCCCGGACGCCTGGGTGTTGAACTATGCGAACCCCATGGCCATGAACACGGGGACGTTGCTCCGATGCGGTCACGCCCGCACCGTAGGGCTGTGCCACAGCATTCAAGGCGCCTACAAGGCCATCGCGCGGTGGCTCGGCATCCCGCACGAGGGAGTGCGCTACACGGCCGGCGGGATCAATCACGTGAATTTTTACCTGACGCTTGAGCATGAGGGCCGGGATTTGTATTCGGAGCTTCTTGCCGGCGCCGCGCGTGTGATCGCGGAGCATCCCGAAGAGCGCGTACGCTTTGAGCTGCTCGAGCATCTCGGGCACTGGCCGGCGGAAGGGCCGCATCACCAGTCGGAATACACGGCTTGGTTTCTGAAGGACCGCGCGACCGCGGACCGTTACGGGGCAACGCCCTTCTGGGGTTACGAGGTGGACTCGAAGGGGAACGAGGAGCGCGATCGGGAAGTGGACGACCAGCTTGCGGGGCGGCGCCCGATCCGCTTCGAGCGCAGCCAGGAGTACGGCGCGGAAATCATCCACTCAATCGAGACCGGCACGCCCAGAATGTTCTACGGCAACGTGCGCAACCGCGGGCTGATTCGCAACCTGCCGGCCGAAGCCGTAGTGGAAGTTCCGTGCATAGCCGACGTCAACGGCGTTGCGCCCTGCCGGGTCGGCCGCATCCCGCCGCAGTTGGCGGCCGTGATGGCGCCCCACACGCACGTGCATGAAATGGCGGTGGAAGGCGCACTCACGCAGAACCGCCGTCTGATTCGCCAGGCCGTCCAGGCCGACCCGCTGACCGGCGCCCTTCTCACGCTGCCGCAAATCGCTCGGCTGGTCGATGAGCTGTTCGCCGAGAACCGCGCGTACACGCGGGGATGGGCGGCGGAGGGGGGCATCGAAAGCCGGAAGGGCGAAGGTCGAAAGTCCAGGAGTCGAAGGTCGAAGGTCCGAAAGTCAAAGGGCGCGTGTTGTGTGTGCGCTTGATGAGGCGCTTGAAGTCCGCAGAACGGTGATTCCCGGCTTTGGCCCTTGGCCCTTCGACTTTTTACCTTCCGACCTTCGACTCTTTCTCAATCCACGAACGGTCCGTGCAGGCGGATCGGCTCGCCATGCGGTTTGCCGGAGATAAGCACGAACCGCGTACTGGGTGCGGCGCGCACGGTGAAGGAGGACATATCCTCCAGGAACAGGGCGTGGCCCGGCCTGACGGGCGCGCCGTCCGCCGTGAAGGCGCCCGCGTAGCAGTAGAGAATGCCGCGATGCCCATCCGGAATCCAGACCGGGAAAGCGCGTGAGTTTTCGATGCGCACATCCAGGTAGGTGACCTCGGTGTTCAAGGCCACCGGCGAGCCGGGCCCCACGACCGTTCGCACGGTGAGCCAATCCTGCCGGTCTTCCGGGATCGCGGCGGGGTTCACCTGCTGATACGACGGCGGCAGGCCTTTGAGGTGCCGCGGCAGATTCACCCAGAGCTGGAACCCGTGATTCCTGTCGGCCGGCCCGGGCATCTCCGAATGTTCGAGTCCGCTGCCGGCGGTGAACCGCTGCACGCCGCCCGCGCCCACCTCGCTGTCGTTCCCGAGGTTGTCCGTGTGGCGGAACGAGCCGTCCAGCATATACGTCACCGCCTCGAAGCCCCGGTGCGGATGGGTGGGGAATCCGGTCGTCGGGTCGACGAAAAATTCGTCCAGCAGGACGAACGGGTCGTAATGCATGAGTTCGGGAGCCGGAAACAGCCTCTTGATGCGTGCCCCGTCGCCGTCGGCCGTATCTGTTGCCTTGAGTATGTTCAGTGTCGCGTTCATGGCGCTACCCTCCTTTCAGACCCGTCGTTTTGGGGCACGCGGGGATTACAGGGGCTCAGAGGCGACACGCGACGAGCCGCCCGCGAAAAGCCGCGAAAGCGGCGCGAAAGGGAGAGGGAAAGGTGTTGGGTCGGCATCTGTGATGCTTGGCTTGCCCGGAGTTGTTGCGGGAATCGAAAGGGCGGACGCAGCAACTTTGAGCCTAGAAGGAGCAGTCGAATTGCCTATGCGGGGAGATTAAGGCGAAAGATTAGGGCAAAAGATTAGGGAAAGAGCGATCCCAGCCCTAATCTTTCGCCCTAATGTGCGCCCAATGGGTGCGATCAGAATGCCGGCGGAGAATGCTCGCAAGTGGCTGGTGTTCAGCGCTTTGTGGCTGTTATCGTCAACTGCGGA
>JAFGHX010000174.1 GCA_016929905.1 Kiritimatiellia bacterium
AGCGCTTCGTCGGGCGCAGCCCGCCTTCGCGCAGCGCTTCGTCGGGCGCAGCCCGCCTTCGCGCAGCGCTTCGTCGGGCGCAGCCCGACTACGCCCAGGGCTTCGTCGGGCAAGCGTCGCTTACGACAAAGACTGCGATTCGCGATATCCGGCGCAGTGCGCCGGGGGACATGCCGGCCTGAAGGTTGCCGGCGTGCCGCTCTTCGCGGGCAAGAAACGCTTCGCCGCCGTGCAACGCGGCTTGGAGATCAGGCGCCTTTTTCCGAATCCTGCAGCGCTTGTTCCCAGTGGTTGCGCGCGGCGATTGCTTTCATCGGCAAGCGCGACTTGCTCAGCGGCGGTTCGCCGGCTGGATAGCCGAGCGCAAGCAGTTCCACGACTTCGACTGTGTCGGGAATGCCGAGCAAGGGGCGCACCTTGTCCGGATAGAAGGACCCGATCCAGCAGGTGCCCAGCCCCTCGGCTGCCGCCTGGAGTGTCATGTGGTCGATCGCAATCGCCACGTCGATCGGATGCGCGCGCTGGCCGCAACGCATGACATAATCGGTATTCACCGAGCAACACGCGATGACGACCGGTGCCTGGCCGACGAATTTCTGCCCGTTCGCCGCCTCGACCAGCGCGGAGCGCAGGGACGGTTCGGTGACGACCACAAACCGCGCTTCCTGCATGTTGCGGGCGGAAGGGGCCAGGCGCGCCGCCTCCAGCACGCGCTGCAGCTTCTCTTCCTCCACGGGCCTTTCCTGGTACGTACGGACCGAATACCGGTTTCGAATCACATCGAGGATTTCCATGCGAAGCACCTCCCTTACGGCTGCATGATGGAGAAGCGAGGGGTTATCCGACCGGAAGGCACTGTAGCAGAATGCGTTCGGGATGTAAACCGTCCGGGCAGCCCCAAACCCCGGCACGCGTTGCGGGCACGGCAATGCAGGCTTGACATTCGGCACGAAAGGCATTTTTCTGAAACGGACAGGTCGGCGGGAAGGCGGCCCATGCGCCGACGGCGATGCGGTAGCACGCGAAGGAGGACAGTCATGCGAGAACGCTTACGGCTCGGAGCCCTGCGAGCTGCGACGGTGACTCTGTTCGGCGCCGCCGCCTGCGCCGCTGCGCAGGCCGCGGCCGTCTCCGACGCGCCCGCGGGAGTGTGGGAGACGCTCATTCGCAACAGGATAGCGGGCAGTTCGCTGTTGCAGTGGCTCCTTTTCGCCTCCGTGCTGCTGCTGGGCTTGGTGGTGGGACGGCTCGCGCGGCACATCATGGAGAAAACGGCTTTTCGTTTGGAGCGGAAACGGGCGGTGCCCGCTCTGATCTTGCGCTCACAAGCGAGACCGGCCGCTCTGCTGGTTTTCGCCGGCGGCCTGAGCGTGGGCCTGCTGGTCGTCCTGTCGCTCGACCCCAGGCTGCAGGCGCTGGCCGTCAAGCTCTCGCGCGTTCTTCTGACGGCCGGCGTTGGATACGCGGTCTACCGGCTGGTCGATGTGGCGGACCATCTCCTGGCTCGGTTCGCGGCACGCACACAGAACAGGCTCGACGACATGCTGGCCCCCCTGGTCGGACGCAGCGTTCGAATCACCATTTTTGTCCTCGTCATCCTGCAGATCGTTCAGGCTGTGAGCGATCAGCCGCTGACGACGATCCTGGCCGGGCTGGGGGTCGGCGGCCTGGCGGTGGCGCTGGCCGGCCAGGATACGATCAAGAATTTCTTCGGATCGCTCGTCATCCTGGCCGACAAGCCGTTCCAGATCGGGGAGCGGGTCGTCATCGACGGGCACGACGGGCTGATCGAGGGGGTCGGGTTTCGTTCGACCAGGATCCGGCGGCTCGACGGCCACCTGGTGACGGTGCCGAACGGCGAACTGGTGAACAAATCGATCGAAAACATCGGCCGGTCGCCTTTTTTCAAGCGGGTCACCAGCCTTACGATCACGTACGATACGCCACCCGCGAAGGTGGAACGCGCCGTGCAGATCATCCGGGACATCCTGGCCGACCACGAAGGCATGAACCCGGCCCTTCCGCCCCGCGTCTACTTCGGCGAATTCGGCGCCTGCTCGCTCGATATCGTCGTGTATTACTGGTACCATCCCGCCGACTGGTGGAAGTTCAGTGCCTTCAATGAGCGCGTGAACATGGCGATTCTGCGGCAGTTCAACGAGGCGGGCATCGAGTTCGCGTTCCCCACCCAGACCCTCTATCTGGCCAACGACGACAAGCGGCAGCTCGGCGTTCGCCTCCTGGATCAGCATGCGTGAAGGCATGATGCTCGAACGAGAGTTGCGCTACGCGGTGGACGAGGGCTTCGAACCGGGCCCCGTTCTGGACCGGCTGGCGGCGGACGGGTGGGCTATCGGCCCGGCGACTGTCGTTCCGATCGAAGACACCTATTACGAGACGGACGCGTTCGATCTCCTGCGGGCCGGGCTGGCCGTGCGACGGCGCTGCCGCCCCGGCGCGGCGCGCCTGCAGCTCAAGGCGCTGGGTCGCGTGCGAGCCGGGCTTGCCGAAAGGCCGGAGTTCGAAATCCCGTGCCCGGGGCAGCCCCAAACGGCCGCCGCGTCCTTCCTGCTCGACGCCTACGGCTTGAACATCGAGCCGGCCCGGCTCCAACCGGCGGTGCGGATCTGCAACAGGCGGACGGTACGGCGAGCGGAGAAGGGCGGGACGGCCCTGGAATGCGCGCTGGACTGTGTGCGCGCCGTGCCGATACAGGCTGGCATTGAGTGCCGGTTCTCGGAACTGGAGTTCGAACTGGTCGTCGGTTCAGGGCCGGTGCTGGAGCGCGTGGCCACGCTGCTCCGCCCTTTCGCCGCCTGCCGGCCCGTCGATGAGCCCAAACTCCTGCGTGCCTTGCGGCTGATCGGGTATGCCGTTCCCCAATGCGGGCTTCGCCCGCAACCCAGCGGTGAGAGGTCGGAGGTCAGAAGTCAGCGGCTTTTCGACAACCACGGCTTTCTGCCTGACCTCTGACTTCTGGCCTCTGACCTCTCAGCACCCGAAAATTTCTCGTTTTTCGTTGCCGTTCTCGACAACTGAGCCACTAAGTCACTCGCTCCACGGTCAGTGCCGGATCGACTTCCTCTCGCAGCGCGTTCTCGATGCCCTGCTTGATCGTCATGGCCGCATGGGGACAGCCGCCGCAGGCGCCCTGCAGCCGCAGGCGTACGGTCATGCCCTCCATTTCGACGAATTCCAGGTCGCCGCCGTGAGACTGCAGGTATTTTCTCAGTTCTTCCAGCTTGGCTTTGACCTTCTCGTTCAGCCCGTCCTCACTCATGGTCGTGTCCTTTCCTGTCTTCCACAGGGAACAGTCGCCGGAAGGCGGCGTCGCCTGACAACGATCAGACCGAAGCTGAGGCTAACACCCCTGCAGGGCGCGATTCAAGGCCTTTTTCACACGCGCGGGATCGTAGCCTTTCTCGCGCACGAGGCTGTTATGCACCGTCTTCACCAGGTCGTCTCGCGAAGCGGGCAGAAAGGAAAACCGCTTTCCGCCCCAATCGGCCTGGTAGCGGAGGTAGAGCGAGAGGCAAGCGTCGAGGTCCACATTTCCCAGTATTCGGCGCGCGGCGATCAGTTTCAGCCGTAGAGCACGGCCGGGAGCCGGGCGCGTGATCATGAAATCGCCCGCTCCGATCCGCGGGGGTTCGATTGCCGTCTGCGAGCGGGGATCATAGAGCCGCAGGCAGATCTCGAGAATACGCCGCCGGATCTGATCCGATGTGGATCTGTCGAAGTGATGAAACGGCCGCTCATTGATGTAGAAATTCAGCTTGCGGTTCACGCCCAGTTCGTGAAAATCGCTGAGCCACGGCGTGCAGTAGCAGAACAGCCCGCCCTGCCGGCCGTGCGGAAGGGACGGCAGGACGACGAATCCGCCTGCCAGAGGGCGGACCACATCGCCCGGCGCCCGGCCGTGGAGCTGCGACAGGTTGCGGTACTCGGTCTGCGCGATCCGGCTGAACGAACCCGTGTCCTTGGCGACCAGCGTACAGAGCCGGATCGTCTTGCCGGCGGCGAGCCGGACCCGCGTTCGGAAGACCAGTTGGAAATCACCTTCCTGGAAATGCTCCATTACCACCCGCCGCACGGTCCGAACCGCGAATTCCGGCCGCGGCGCGCAGCTGCGGTAGAGCACGTTGTCCGGCCGTTGAAGGGCGGCCTGCCAAGCCTTGCGCAGAGCCGTGTCGGAGAAGTGCCGCTTGAACGGCTCGCCCCAGAAGGTGTGCATTGGCTCGAACCGGAGCGAGACCGGGACTCCGTGCTTTCGAGCGGCATGGCGGTTGTGTCCTGCTCTCACGGGCCTGCTCCAGGAAAAACATTGACCGTCTATCGGTGCCTCATTATGATAGCGCAACTATGAAAGCTTTACCAGCCACGCGGAGCACTCTCGCCTGCTGTCTTTTCATCTGCCTGTCTCTGCTGTCGTCGCCGGCCTTGTGCGCGGAGTACAAGCCCGAAGACGAAGTGCGGTTCGCGTCCGGCTTGGTCGAACTGGGCATGGCGGACTACGCGCAGAAGGTTTTGGACGAAGTGGTTCGTAAGAACCCGGACATGAAGACCAAGGCGGCCGCCGTCCAGGTGAAGATACTCGTTGCGCTTCGGAAGCTGGACGAAGCGCAGCGCGTCGTGAACGCGATCCCGAAAAGCGATCCGAACAGAGCCGAGGTTGCACTCGGCTTCGCCAACGTGCTGTATGCCGTCGGCGAAGTGGAGAAGGCGAAGGCGATCTACGACGCGTACTTCAAGGCGCAGCGCCGCCAGCCCAAGGACAAGGATGCGCTGGAGTTCTATCGCGACGCGGCCTACGCGTTTTCCCAGATCCAGGGCGAGGCCGGCGACTACAAGGGCGCGGTCGAAGCGCTCGGCCATATTCTCGACTCGAAGCCGGCCCCGGCGATCAGGCGCCGCGTCCTGTCGGAGCAGGCTGCCCTGTGCCTGAAGGCGGCCCGCAAGGCCGGGGGGCAGGACCGCAAGAAATACCTCGACATCCTGTACAAGAATGTGAAGGAACTGCGGTGGGGCGGCGTGGACCTGTGGCACGGGCAGGCCATCACGCACCAGGCCTACGCGCTGCTGATTGAAGGGAAGGAGAAAGAGGCCGAGGAAACGCTGCGCGACAACCTGGATATCATGAACGAGATCGACCGTTTTCTGGCCGAGTCCAACTTCCCCCGCCGTGAAAGCCCGATGGCCGTCGCCCGCTACCTGCTGGGCACGCTGTACGAGAAGAAGGGCGAGCAGCTCGTCAAGTCGGGCAAGACGAAGAAGAAGGGCCTCGAGGAACTGAAAGCCGCGCTCAACCACTACTTCAACGTCTATCTGAAGTATCCGAACAGCGATGTCGGCCCCAAATGCGGGGAAAAGGTCAACCAGCTCAAGAAGGAGATCGAGGAACTGATCGGGAAGGAAATCGATATTCCGAAGGTCGATATGAGCGAAGTGGCGGCTTCGCATTTCAAGCAGGCCGACGGTTTCTTTCGCGAGAAGGATTACGAGCGGGCGGCGAAGAAGTACCTGGAGCTGCTCAACCAGTTCCCCGAAACCAAGCCTTCGGTGCAGGCGCTCGGGAGCCTGATGCTGTCGTATGCGAACCTCGATTCGCCGCTTTACGTCAAAGCCGTCGCCGGCTACACCGCCGAACGGTTCGCCGGGGTCGAAGAGGCGGCGTCCGCCTTGCTGCGCGTTGCCAAGCATTATTACGATGCGAAGCAGGAAGACATGTACCGCCAGATTTCAGAGTACTACGTGGAGCACTTCCCCAAACACGAGCACGCGGGCATGATTCTCTTTACGCTCGGCGAACAGCTGTGGAAGGCCAAGGACTACGCGGCGGCCGAGCAGTACTACGTGCGGATCAAGGACAACTACAAGCAGGACAAGTACTTCCCGAAAGCGCTGAACCGGGTTGGCTGGGGTTACTACCTGCGGGAAGACTACACCAACGCCCTCACGTGGTTCAGCGCGCTGCTGGAGGCCACGACGCCCAGCCTGGAGAAGGCGCGCGGCAAGCTCTACGCGGCCCATTGCCACCGGCAGCTCTCGCAGTACGAGGAGGCGCTCAAGGAGTACGGCGCACTCGAGCAATGGCTCACGGAGAAGGATACGCCCTATCTGCCTTCTGCCGCCGACAAGGAGGAGGGCGAGAACCTGTTGAGTGTCGCCATGTTCTTTGCCGGGCACTGTTACAGCATGATGAACGAGCCCAAGGACGCCGTGCCCGGCTACCGCCAGAAGGCGATCGAAGCCTACCGCAAGATGGTCGAACGCTTTCCGAAATCCGAGTTGGCGCCGCGGGCGCTCAGCCGGCTCGGCGCCGTCTACATGGAACTGGACAAGTCCGACGAAGCCGTGCAGGTCTTCCGCCAGCTCGAGAAGGACTACCCGGATTCCGCGGCGGGCAAGGACGCGCTCTTCACCATGGTCGAGGCGCTGGTGGAAACCAAGAAGTTCGACAAGGCCAGTGCCAAATGTGAAGAGATGTTCAACGATCCGGACCGGTATAAGCCTGAGCAGTTCGCCAGGATCGGGCAGCTCATGCTGGATAACGGGCAGTTTGACTTGGCGGCCAAGGCGTTCGAGCAGGTCAAGAAGACGGCCGACGAACGCAAGCATATCGAGCGCGCGCTCTACGGGTTGGGCAAAGCCTATACGCAACTCGGTAAGCCGGAGCAGTCGATCAAGAACCTGGAGGACCTGCTGCTGCGCTACGAGAAATCCGGGCTGTACTTCGAGGCCAAGCTTCTGCTCGGCGAGGCCTACATGAAGGAAAACAAGCTGAAAGAGGCGTTGGATGCCCTGCGGGATGTCTTTCTCCGGGGGACCGAATCGGACCTGATGATGCGGGCTACGATCGCCCTGAGCGAACTCTACGACAAGCAGAACAACAAGACCGAGGCGCTTGCGGCGCATACGCGCATCACCTACCTCGCCGACGCGGGCGACCCCAGAATGCGGGCGAAGGTCGCCGAATCCAATATGCGCGTCATCCGTCTCGCGATGGAAATGGGGTTGTGGGACGAAGCCATCAAGGCGGCGGACCAGTACCTGAAGACCTTCCCCGGCGGGGAGAAAGTCAACGAGGTCCGGCAACTGAAAGCCGAAATTCGAATGAAGATGATGCAGAGCGGGTCCGCGACGCCGGACCAGGGAGGAGCGACAGAGTGAACAGACAACGCGTGCCGATGGGTCGGGCCGTTGTGGCGGCGTGTGCGCTGCTCGGGCTGGGTTTCGTGGCGGCGCAGGCGGACCCGTACGTCATTCTCCATGGGAACCCAAAGCCCATCGTCGGCAAGAGCATCCGTGTCAACCGCGACGGTGATGTTGTGCTGGGGACGAGCCGGGGGCCGGTGACGTTTCAGCGCCGCCAGGTCAAGCTGGCCGTGGCCGACAAGCCCGCGGATTTCGACAAGGCGAAGCAGTTGGTCGACGCCAAGAACTACGACGCCGCCATTCCGATTCTGGAGGAAATCGTCAAGGAGTACCGGGGTCTGGAGTGGGACAACCAGGCGCGCGGCGTGCTGGGCGAGGCCCTCATGGCCAAGGAGCAGTACCGCAAGGCGGCCGACGCCTACGAGGAACTGCTCAAGGACGCGGGCTCCGACCGGCGTGAGCTCAAGGATTGGCAGCGGGGCTATATGCGGGCGCTGCTCGAATCCAAGCAGTTCTCGAAGCTCAATCCGTTGCTCGACAAGATCATCGCCAGCGGCGACCGCGGCGCCGCCGCCAGCGCGCAGGTCATGCGGGGGGATATCCGCTTGGCGATGAACGACCTCGAGAACGCGCTGATGGACTATCTGCGCTCCGTCCTGCTGTTCGAGGAGGAGCACGAGGTGCGGCCCGAAGCCCTTTACAAGGCCGCCCTGTGCATGAAGAAAATGCGTGACAACCGGGCCAAGGAGTTATATAAGAAACTCGCTGAGGAATACCCGGAAAGCGAATACGTCAACAAGGCCAAGAAAGAGCTCGGCAGCATGTAGGGTTCCCGCCGGAAACGGCAGGCGTGCAGCGAAATCATTTTCGTCGGATGGGTCCAGAGGGGCAGGCGCAACCGGTACATTAACGAGGAGAGAGTCGATGCGTAAGAGACTGGTGTTTGGAATTGTGTTGGTCGTGATGGGGATCGCCTTGTTCGGCGTTTGCCAGGCACTCGCGCAGGAAAAGGTTGAAGTGGCCGAGGGCCTCGAGGCGCCCGAAGGCGCCGTCAAGGACAGCGCCGCGCCTACCTTCTTCCAGGTCGTCGCCAGCGGCGGGTTCTTCGGCGTGCTGCTGTGGCTGTCCCTGCTGGCCTGTTCCATCGCCGGCATGGCCCTTATCGTGGATTCGTTCATCACCATCCGCGGCAAAAAGATCATCCCCGACACGCTGGTGGCCCAGGTGCGCGAGGCCATGGAAGAAGGGGACGTCATGAAGGCCATGAAGAACTGCGAGGAAGAGCCCGGCCCCATGGCCAACATTCTGCTCGCCGGTTTCTCCAACGTCGAGGAAGGGTTCGACGTGATCCAGGATGCGATCGGGGCCGCCGCCGATCTCGAGAGCGAAAAGCTCCTGCAACGCGTGACCTACCTCTCCGTCGTCGGCAGCCTTTCGCCGATGCTTGGGCTGTTGGGTACCGTCCAAGGCATGATCCTGGCGTTCGGCACACTCGCCTTGGAGCAGGCCGGCGTCGCGCGGCAGGCGATGCTTGCGCTCAACATCTCGCAGGCCCTCTATACCACGGCCGCCGGGCTGTGTATCGCGGTGCCCGCCCTCGCGTTCTACTACTTCTTCAGGAACCGCGCCAACAAGGTTATCCTGAACATGGAGATGATCACCCTGGACCTCATCAAAGCGCTGCGCAATGTCGAGGTCGTCGAGGAATAACGCCGAGCGCACCCACGGAGCACTCCGATGCGACGCAAGCGAGGCCGAGTAGAAGAACTCCGGATAGACATGACGCCGATGATCGACATCGTCTTTCAGATGATCATCTTCTTCGTGGTCACCATCGAGCTGGAGAAGCAGCTCTTCACCGAAAGCATCCAGCTCGCCCAGTCGCCCCACGGGCCGATGATCGAGCAGAAGGATCCGCGCACCGTCGTCGTGGAGGTCGACCACAAGGGCCATATCCTTATCGCCCAGACGGAAGTGACGCCCCTGCAGTTCTACGCCATCATGCGAAAGGCCGTCAAGGCCGGTGGCCAGACGACCCCCGTCCTGATTCGCGGGGATTCGCGTACCCGGCACGAGGACATTCGCCGCTGCATCGACGCCTGTACCCGTGCCGGCCTGTGGAAAGTGTCATTCGCCGCCATCAAGGAAAAGGCCAAAACCGCAAGAGGTGGGTGAACCATGGCCAGAGAATCCATGCGGAAGCGAAGGGGCGATGAGGCGCCCTTGCTGGAGATGACCCCGATGATCGATGTCGTCTTCCAGTTGCTTATCTTCTTCATCGTGACGATCAAACCCATCGACATCATGGCGCACCTGGACGTGTTCCGGCCCGCGCTGGACCAGGAAAAACGCGATGAACCCCCGCCAAAACTCGTCAAGATCGTCATCTTTTCCGGCGACGTCTACACCATCGGGATGACCGGCTCGGTCGCCGGCGACAAGCGGGTGGACCTCAAGACCCTCGCGGGCCTGCTCAAAACACTCTCCGCGACGAGCAAGACCCAGACCATCTCCATTTCCTGCGCGCCCGATTCGCGCCATGGAAACCTGGTCCGGGTCCTCGATATCTGCGCCCAGCTCGGCCTCAAGAACCTGTCCGTGACCAGCCTGCGTTGATTTTTCGCGCGCACCCTCAAAAAGAACGCAATATCTTCTAAGAATCTCGAATTACGGGACGTCTACACAATAGCAAGGGCATGCCCGGGGTTGGACTGTATCCATAGCCCGTCGTATGCCCAATCGCAACAGGAGGTAGCCTCGTGGACAGACGCACTCAGAAGATCATGGAGCATCTCACGGGCCCGACCGGGTCGGTCATCCTGCATGGTATCCTCGTTTTTCTCCTGGGCAAGTACCTGGTGTTCAATGTGTTGATGCCCAGCCACGAGGTGGAGGCCAAGATCATGGAGGTCGAGGAAGTCGACCTGGAGGAATTCGACCGAAACCTTGAAAAACTGCCGGACCTGCCCAAGATTGAGGAGGCGGTTCCGGAAGTGACGGAGAAGCCGCCCGAGGTGGAGAACGTGACGCCGGACCAGGAAGACCTCTCGACGCTCGATGTGCTGAACAGTCAGTCTCCGCTCGTCATGAAGGGGCTGTATAGCGGGCGCCTTTCCGCCGCCAGCCGCAAGAGCATGCTGGACAAGTACGCCGGGACCATCGGGGAACTCACGGAGAAGGCCGTGATCAAAGCGCTGCGCTGGCTCAAGGAGCACCAGCAAGGCAACGGGTCGTGGCAACCCAAGGGCGAGAGCAAGTACACGCCCGGCATCACGGGCCTCGGGCTGTTGACCTTTCTCGCGCACGGCGAGACGACCGCGTCGGAGGAGTTCGGCTCAACCGTAGAGAAGGCGATCAAGTATCTCATTTCCGCTCAGCACGAAAGCGGCGCTTTCTTCGACCCCAACGCCAAGGATGCGGCGGATCCGAAAAAGAAGCCGTCGCAGTACGGCCCGAACATGTATGCGTCGTACTGGCATGCGATGGCGACCTACGCCGTCAGCGAGGCGTACGGCCTGATGCGCATCCCCGAACTCAAACCCGTCATGCAGAAAGCCGTTCGGGTCATCATCGACGGCCAGCAGCCGGCCGGCGGCTGGAACTACGCGTACACGAAGACGTCGCGGCGTGATACGTCGATTGCCGGCTGGCAGGTCCAGGCCCTGAAGGCGGCTTCGATTGCCGGGGCGGAGATCGAGGGGATCGACCAGGCCATTGTCCGGGGCATAGAGAATCTGAAGCTGAACTGCAATCCGAACGGCGGGCTGTTCTGGTACGAGAGCGAGGAGAAGGACACCGGCCGGGGCCTGTCCAACCAGCGGCTGCGCAACAACACGGGTATCGGCGTGCTGAGCCTGCAGTTGCTCGGCCAGGGCATGAGCAAGGAGGCCAAGAAGGGGCTCTCGGCGCTCAAGGTGGCGGACTGCAAGTGGAACAACCCGAGCGATGTGTCATGGCCGCTGTACGGTTGGTACTACATCACGCAGGCCAAGTTCCACAACGGCGGGGCCGATTGGACCTCGTGGAACAACAAATTCGCCCGCGTGCTCGTCGACAACCAGAACCAGGATGGGCACTGGGACGCGCCGCTGACGGACGGCAAGCCGGGCGGCGAGGACAGGCAGGGCCCCGTCTACTGTACGACGCTGGCGGCTCTGACCCTCCAGGTCTACTACCGCTTCCTGCCCACGTACCAGGCCAAGGCCGTCGAGGTCCAGGAGATTTCGGCCGAGACCGCCAAGGACGATGTCGTCATCGATTTCTGATGCCGTGTGAATGGGAGTGTGCCTCATGCTGTCCCGGACGCGCCTGTTCGTTCTGATCGGAGTGGTCTTCTGTCTCGCGGCAGGGCCGGTGGTCTCGGCCAACGATCCCATTCAGCTTCCACTCGGAGAGGAGCAGACCGGGGCCATCAGCGAGTCGCTGTCCAGGGAGGCGGCCGCCGCCATCGACCGGGGCATCCGCTGGCTCGCGGCTCAGCAGGACCCGGGCGGGTGGTGGTCGAACAAGGATTTCCCGGCGCTGACGGCGCTTCCCCTCTGGGTCATGGCCCGGAACAAGCAGGGCAACGAGGAGTCGGTGCGACGGGCAGTCGCGTACATTCTCTCCTGCGTGCACGACAACGGCGCTATCTACCGGGAGGTGCAGGGGCAAAAGGGCGGCGGGCTGCCCAACTACAACACGGCCCTGTGTATGGCCGCTCTGCACGCGGTGGGCGACCCGAAGCTCGTGCCCGTCATCCAGAAGGCTCGCGCCTATGTCGCGGGCAGTCAGCACCTGGGCGACGACGCCTACTACGGCGGCATGGGCTACGACCCGGACACCGGCCGGCCCTATGCGGACCTGTCCAATTCCTACCTGGCCTACGAGGCCATGCGTCTGACGCAGAATGTCGAAGACCTCCGGGCGGGGACGGAGAAGAAGGTGGACCTGAACTGGAATGCCGCGGTGACGTTTCTGGCCAGTCTCCAGCACCGGCGCGAGAGCAACGAGGCGCCTTGGGCGAGCGACGAACCGGACCAGAAGGGCGGGTTCATCTACAAGCCCGGCCACAGCCAGGCGGGCACCGTCGAGGATAAGGACGGCACGGTGACCTTTCGGGCGTACGGCAGCATGACATACGCGGGCCTGCTCAGCTTCATTTACGCGAACGTTACCCGGGACGACGGGCGGGTCCAGGCCGCTCTGGACTGGGCCATTCGCCATTGGACGTTGGAGGAGAACCCGGGCATGGGGCAGGAGGGGCTTTACTACTTCTACCAGACCGTCGCCAAAGCGTTGGCGGTCTACGGACAGAACCCGATCCCGCGCAAAGACGGGTCGCTGCTGAACTGGCGCGTGGAGTTGACGAAGAAGCTGCTCGCCCTGCAGAAGATCGAGCCCAAAGGCGGCGCGGGGTACTGGGTGAACGAAGAGGGGCGATGGTGGGAAAAGGACCCGGTTCTCGTCACGGCCTACTCGCTGCTCGCCCTGCAGTCCGCGCTCGGGCGCTGATGGGTGTCGACCTCGGAAGGGATCTCGGGCGGGGCCGCGGGTCAGTACCCGCTCTCCGTCAATTGCTCCCGGATGTAGCTGAGGTTCCTGGGGAAGGTGCTTTTCAGGCTCTCCGCGTCGCACTCGATGGATAGTCCCGCGTCGTAGCCCACTTCGCGCAGCGCCTTCATGTACGGCCGGAAATCGATCTTCTCCACGCTGACCGCGCCTGAACGCATGGGGTTGAGGACGTGGACGTGCTGGACCATGTATCCGTAGTGGGCAATATCGCGGGGCGATTCGCCGTTTTGCGCCATCCGGCACAGGTCGATGAGCAGCTGCACGTTCGGGTGGTCCGCCTTCTTGATGCAGACCGCCGCCTCCATGTGGGAGTTGACGAAGTTGCACTCTGAGGGGGCAAGCGGCTTGAGCACCAGCATCAGCGCGTAACGCTCCGCAGCCGTTCCGAAACACTGGAGCAGATCGACAAACTGGTCCATCGCGAGGTCCTTCGGAAAATCCCGCGGCAGCATTCGGGAGCGGCCGCTGTCGAAGACGATTGTCCCGATCCCCGCGGCATGAGCCCGTTCGAAAACCCGTTCCGCATACGTCAGCAGCCGATCGATATCGGCGTCGGGCCCGAGGCACATCAACCCGCCGGACAGAAATCCCTTGGCCACGCGCACCGGCAGGCTCTTGGCGGAATGCTTGCGCAGCTGTTTGGCAAAGAGCGCCTGGCTCTCGTCGGGAATCAGAAAGGAGTCGACATCCTCTTCCACATAGTCGATCCCATCGCGGGGAACATCTTTCGCGACAGACACCGACGCACAAACCCCGATTTGCATGGGAGTACCCTCGGGCCGCCCCGGGCTCGGACCGCCTGCGCGCGTCGCAACTCGAATGGCAATCCTGATGGGGCGCTTGGAACCGGCGCCCGCCGTCCATGGCGCGGACACCTGCTACTTCTTGAGCTGATTCTTGATCATACTCGCCAGATTGTCGAAATTAATGGGCTTGGAAACGAACCCGCAAATCAGCGATTCCGGTTCATGATAGGTCACGTCGGATTCGGTGATGTAACCCGACATGACGATAACCGGCAGCTTCTCGAACTTGCCCTGCGTTTTCAGCCAGCGGATCAGTTCCCAGCCCGTCTCGACGGGCATGACGATGTCCGATACCAGGAGTTGGACGGAGTCGGATCCTTTGAAAACCGACTGGGCCTCCTTCACCGTTCGGCAGCCGATCACCGTGACGTCGTCGAGGGCTTGCTCCAGGGTCTTCTTCATGACGTCCAGGATCTGCGGGTCGTCGTCGACTACCAGAATTTGCCTGTTCATGCCCGTACTCAATTCAGATTCGGCATTTGCTTCGTCCGCCGCTTCACCGTCAGAGGCAGCGACTTCTCATGCCGACCGTCCACAGCCAGGTCGATAGAATAACGGCCTTCTTTCGTAAATTTCAAGGACTGAATATTCATGATGATGTTGGTCAGCACCGAATCCTGATCGATCGGGCACTTGACCTTCACTTTGAAATCGAACCCGGGGAAGACCGCATGCCCGTCTTCGTCCACCATCGTGATCCGAATCTGGTGCTCGCCTTCTTCGATGCGCGCGTACCGCATGCGCAACGCAATGGCGCACTGCGGATGAGTCGCCGGAAATTTGGCCACGAAGATGGAGTCGAAGGCGCCGAGCATGTTCAGCTTGCCGGCCGACTCCGTTGCCGCGTCGCATAGCGTCATCAGTTCGATATCCATGGCCGGGTGTCCTCGCGCGGGCGCCGATCTGGGAAAGGGGTTTCCCAGACGCCGCCTATGATAGGATGAAGCACTCTTGGCCGCCAAGCGTTTTCTTCCGGCGGATGTCGAAGAGCGGCCGGCGGCGGAGCGGGCTGGCAGCGGATGGGAGGGGAGCGAATTCCAGCGGATGAATGGACGGCAGCGGATGGGAGGGGAGCGAATTCCAGCGGATGAATGGACG
>JAFGHX010000175.1 GCA_016929905.1 Kiritimatiellia bacterium
CACCGCGCGCCTGGAAGATGCCACCATCATCACCCGGGACAAGCTCCTGCGCAACTATCCGCATGTGAAGACATGCTGGTGACGGCGACCCGGATCGACCGTGACGAGGCGAGGATCACCCCGGGCAGGCCGCGTGCGAGCCGCGGGGAATCAGCGTGCCGGCATAGAGCTGCCGGCGCGGGTGCCCGGCCCCGTTCGCCGCACCACGCTCCAGGACCGCGCGGACCGCCGCGCGCCCCATCTCGACCAGCGGCGTGCCGATCGTCGTCACCGGCGGCGAGGCATAAGCGAAGGTCGGCTCGTCGTCGTGCGCCACCACGGAGAGATTCTGCGGGATCCGCAGCCCAAGCGCGGCCGCCGCCTCATACACAAGCAGGGCAAAGCTGCCCGTGCACCAGACCGCCGTCGGCCGATCGGGCCGCTCCAAGAAGGCACGGCACGCGTCCGGATTGTCGGCACCCTCCAGAATGACGGACTGCGGGACACCGCCCAGTTCCCGCATGGTCTGCTCGTAACCGCGCAACCGATTCACGTAGTTCGGATGCAACACGTCATCCAGGGGGCTCCGCCTGGCCAGACACGTAATCCGACGGTGTCCAAGCTCCCACAAAAACCGCACAGCCTGCCGCACGTTCTCGACGCTGTCGGACTGCACCGATTCCATCCGCGCGGAGCCGCCCTCGTAACCCAGAAGCACGACCGGCTTCTCCATCGTTTCCAGCATCTCTTCCAATGCCGCGTAGACCTGCGTGCGCGCATCCACCAGGATGAAACCCGCGACATCCTCCTCCACGTCCCGAAAAGCCCGATGCGGCGCCTCCGCGTCTATCGGCTGCAACAGCAGCGTCTTCTCCCGCAGTAAGGCTTCCTCTTCGATGCCGTTCAGATACGCCGCATAGTAGGGCGAGGCAAAGAAACCGGTACCCACATGGCTGTACATCACCGCAAGACGGCTAGCCTCCACCCCCGTATGCGCGGGCCTGACCACAACCGTCCCCCTGTGCGGCACCCGACGAACCAGGCCCCGCTCCTGCAGACGCCCAATCGCCTGACGAACCGGAATCTTGCTCACGCCAAACTCCGCCCCGATCGCCATCTCCGAAGGCAAATGGTCGCCCTCGCGCAATCTGCCGCTCTGAATCAGAGCGTACAGGGGAAGCGGTTGGGGGACGGACCCTGCGGTGTTGGACGGTGCGGAGCCCTTTGGCGGGTCGTGGACCCGATGCGCATCCGCCGCCGACTGCCGCGGGAACCCGAACTACGCCAAGATCTACGTGACGTCGGCGCCCTCGGGCTACGATTTCCAGGCCGGCACATTCCAGGATGCCTCGTTCCTCTGGTTCTCCCAGGATCCGAATCCGGCGGACCCGTTCCATTACGACCGCACGGAATATCTGCGTACGATCCCGCTGGCCGACGCGTCCGTCTTCCACACGCGCACATCCGTCACTGACCCCCGCGTTCTCACACAGTCCGATCCAGACTACTACGCAGGCGCGTACGTCCTGGTCTGGCGCCAGCCGAACGTGACGGTCATCCGCCGGATCACGGGCTACTCGCCCGCCACGCACACGATCACGCACGAGGATCTCGGCGGCGACGTGTATCCCGATCGCGATACGGGCTACGCCCTGCTGAATCATCCGGCATTCATCGACACGCCGGGCGAGTACGCGTTCGACGCCGCCGCCAACCGCCTGTACGTCTGGCCGCTGGAATCGGCGGATCCGGCCGCGCACGAGTTCAGCGTCGCCCAGCGCCATACCGGGCTCTACGCTTCGGGCGCCAGCTTCCTCGACATCGAGGGGTTCATCGTGCAGAAGTACACGATGGGCATTCGCGCGATCGATTCGGGGGCTCAGGACGTGCGGATCCGGAACAACCACCTGCGCACCATGCGCGTGAACGATGCCTACGCGCTTCAGGTCGGCGGCCGGAACATGCTGGTCGAGAGCAACCGCGTCGTCGATTGTCAGCGCGCCGTCGGCATTCTCGCCGGCGGCAGCAACATCACCGTTCGCGCCAACTTCGTGCGGCGCACCTCGCGCAACGGTATCTGGTTCATGGGCGTCGATCACGGCCAGATCGTCGACAACGTGGTCGACGACATTTCCGGCACGCACGCCAACGGCATTTCCCTCTACCTCTTCAACAGGGACATCCTGGTTGCCGGCAACCAGGTCTGGAACACGGGCAGTTCGCTGACGTATCACGGCAACGGGTCTGCCAGCCCGCCTGCGGAGAACCTGATCCTCTGCAACAACGTGTTCGAGTACGCCGTGAACAGTTGGGGCAAGGAGATGGGTGATGTGACCGTCGTGAACAACACATTCCTCGGCGTGGCCAACGTGGGCGGCGACGCGGGCCACGACGTGTTCGTCAACAACATCGTGCATGGCGGCGGCTCCGGCGACGTGCGCCGCCACAACCTCTACACCGCGCTCGCCTGGTGGCAGGACGCGCGTTACGGCTGGGCACTCGCCGAGGGCGAGTTGCAGGAAGAAAACCGCAACGTCGTATTCGAGAGCCCCGCCGCCGGCAACTACCGGCTCGCAGCCGGCAGCCCCGCCAAGGACGCCGGTACCAACCCGCTCGCCCTCCTGCCCGTGGCCCTCTTCCCGGACTACGACCTCACCCGCGACCTGGCGGGCAACCCGCGCCCGCAGGGCGCCGCCTGGGACATGGGCGCCTTCGAACGCAGCGCGGGCGCCGCCCCTGCGCCGCCCGCGCCGCCGAACGGCCTGCGGATCAGTAGCAGCCGGTGATCTTCCCTTCCCCTCGCAACTCCTGTCGATCCGGTGTAGACTAGCGGGTGCGCAGGCCGCCCCGTTGGACGGCTTCCCGATAGTCATACGCTTTGTCGGGTATCTCAGTAGCGCGGTCGCCGTGTCCCGAGCTTGTCGAGGGGGCCTCGGCCGCGCAGGGCCAGGCGAGCCGCCGCCGCGCTCTCGCCTAGGCCTTTCAGGCTACGTCGCGGCAGGTCGAGCTATGGCGAGCCAGGGGACGCCTGGCCTACCTGGGTTGCGGGCAACGCTCGCTTCAAGTGGCTTCACAGAGGCAATCATCGACATGCGCCAGTCAAACGGCAACGGCCAGACGCGGGTTATCCGCCCGGCACTCTCTACGAACGCCATCATCAATCCCGGCAAGGGCTGGGTGCTGTACGGCGGTCCGCAGCGCCAGCCGCCGGACGTGCTGGCCCTCGGCGCCCTTGGCTACCAGCGCTACGCGTGGGGCAGACTCGAACCCGACCAAGGCTGCTACCGCTGGGACGTCATCGATCGCGATCTGGCCGCCTGGAGCGCGGTCGGGAAGCCGTTCGCCTTCGGCGTCATGTGCGCCAGTTCCCACTCGCGCGAGTTCTGGACGAGCCCGAAATGGGTCTTCGATGCCGGGGCTCGCTATGAATCCTTCGAGTTGAAGAACCCGCGGCGGCGCACCACGGGGACCGAGGGTACGAAGCTCGTGCCCGTCTTCGACGACCCCGTCTTCCTGGCCAAACTCAAGGCGTTCGTCGCCGCGCTCGCCGCGCGCTACGACGGCCACCCGGGCCTCGCCTTCCTCGACATCCGCTCCTACGGCAACTGGGGCGAGGGCCACATGCACCCGTTCGGCAGGCCGGACATCGCCGAAGACAAATACCTCGAGCACCTCGCGCTTCACCGCGAGGCGTTCCGCAAAACGCTCCTCATGGTCTGCGCCCAACCGCGCCGGTACCCCCTTGCCATGAACTGGGCCGTGCAGAACGGGATCGGCATCCGGCGCGACGGCATCTGCGGCAACAGCGACGGGCGCGAGGGGCTGCTCTGCTACGGCCGCCGGCCCGCCGTATTCGAACTGTTCGGCCCGTACGACATGCTCAAAGAACTCGGCTGGTGGGAGGGCCGCAAGGACGCCGACGGCAACGGGCACCGGCTGGCGGACTGCGTCGAGACCGGCAAGCCGAGCTGGTGCGACCTCAGCCGCGGCGGGCCGTCGGGGCTGGACATGCTCACCAACGAGCGGGCGCTCGTGGAACGGCTCGCCAACCGCATGGGCTACCATCTCGTACTCAGCGAGGCACGCTATCCCGCCGTCGCGGCCGCGGGCAGACCGGTCGGCGTCGAGTTGACGTGGGAAAACCGCGGCGTGGCGCCCGTCTACCTCGCCGCCCAGGTCCGTTTCGCCCTCTTCCGAACGGACGGCTCCCTCGCCGACACATGCCGTGCGCCAACCTCAAGACCCGCCGACTGGCAGCCGGACAACGCCGTCCCCGTCCGTGAAACGCTCCTCTTCCCCTGTGCCGGCCCGGGCGACTACGAGTTGGCCGTCGGCCTTTGCCGGACCGACTCCGCCGCGCCCACCATCCGTCTCGGCATCGACACGCCCATGCACAGACTCTGGCACGTGCTCGGGCCGCTGCACGTGACCGCGGACGGCGGCCGGCCGTTCGGGCTGGCCAAGGGCCGCATGCGACTGCCGAGAAACTTCAACGAACCGGACTCGGAGATCGAGAACCTGTTTTCGCGAGAAGCGGACTGGTGAGGGGTGTGGGCGCGTCGTATCTCCCGTGACAGAATGCAGGTTCGGTGGTAGAATGCGCTTGAGCCAGTGGCCGCGGGAACCTGGCGGCCGTCTGTCGGTACGCCCCTCTCACACGGGAGCCCGTCATGGGTAGAACGAACACCCTCGTCGCGGCGTTGGCCCTGCTGCCTGCGACGTGGCTTCTCCGCCCCATCCCGTCCGCTGCCCAATCCATCGTGGTGGCGCCGCCGCTCGGTCACTTCCAGATGCGGTCGGCGCTCACCAACGTCCACCCCCGCCTCTACTTCACCGCCGCCGACATCCCGACGATCCGCACCCAGGGACAAGGCCCACGTAAGTGGTTTCTCGACGATGCAAAGAGCGCGTTCGGCGGCTACACCGGCGGTTCCGTCACCGTCACCGATCTCGGCGACTGGAAGAACTATCTCTACGGGTTCTGGGGCCAGTTCGCGATGGACATGTTCTTCCTCGTCGACCAGAACACGGCCTACGCCGACACCGCCAAGGCATGGGCGCTGCACTACGCGCGCGACCCGTCGTTCTGGATCACCGACGATCTCGTCCCCATGGAGATCCTCTCCGGCATGGCGCTGACCTACGACATTCTCTACGACCGGTTCACCGCCTCCGAGCGCGGTGAGCTGCGCGCCACGATGTATCAGGCCCTGGAATACATCTATGCCCGGTTCTTCGTCGGCCAGTACTGGACGCAGGACTATCAGAACAACCATATGCACAACCGGCTCCATGGTCTGGCCCACGCGAGCTTCGCGATGTACGGCGACGATCCCGCCTATGACGTCCGCACACACGCGGACCTCGCGCTGTCCTGTTTTGAGAACCTGCTGATCTGGCTGCCCGACGACGGCAGCAACCACGAAGGCCCGGGCTACTGGGACTACGGGCACCACTGGGTCGTGCGGCTGGGCCACCTCGTGAACCACGTCACCGGCACCAACCGCACCGCCGCCTGCTCCCATTTCCGCGGCGCGCACCTGTTCCGCATCTACCTGACCGCGCCCGGCTGGCGGCATACCTTCAACATCGGCGACGGCGGGGGCGGCGCGCCGGACAGCGTCACAGCCTGGGCGCGGCCGATCGCGGAGTATCAGGACGCCCATGGCGCTTCCGTCCTGCGCACGTTCATGCAGGACTACGCCGACACCTTCTACCGCCATTCCGCCTGGGGCGCGCTCTGGTACGACGCCGGTATGACCGACGAACCCTACAGCAACATGCCGCTCTCACGCTTCTGGCCCGACCTGGAAGTGCTTTCCGCCCGCTCCTCCTGGGAATCCAATGCCGTCGGCTTCGTCTTCAAGTGCGGGCCGCCGGGCGGCCATCACATGCAGCAGCTCCGCGCCGGCGACGCGTGGGTCAACGTCGCGCACGATCATCCCGACCAGAACCACTTCATGCTCTTCGCGCACGGCAAGATGATGGCACAGGACGACGACTACCCGCAGCCGGGCAACGGCGCGAAGCTGACCCGCAACCACAACAGCATTGTCATCGACGGGCAGGGCGGCCCGCGCGAAGGCGAAGGCTGGTACCAGCCGTTCCCGTACAGTCAGACGGCCACCATGGACGACGTGCTCCTCTCCGGCTCATCCGCCTACGCCGCGGGCAACGCCACGCCGCTCTACACCAATGCCAACAGGTTCGTGCGGCATATCGCCTTTGTCGAAGGCGAGTACGTGTTGATGATCGACGATCTCGTGGGTGCCGGCGGGACCGCACACGAGTTCGAGTGGCGCCTGCATAAGGACGGCACCTGGACGAACGGCGCACCGGGCCAGTTCTTCGTCAGCGACGGCGACGTGCGGCTTGATATCCGGTTCCTGGCGCCGGCGCCCGGCGCTTGCACCAGCCAATTCCTGCCGGCCGAGGCGACAGCCAAACCGTGCGTGGCCGTTTCCACCACCGCCACCCAGACCCAGTTCGTGACGCTCGTCGTGCCGCAGACGAACGGAGCGCCCGCCATCGCGGCCGAGCCACTCCCCGCCACCGGCGGCTATGCCGTTCTCGCGCAACACGGCCAGACCACCGATCTGTTCGCCGTCGCCCCGACACCCGGCACGCTGACCTTCACCAATGTCGCGGCCCAGGGCGCGGCGGTCCTGCTGCGAAAAGACGGCTCATCGACCCAGGCCGCGCTCCTCGCCAGAGGCTCCGCCCTGCACGTGGGCGGAGCCCTCCTGCTCGGCAGCGACCAGCCCGCCAACCTGGCCTGGCGCCTCGCGCCTGACGGCGTCCGCGTGGAAGCAGAGGCCCCCTACAAAACCTCGGCCGGCGATGTCACTCTCCAGGTAGGAGGGCTCACGCCGGCCGCTTGGTACCAGCCCGTCGTCGACGGCGCACCGCGCGGCCCTGTGCAGGCAGACTCAGGCGGCGTGGCCGCCATCACGCTCAACCTGGCCCAGCGTCAAGAGCTGACGCTCTCCCACACGGCAGCGCCCACCTCGCCCGACCCGCCTTCAAGCCTGCGGGTCACGCCCGCGGGACCGTGAAGGACACACCGCTGAAACTCGATTCACCTGAGACAGGCGAATCCCCAGAATGGCCACGGCAAGCCGTGCCGAGCTCGTGGCCGCGGCCGCCAGGCCGTGGGGTGCACCCCGCACGTTGTGCCGTCCGCCACGCGCTGGCGCGCGCGGCTACGCTGGACAACGTTTCAGATTTGCCGTTTCTTCGGCCCAATCGTGCGCGTGAACAGACATGCCACGGCCTGGCGGCCGCGGCTACATGCACAACACGCCACGGCCTCTCGCCCACGTCGCGCTGGCGACCGGCTCCATCCCGCCGTTCGCCGCGGAGCGCACGGCGGCGTCGAGAATGGCGGCCGCCTCCAGGTTGTGCGGGGTGCCCAGCACCGGATGCAGCGGCTCCCCCGTCTCGAGGCGCGTGATGAACTCGTGCGCGGTGTCCTTGCGGTCGTCCGGCAGCGGACCGCACGCGAAAATCTCGCTCCCGCCCCCGGCCCGGCCGAGCCGGACCTGCGAGGCGCCGTTCGTGCCGGGTTCAACCACCAGCGTGCCGCGCTCGCCGTATACGATCGGACCGGGTCCAACCCCGTGGTGCCAGGTCGACCATGTCCCCTGCAGGATGGCCATGGCCCCGGGGAACCGCACGAACATCACGCCGTTGTCGTCGGCTTCCGCCCACGGGCTGCCCAGGTTCGCCTTGACCCCGAACACCGCCTGCGCCTTCTCGCCCAGAATCCAGGGCGCGGCAAATGCGCCGTAGCAGCCGAAATCGAGCAGCGCGCCGCCGCCCGTCGCGTCCTGATGCCACCAGGTGGCCGCCCGCTCGCTTTCCGTCAGGTCTTCCCCTTTGTCCCGGATGCCCGGATGCGACGCGCCCGGCGCCAGCGGCCCGGCGTGCCCGATCCGCAGCCGAAACTCGAGCGGCTTGCCGATGTGCCCCGCCTGAATAAGCGCCTCCACCTTGCTCAGGTTGGCGACGAACGACAGCGGCCAGTGGATCATCATCAGGATCCCCGCCTCCCGCGCCGCGCGCGCCATCCGCAGCGCGTGCGGCATCGACATCGCCATCGGCTTCTCGACGCACACATGCACGCCTGCCGCCGCGCAATCCTCGACGATCTGCGGGTGATAGACGTTCTCGCTGCAGCAGGCGACGATGTCGAGCCGCTCGTGCGCCAGCATCTCGCGATAATCGTCGTAGGATTTCGGAATCCCCAGCTCGTTCAGCATGTGCTCCCGATTCCACTCCCGGGTGAAAAGCGCCTTGCGCTTCTCCGGCACGAGCGGGACCGTGTCCGCGCAGGCGACCACATCCGTGCGCGGATGTTCGACGAATGTCTTGGCCACATGGTTGATGTGCATGTGGCACAGGCCCAGAATCCCTACGCGATATGTCTTCGGCATGACGGTTCATCCTCCTCCTCGAAAACAATCTCACGACCCGCCTGCGCCGAGAGCGAGATCGCTTCCAGCGCGCGGGTCGCGTTGAGCACCTCTTCTTTCCTGACGACCAACGCCTCCTCGCCGCGCAGCACCTTCACGAAGTGTTCGGTCTCCAGCCAGTGCCCGCTGAACGGCACGTTTCGGTCCGCCGGCACCTGCGGCGAGATGTTGCTCTTGTAGCGGCCCGTATTGCAGGAGAGCACGAGCGGATCGGCGGTCAGCCCGCCTTCGGTGCCGAGGATCATGAGGCTGTGCATGTTGGCCGGGATGTTGGCCGCCCAGCTCAGCCGCATGGAGATCACGCCGCCGCCCTCCAACCGCACGAACGCGGTCGCCATGTCCTCAACGTCGAACTCGGCCTGCGCGTACGGGCGCGGCATCAGCACGCCCAGCGGCGCCCCGCTCTCCGCCAGCGAGGTAGCCAGATTCTCAGGCCGGTTCCCGATCTTGGTGAACACGGCCGCCGTCACCGCCCGCACGCGCGGATTGCCCATGATCCAGAGCAGCAGGTCCATCTGGTGCGAGCCGAAATCGAAAATCGGGCCCGCGCCGGAATGCGCCTTCATGTGGAACTGCCCCCAAGTCGGAATCCCGCGCCGGCGCATGGAACAGGTGTCGGCAAAGTAGATCTCGCCCAGCCGCCCCTCAGCCGCCAGTTCGCGCGCCGCCAGCGAACGCCCGCTGAACCGGGAACTCTGCCCGGCAAACAGTATCCGGCTTTCCGCCTCCGCCGTCTCGTACATGGCCGCCGCGTCCGCGTGGTTCGTCGCCACCGCCTTCTCGCACAGCACGTGCGCGCCCGCTCGCAGCGCGCCGATCGTCTGCTCCTTGTGGTAGGCGTTGGGCGTGCAGACCGACACGATGTCCGGCTCCGCCTTCTCCAGCAGCTCCTGCCACTCCCCGTAAACGGCCGGGATCCCCTCCTTCTGCGCCAGCAGCCGCGCCCGCTCCACGCAACGATCCGCCAGCGCCACGAGTTCCACCTGCCCCGCCAGATTCTTCCATGCCGGGATATGCGCGGCACCCGCGATCATCCCCGCCCCGATCACCCCCACCCTGAACGGCTTCTCCTTCTTCATGTGTGTCTCCTTCATCTCCACGATCTTGCCGGCCCCCACGGCCTCGCGCCGTGGGGGAGAAAGATTGGCGCGCTGGGCACGGGATGAATCTGATTCCCCGGCCCCCCCCCCACTCACCGCACCACCACATTCCCCACCCCATGCTCCCGCAGCACCCGCGCTTTCCGCTCCGCATACTCGCGGGTGGGCGGGGTCGGCCGGACCGGCGGCCCGCTCATCCCGAGCTGTTCCCGCTTGCCCTCCCCGAGCGGGTGGTACCGGAGAATCTCGACACGCTGCACACTCGCCAGATCGGCCAGGAGCCGCCCCATCTGGTGGAGATCCGCATCCGCGTCGTTGCAGCCCGGCACGAGCGGGATCCGAATCCAGACAGGCTTCCCCGCGGCAGCCACGCGCCGGAGATTGCGCAGCACCTGCGTGCTCGGCATTCCGGTCAACGCCCGGCAGCGTTCCCCGTTCACGTGCTTCACGTCGTACAGCACCAAATCCGTGACCGGCAGCACACTCTCGAACCGGGCCCAGCGCACCGCGCCGCACGTGTCCAGCGCCGTGTGCAGCCCCTCGGCCTTGGCGGCGGCGAGCAGCGCGCGGCAGAACGCCGGCTGCGCCAGGGGTTCGCCGCCCGAGAGCGTGATCCCGCCGCCCGAACTCGCATAGAAGGCCCGGTCACGCCGCAACTCCGTCATCACCTCATCGATGGAAACCTCCCGCCCGGCGATCTCGAGCGCATGCGTCCAACACTGCGCCACGCACGCCCCGCACGCGGTACAACGCGCAAAGTCGATGCGGTGTTCCCCGTTCAAACGCGTGTGCGCGCCGGCCGGGCAGACGCGTACGCATGTCCCGCAGCCGATACAGCGCCGGCTGTCGAACGTCAGTTGCGGCCGCCCGGAGAACGTCTCCGGATTGTGGCACCACACACAGCGCAGCGGGCAGCCCTTGAAAAACACCGTCGTGCGGATGCCCGGCCCGTCGTGCAGCGCCCAGCGCTTGACGTCCGTGATCACGCCACGGGCGGGAGCGGGCTTGGCCGCCTCGAGTGCGATGGCCGCCGGTTGCTCGACAGTCTTCATGCCAGACGACGCCTCATGCAAACCTCTCCCGGCGCGGTTGCTCGGTCGCTGCGACCATGCGGGTCGTGCCTCGGCAACGGACGCATTCCGCCCGGCTCGACAAAGCCCGCAGGGCGAAGGCGGCTGCCTGCATGCCCTGTGCGCGCGCACCACCCAAAGGGCTCCATGTCCGCGGCGCTGAGGCGCAGGCAGGAATGCCTGCGCGGCTCTGCCGCGCGTCTTAATGCCCGCCGGCCTAACGCCCGTCCAGAAGCCGATCCACCACGTACTTCCGCAGATCGTCCGACAGGCTGGCAAAATACGCGCTGAAACCCGTCACCCGCACGATCAGGTCCGGATACGCCGCGGGGTTCCTGTAGGCATCGAGCACCCGCTGCTTGTCCAGCACGTTAATGTTGATCAGCGTGCCGCCCAACTCGAAATGCGCCTTGATCAGCGCCTCGATCTTCTCAACGTCCTCCTCGCTTCCCCCCGCGCCGGGATCGATGTCGACCTGCAGCGGCGCCGTATTGCCGAAGCCGGGCTGTACTTTCGCCACGGCGATCGCCATCTGGACCGGCGTCCCGCCTTTCCCGGCGTTGAAACCGGGCGCCGGGTTCGGCCCGTGCGAGAGTGGCGCGCCCGCCTTCCGCCCGTTCGGCGTCGCACCCAGCCGTTTGCCGAACGCGATCGCCTTGGCCCAGGAGAAGAGGCCCGGCGTCATCGGCCAGCCGTCCGGGGTGGTGTTCTCTTTCACGAATGTCGAGAATGTCGTCGAGATGCGCTCGGCCCAGCCGTCGGCGCGCGACTCGCCGGCGCCGAACCGCGCCATGCTCGCCATGCACAAGCGCGTCGCCTCGCCGGCCGGTCCCTCCCAATTCGCGTCCAGATGCCGAAGCAGTTCCTCCCATGTCAGACGCTTCTCGATTTCCACGCGTTGCTCGATGGCCGCGAACGAGTCCGCCACGGTCGCCAGCGAGGCGGCGTCCACGCCGATGTTCGTGAACGCCAACACGCCGCCGGAGGCGTCGCGCCCCTTCTCGACCGGTCCGTAACAGAACAGGTCCAGCAGCAGCTCCGGAAACACGTCCGGCATGTGCCGGATGTGGAAGTCGATCCCCTCGGCCGTCACCGCAACGGCACGACGCAGGTTCCGCCCGAACCGTTCCCACAAGGCCGCCACGCACGGCACCGCCGAACGGTCCGCCATCATCTCGCGCAGGGACAGGTCGAACACCGTGCCCAGCTCGATCTTGATCAGATCCATCATCCCGTATTCACGGCCGGGGACGGCCAGCCAGTGGCAGCCGGCATAGACGCGCGCGCGCGCCGCTTCCAGCGGGTACCCGTTCCGCAGCGCGCCGGCGATCACCGTTTCATCGCCCACGAACTTCGGGAACCCCATGCCGTCCTCAATCAGAATCTCCACGCCGCGCCGCAACAGGGCCGGCTCGACGTTCGGCCCCACGCGCACGCCGATGTTCGCGGGGATCTTCAGCTTGTGGATCGCCTCGAGGATCAGGAATGAAACCGCACTCGTCAGGTCGCGCCCCGTCTCGTCCGGCCCGCCGAGCTGGATGTAGGCCGTTTCGGACAAGAGCAGGCAGGCCAGATGGAATGTCGCTTCCTCGTCGGTAAGCGTACCGGCCCGACTGTCCCGTTCGTAGTAAGGCCGAAGCAGTTCATCCAACTGCCCCCACTCGCCGCTGCCGTTGTACATCTTCGCCGCCGCCTGGAAGAAGACCAGCCACTGGCACGCCTCCCGGAACGTGGCCGGCGGCTCGGCGGCAAGACGCGCGCAGATGGCCGCGATCGCCCGCACGTTCCCGCGCAAGACCGGGTCCTCCTCCTCCCGTGCGCGCGCAACCGCCGCCTCCGCATGCCGCTCGATCCAGGCCTGCATGCCCAGCACGACGGACTCCAGCCCGGCATAGAAGTCCGCGGCGGCCGGATGCCGCACCGCGTAGTGCCGAACCTTCTCCAGAAGGCCGCCCCATCCCAGATCCAGGCCGATCTTCAAGTCCGGACAGAAATGCTGAAGCCCGCCGATCCCGGGCTCGATTCCGTACCGCTTGTGCGCGGCTTGCAGATGACCGAAGTCGAAATCCGGGTTCCACAGCGGTTTGCGGTACGAATTGAAGTTCACCATGTAAACGCCGGCCATCGAGTTGGCCGGGTGGATGTAGGTGGGATGCACGGCGAGCAGCCGCCGGAAGTTCGCGCCCACCGCGCGCGCCCCGAAGAACCCGCCGCTCGGGTGGTTGCTCTCCGGCGCGAACCCCTTAAGCCGGACGTCCCGAACCACTTCACCCGAGCCGCTGACCGCCTCCACCACCTCCGAATGCTCTTCGGGCAACGGCACCTGCCCCTGGTCGTCGTGGTCCATGGCGCCGCGCCGCACCTGCTTCACGCGCGTGTGCGCCATCTTCACCGCACGCAGAACCGCGAGCCGTTCCTCGTACCCCGTTTCTACCAGGACCTCAGCCATGTCAACCGCCTCCCGGTTGCCAGCCGTGTGCACACCACGCGCGTTTCCCCCGCCCCCCGGCCGCTCCCTCGCCATCGCCTGCCGCATCCGCCCCATCTTCCTCTTGCCCTTGGCGCATGGGAGATGTATAATGCCGTCTGAACGACATCGCCCGGCCACTCAGCTCAGCCAAGATTACGCGTATGCCGGGGGCATCCCAATGTGGGATGCCGTCATGTGCATGTGATATCGCATCATGAGCCCACGATTTGCCTTTCCGTTTCCCGACGACCGGTTCGCGGTGCCGCCGGTGCACGTCGTGTGTGTGGGGACGAACGATTCGTTCAACTACGACTACACCCGGGCAAACGTGCCGGGCACCGCCCTGGAGTGTGTGACGGGCGGAGAAGGGCGCTTGACGATCGGAGAGACCGAATACCGGCTGCGGCCCGGGGACGTGTTTATCCTGCACGGGGGCGCCGTCACCCGGACCCGCGCGGACCCGGGCGTACGCTGGCGGACGGACTGGTTCATCACCACGGGCCGTGGCCCGGAAAACGTGCTGGCCATGTACGGGCTGGAGCAGACCTGCCACATCCCGGCGGCCGGGCAGGAACGCCTCTTCCGCCGGATGTTCCGCGTCGCGGAGCGGCGGCAGGGCAGCCCGCGCGCGGTTCGCAACCGGCTGGCCGCTCTCTTCTATGAGCTCGTGCTCGAGTTGTCTTCACTCGAGGACCGGCGCCGGCGCGGCGTCTCGCGCGAGGCGATGCGGATCAAGAACTACATCGACGCCCACGCGGAAGAACCGATCCGGCTCGACGACATCGCGCGGGCGGCGGGAAAGTCAACCGTGCAGACCAACCGGATCTTCAAGCGCGAGTTCGGCATGCCGCCCTACGAGTACCTGCTGCAGCACCGCATGGAGATCGCCAAGATCCTGCTCGCCGCGCGCGACATCCCCGTCCACACGATCGCCTACCGCCTGCACTTCAGCGACCCGTACCATTTCTCCAAAACCTTCAAGAAACGCGTCGGCGTCCCGCCGTCCGCCTACCGGGTGCGACCGTGAGGGGGCCGGCGGCCCCGGCTCGGGTTTCAGGCTGCGCCGGGACAGCGCGGTACGACTCCCCCGCCGGCTCATCGACCGCCGGTATTCCCAGGTGCTTGCTGTAGACGGCCTCGAACACGCGCGCATCTTCGAGCGCGTCAGCCGCCGGTGAGCGGAACGGCTGCCCGCTCAGGACGCTCTCCACGAAATGCCGCATCTCGGCCTTGTAGGACCACTCGCGGCCGCCCTCCGGAAAAATCTGCGAGCAGACCTTTCGCGACCGACTGCCGTTGTACACTTCGACGGTTGCCGGCGCGTTGCGCAACAGCAACGGCGGCGCTTCGGTTCGGACCCACCCCTTCTCGAAGTAGATCTGGGTGTGTTCATCCCAGCCATGATACGCGACAGACCCGGACTCGATTACCGCCCGGACGCCGCCGACGTCGAGAATCACCACACCCCGCATCCCGTTGTCCGCATCCAAGTCCACGGCCCGAACCCGGACCGGGCTGCGCCCGTCAAGGAACCACCGGACCAGGTTCACGTTGTGCGTGTACTGCTGCAGGTACCCGAGATACCGGCGAATCTGTTCCTCGATCAACCACGGAGGATAGACGGAGTACACCGGTGGCGGCTTCTCCTCGGTACGATCCTCCGGCACGTCCAGCCCCGCCTCCCAATCGCCGCAGAAGCCGTGGTTGCGGACATAACGGATCTCGCCCAGTTCCCCGGATTGCGTGAACTGCTCAACGGCACGCTTCACGGCCAAATTGCCTGGATCGTAGCGTTTCATGTACGCCACCATCAGTCGCCGGCCGCTCGCCCGCTCCGCCGCGACAATCCGCTCGGCCTGTTCCACGCTCACCGCCATGGGCTTCTCCATGAAGACGTCCTTGCCAGCCTTCAGCGCGTCAATGGCGATCTGGCCTTGCACGTAGAAATGGCCCGATACCGCCACCGCCTGAATGTCCGGGTCCTGCACCAGCTCCCGGTGGCTCGGGTACAGCCGCGGGATGCCCAGCCTCTGGCACACTCTCTCCCCCAGCCGCCCGCAGACCTCTGCAACGGCGACCAACTCGCACGCGTCCAGCGCGATGATGTTGGGAATGTGCACGCGCTGCGCCATGCGCCCGCAGCCCACGTAGCCCATTCTCAGGATGCTCATATTCTTCTCCCTTCGTTGCCGGCTCCACGTCCGGAGCCGGGCCGTCTGCCGGGGCCCACGGCCCCAGGCGCGTCAGGCTCACAGGCCCTGAATAGGCTGTATTGCTACGCCTCGAGAACGTCATATCGCATCGTACTTAAAGAATACTCTGGAAATCAATAAACGCGGTTGCTACTATTTTGTGTGAGGTTGCTTATTCAGAGTGAGGGGATGTCGAGGTGAATGCGCCCTTTCATGTGGGGTACCTGCGGGTGAACCCCGGCTGGCGGGCCGGCCTGGGGTTCCATCGGCATCAACATGTCGAAGCGATGGTCGTAGTGCGCGGGCGGCTGCGCGTCGCGCTGGAAGACTCCGAGGTGGTAGCCGAGGGTGGCGACGGGCTATGCTACGCGCCCGGCCTGGCGCATGAAGAGCACGCCGAAGGCAGGCCCTGTACCGAGTTTGTCTTTTTCAAGGGCGAGGTGGAGACAGGCACGCTGCGTTCGCCGCTCGTCAAGAGCGGCAACACGCGCATGCGCACGCTGGCAAGGTGGCTGATCGAAGAGCGAAATACGCACGACCACGGCCGGGAACGCCGGATGCGCACGCTGGCGCGGGCCGTGCTCCACGAGATGGCGAGACAGTCGGCCGGCACCCAGGCTTCGCCGATCCAGCGCGTGCGGGAGTACATGCGCACCCGCCTCAAGGAGCCACATGCGTTGGAGGATCTGGCGCGGCTGGCCGGCATGAGCAAGTACCATTTCGTCCGCACCTACAAGCGCATGACGGGAATGCCCCCGATGGCCGATTTGCAGCGGATCCGCATCGAGGCCGCCTGCGACCGCCTGCTGACGACCCAATTGCCGTTGAAGACGGTCGCCGAGCAGACAGGTTTCTGCGACGTGTACTACTTCTCTCGTGTCTTCAAAGCCCGCTACGGCGTGCCGCCGGGCACATTCCGCCGCTGAACCGGCACCGTCCCCTTCCTCATCCCGCAGAGCCGGCGCGATGCCGGACTGTCAAGTCCTCCTTCGCAGACCTGAAGGACTTTTCGGTTGCAGCGCCCGTGTGGAACCCTATACTTGCCCCTCGTCTCGCGGATTGCACAGGCACGGTGGCGCAGAGAGAAGAGAAAATGAACAACGCGATCACGATACACCTCGTTCCCAACGCCCACATCGACCCCGTCTGGCTCTGGGACTGGCGTGAAGGCCTGAACGAAGGGATCGCCACCTGTCGCGCCGTGCTGGACCTGATGGACGAATTCCCGGCGCTCACGTTCGTCCGCGGTGAAGCGGCCATCTACCTGCATATCCGGAAGTATGACCCGCCCACATTCCGTCGCATCGCGCGCCGCGTGAAGGAAGGACGCTGGGATGTCGTGGGCGGTACCCTTATCCAGCCGGACACCAATTTGCCGGCGACCGAGACGTTCATCCGGCAATTCCTGCGAGGCGTCCGCTATTTCAAGAGTACCTTCAACCTTCGCGTTCGTACCGCGTGGGCGGCCGACTCCTTCGGGCACAGCGCCGGGCTGCCGGATGTGTTTGCCGCTGCCGGCATCGAGAACTACGCGTTCACCCGGCCCAGCCACAGCCAGCTCCGGCTCCCCGGGCCGGCCTTCTGGTGGCAGGGCGAGGGCGGGGGCCGTATCCTCGCCTACCGGCCTCCCATCGGGGCCTATCTCGCGGAACGCGGCGACATGATCCGGCGGCTGGATCGCGCCCTGCAATATGCCCAGACCTGTACGCTCAGGAACATCGGTGTGTTCATCGGGCTCGGCAACCACGGCGGCGGCCCCTCCCGCCGCCACATCCTCGATGCCCAGCGCTGGTCGGAAGCGCATCCCGGGGTGAACGTCGTGTTTTCGACGCTCCATCGTCTCTTTGCCGCGATACGGCGCGAGACAAGCGGCCGGAATCCGACTGTTCTTCCCGTCCACACAGGCGAGTTGAACTACTGCTTCCGGGGTTGTTACGCTTCGGCGGCGAGCCTGAAGTTCGCCTTTCGCCGGGCCGAATCCGCGCTCGTACGCGCCGAAACCACCGATACGGCGCTCTCTGCGTTCATGAAGACCGCGCCAGCCGATCTGCTGGCCGCCTGGGACGGCGTGCTGTTCAACGCGTTCCACGACATTCTGCCCGGCACCAGCATCGAACGCGCCTGCGACGAGCAAGCCGCATGGCTCGGCCACGTGATTCACGAGTCGATCGCCGCGGAGGGAAATGCCCTCAACCGCCTCGCCGCCCGCGTGGATACCACCGTCAAGCCGGCGAAAGGCGACTTCCCAACCGCCGTTGCCCTGCTGATCTGGAACCCGCACCCGCACGCGTTCGAAGGCCATGTGGAAATGGAGGCGTGCCTGGATACCCGGCCGATCAGCGCCTATACGAATCGGCCGCACGAACTCCCCGTCGATGTGCGCGACGCGAACGGAAGGGCGGTCCCCTTCCAGGAGGTCCCCTCCGAACAGGCGGCCCTGGACCGGCTCGCCTGGCGCAAGCGGGTCGCCGTGCCCGTGAAGCTGCCGCCGCTCGGCTGGTCGGTCTTCACCATGCAATACGTCGAGAAGGACAAGGCGCTGCCCGCCGCGCCGTCCCAACCAACAGCCCGCTCGATTCGAAACGAATGCCTGGAAGTCAAAGCGGACCCGAGAGGCAAGAGCATCGCGGTGCGGCTGGCCGACGGCCGGCCTCTGACACGGATCGCCGCGATCACCGTGGACGATCCGTGGGGATCCTGGGGCGCCCCCCGAGAACCGGAAGGGAGCGATCTGTCCGTCGTGAAACGGACCTGGCGGATCTCCAAAGTGGAAGTCCTGGAGCAGGGCGCCCAAAAGGCCGTGCTCGGCGTGAAGATGAGCGGCGGCCGCTCGGCGCTGGATCTGCGCCTGACCCTTTGGCACGGAACGCCGACGCTGCACGTCTCGGCGCGCGTCCTGTGGAACGAGAAGGACGCCCGCCTGAAACTCGTGCTCGCGAATGCGGGTGATAAGGCCGAGTACGAGATCCCTGGCGGGACGATCGTTCGCGCGCCGGCCGGCGAGGTACCGGGCGGACGATGGGCCGCCGCCGCGCACTTCGGCTTCGCCAGCGATGCGCTCTACGCGTTCGACCTGAAGGGCAAAGCGCTCCGCACCACGATATGCCGGGCCTCGCGCTACTGTTATGACCCCTCGGCGGAGCCCAGGAAGAAACGGTGGCTGCCGATCCTTGACCGCGGCGAGCTGAAGTTCCGCTGCCTGCTGACAACGGATCTCCAAAACCTGCCGCGCCTGGCCGCGGAACTCGAAAGACCGCCGGTCGTACTGGCTGTCCCCCCGTCGCCCGGGTCGCTGCCGCGCCGCGGCACGCTGATGGCCCTGCACCCGGACTCGCTGGACATGCTGGCCCTCAAGCCCCCGGCCGCGGGCCGCGGAATTGTGCTCCGGGCAAGAGCCCGGCGGGAATGCCGCGGAACCCTCACGTGGCTCGGCAAGAAGATCGATCTCGGCCGCCTGGGCAAGGCAGAGATCGCGACCTGGCAAGTCACGCGAAACGGAAAGGCTGTCCGCCTGAATGCCGTGGAAGAACGCGCGTCAGTCGTCCCCGCGAAAGGCGCTGAAGAATGAGCGAGCTGTATCCGCTGCGCTTCAAGGAAATCCTCAGAGCCTACCCCTTCGGCAATCGATGGATCGTCCGTACGTTCCATAAGGAAGGGCTCCCGGCAGACCATCCCATCTCCGAAACCTGGGAGGTCTGCGACCGGCCCGGAGAGTCGAGCCTCATCCTGAACGGCCCGCTCAAAGGCTTGTCGCTGGCTGAGGTGAGCCGGCAGTTCAAGGAGGAACTGCTGGGCAACGAGATCGTCAGGCGATGCCGGCTGCGCTTTCCACTGCTCGTCAAGTTCCTGGACGCGTCCCACGAGCTCGGCGAACAGGCCCATCAGGATGATGGATTGGCGAAGAGAAGGAACCTGCCGGATACCGGCAAGACAGAAGCGTGGTACATGATCCGGACCACGCCGGACGCCACCGCGGAAATCGGCAACAAAGACGGCGTCACGGGCAAGGACGTCGTGGCCGCCGTCCTCGCCGGGACTGCCGCCTCGCTCATGAATACGCGTCCGATTTCCGAGAAAGACGCCTTCCTGCTCTACGCCGGCGTCATGCACCACACATACGGGGGCGCCTTGTTCTACGAAATCATGCAGAACTCGGATGTGGTCATCGACCTGCGAAAAGCGGACGGGACCATGACCGACACGGAAGCCCGGAAACGCGCCGAGGAAGCGGCCGAAGGCGTGTATCTGGAAGAGGGTGCCGACTACAGAATCGAGCCGGTCGTCATTTCAGACGGCGAACACCGGCACGCCTACCTGCTGGCGTGTGAGTACTTCGCGCTGGAACGAATCGACATCCACACGCCCTACCGCCTCACGCGCGACGGAGACAGGTTCCACATCCTGACGCAGATCGCGGGTGCGTCCGAAATCGCGGCGAACGGCGCCGCTGTGGCCTTGCCCCTGGGGACGAGTTGCCTGCTGCCGGCAGCCGTGGGGGACGCCGTGATCACGCCGAAAGAAGACGCCTCTGTGTTGATTGCCTACGTGCCCGACCTGCTGAAGAACGTCATCCATCCGCTGCGTAACGCAGGCGTTCCCGACAGAACGATCGAGAAGCTGGGCGGCACGACCCGGCTGAATCACCTTTCGCGATATCTATGACGATCGCGCAAGAGTGCGGACCGAGACTTCAGGTGCCGGTCGTAGACGGCCTGGCGTCTGTAGCCCCAGCCCATCCAGCCGAGCGGCTTGTCGTGGTATTGCGGGCCGATCGCGCCGACCGGGAGGTCCACCACCCGCACGCCCGGCTGATCGTCCATCTGGCAGAAGACATCGCCCATGGGGCCGACGGCAAAGCTGCCGCCGTTGAATCGTCCCGCGTGGTTGACGACCACGATGAAGACCTCGTTCTCGGCGGCGCGGACCCGGGTGATCATCTCGTTGTCGGCACGGTTCTCGGTGTTGTCCATGCGCCAGGTGTTGGTCGCCAGCGGACAGGCGACGAGCTCGGCCCCCAGACTGCGCAGACAACGCACCGATTCCGGCACCTCGCGATCAAAGCAGATCATGAGCCCCACCCGGGAGGTATGCCCGCCGTGCGGCACCTCGCACACGGTGAACCCGTCGCCCGGCGTGAACAGGCCGTCGCCCGTGACGGCCTCGAAATGCCGGCAGTGGACCTTGCGGTAAACGGCGGCGATGTCGCCCTCCCGCTGAATCAGCACGGCGCTATTGTGAAACGTATCATCCGCCGCCTTCTCCGCGAACCCGAACACAACAGCCAGCTTCAGCTCCGCGGCCTTGTCGCGGATCCGTCGGACGGCCGGCCCGTCGAGCGGCTCGGCCGCCGTCCGTATCCGCTCCAGGAACCCGTCGCAACGACGCGCGTACCCGTGCAGCACGCACTCGGGGGTGATGGCGAGTTCCGCGCCCTGCTCGCCTGCCCGTTCGAGCGCCGCCAGCGTGCGCGCCAGGTTCTCCGCACACGCCCACTCATCGGTGTACACCTGACACAACGCCACTCGCATCGATGCCGAATCGGGAGGATACTCCATTCAGACCCCCTTCCCCAGCATGGGGCCAGATGACGCGCCCCCTCTTTTATACCTCGATCCACGGTTATGCAAGCGTATCGTACCGAAAACCTGAACAAGAAAAGATGTCGCGATTCAGAGAAGGATTGTATAATGCGGACGATCGCGACCCGCTCAAGAGCACAGCCCCACCTCACACAGGAGGAACCGCGGCATGCAGATCCAAGACGTCGACGTCACCTATCTCTCCCACGTCTGCTTCCGGTTCAAGAGCCCGCGGGGCAAGACCCTGATCACCGACCCCATGTACGCCCCGGAATTCCCGTGGGAAGGCCACATCGAGAAGTATCTCTCGCCACCGGCCGTTCCGGTCGCAGACATCCGCGCCTGCGACGCCGTCTTCGTCTCGCATATCCACGGCGACCACTTCGACCCGGACGCCGTGCTGACGATCCAGAAGAACACCGGCGCCAAGGTCATCGCGCCGCCGGACGTTCTCGACAAACTCCGCGCCAAAGGCGCCGACAAGGCGCTCTTGTTCCAGGCGACCGACGGCGCCGCCTTCGCGTTCGGCGACCTGCGCGTCCGCACGTTCGGCGGCTATGACAACTCGTTCGACGAGCACCGCCGCTGCAACAAGTTCGCCATCCTGATCGATGTGGGGCACACCAGCCTCTTCTACAGCGGCGACTGCCACGAACTGCCGCCGGGCGTACGCGGCACCGAGGTGGACGCCCTGTTCTCCTGGCCGCAGAACACGCCGGAACTGCACAGAGCGTTCTGCGCCGACATCAAGGCGAAACGGTTCGTCATCATGCATTGCGACCGCTTCGCGCCGGGCGACTTCCTCTGTAACATGGACCCGGAAGACCAGAAACGGCGCCTGGACGGACTCGTGCCGGGGCTGGAGATCGTGGTGCCGGTCAGGGCGGAGACACTGTAAAGTGGGCATTGCCCGCAAGGTTGGCAGGGCACGCTTCACCGACGCTGTCCGCCATAGCGCCTGCGCGACGGCGGAAGCGCCGCCCCGGGCCTCGGCTTCGGTGAAGCCGGGCCTACCCGGATGGAGAAGACAATGAGCCACATCCGCATCAAGGCCGTCATGCTCGATATGGCGCGGTGCACCGAAAAGCACCGCTATTACCACGACCTGGTGCCCCGGCTTGCCGCGTGGGGCTACAACACCATCTTCGCACACTTCACCGACGACGAAGGCTGTGCCATGCGGTTCGATTCGCACCCGCGGCTGGCAAGTCCGCATGCGTTCACCAAGCGCGACATGCGGCGCTGGGTGTCAAGCGCAGCGGCTCACGGCGTCACCGTCATCCCCGAACTCGAGTCGTTCGGCCACACCGTCTACATTCACGGACTCAAAGCGTACAGGCACCTGCGCGAGCCGACCGTCGGCCACTTCAACGCCATCAACCCGCTGCACCGCGAGACGCGCCGTATCATGCGCCATCTGGTGCGCGAAACCGCCGAAGTGTTCGACGCACCCTACATCCATATGGGGCTCGACGAAGTGAATTTCGGGGCCAGCCCGCAGGTCCGGCGCGCGCGGCGCTCGAAGGAGAAGTGGCATATCTTTGCCGACTACATCTGCGCCATGCGTGCCGAGACCGAAGCAGCCGGCAGGCGCATGATGATATGGGGCGATCACCTGCTCAAGACCCCGGAAATCGCCGGTGCGGTGCCAAAGGACATCGTGATCTGTGATTGGCATTACCAGGTGAACGTCGGGCCTGATACCGTCGAGTTCTTCACGGAACGCGGGTTCGAGGTCGTCTGTTGCCCCGCCACCAGCCGATCGGGCGATCTGCTCCTGCCCGCGGCACTGACCCAGACCAACCTGCAGCGGTTCTCCCGCATCGCGTATGCCGGCGGCCGGCGCGTGATCGGGTTGATGAATACCGTCTGGTATCCGCAACGGATGCTGTGCGGGATCGAACAGTTCGCGCTCGCGCTGGGCGGCGCGTGGTTCAACCAGCCCGAGACCGACCCGCGCGACACCCTTCGCGCGTTTGTACGCAGGCAGTACGGGCTACGCCGCGGCGCGGCTGTGGCCGACGCGGTTCTCGAGCTGTCACGCTTGATGCCCAGCCGCGACACGTTGTTCTCGCTCCTGGACACAGGCAGCCAGCCCGCAGGACCGTTGACGGCTTGCGAGCTGGCAGGGGCCGAGGCGATGGGTGCAGAGGCGCGCCGCCTGCGGACGCTGTTCTGCCGGGCGCGGACGTGTATCCAGCAGAATCACGCCGAGTACGAGAACTATGCGCTGGCCTGCGCAATCCTGGAATGGGCCGTTGCGGTTGGCACCGCACGAACGAACGGGGCCGGCAAGACCACGCACCGGTCGCTCTCCAGACAGGGCCACGCCCTGCTCTCCCGCTGCAAGGCCGATTGGCAACGCGGCCGGTATCTCGATGACGGCAAGTGGGCCCTGCGCAATCAGCCCGCCCGATGCCGAAATGCGCTCATCGCCAGCCTCGAACTCGCCCTCGAACGCCTGGCGTGACGGGTGGTCCTTCTCCCCTCTGAAGGCGCGCGTTGCGGGAATCGAGGATTGCCGCGAGGCGACCACACCCGATTACCCTTGAAACGTCGCCTCGTGGCAATCCTTTCGATTCCCGTAACAACCGTTGGCTGTCCGGGCACCCGCAGCGCATACCGACCAGCCCTCTGCGGCCTCAGCGAGCTCGAGCGAGTCTCCGACCCGACTTCGCTCGGATAGCCTCGTCGGGCACAGGCGGGCGAGAGATTCCTCTGCCTTTCGCGTTTCTTTCGCGAGCTTTCGCGGGCCAACCTCCAGCTACGCCGGGGCGGCCACGTCGGCTTCCAGCTTCTCGAAGAAAATCGCCCACGTCCCGGCCGGGTCGATGTCGAACACGCGCCGCATCTGCCCGTGCGGCCGCTTCGGGTCAAACTCCAAATGCGGCCGCAGTTCCGGCGCCGGAATCACCTCCTCCTCGCAGACGCCGGGATCGATCAGCCAGGCGATGTCACCCACGTCGTAAAACCCCTTGTCCGGCGACATAAAGTGCGGACGCTTCCGCCGGTATTCGTGCAGGAACGTGCCCAATGCACCCAACGGCGCAAGCCGGCGCTCCGTCTCCTCAAACGGAATCCGCAACGCCGTGCCCGTGTCGAACCACACCAGCGGCACATCGATCTGGAGTAACGTCCGCGCCGCCAGCACGTCGTTCGCCACGTTGAACTGCGTCGTGCGCGCCGGCCAGTTCATCTCGTTGCGCGCGTGAAACACGTACCGAACCCGCGGCGCAATCTCCGGCGCCTTCAGAATCGCCGCCGCCAGATTCGTCGCCGCACCCAGACACACCACCCACAGGGGATCCGCAGGGCTGCCCACCAAAGCCCGCTCTATGATGAAGTCAGCGCCTTCGCTTTCGCTCGGGACGCCCGCGTACTGCATCGGGTCGCCACCGCGTTTGACGGGATAGACCCCGGCTTCCCCGGCGAGCCGCAACTCCTCCAGCAGCAGCGCGTACGATTCCTCCGTGCTGCCCGGCTTGTGGGAAAAATGCGTCGCCACAAAGCCCTCGAGCCGGAACCGGTCGGGCGCACGCAGCGCCAGCGCCACGGCGTAGAGATCGTCGATCTCATTCGCCGCGTCCGTATCCACCAACAACCGCAGCCTCCGTCCCGCCGCCGGCACATCCGGCACACATCGCTCCGCCTGCATCGTTCACCTCCGTCCTCCGCGTACGTCAAACGCCGTCCCCTGTCGGCAAATTCTCAGCATAAAACTTTTCCACTCGATAGAAGTATTCACCATTGTTTGCGCCTCTTCAATAGGCTATTGTCCTCGAAGAACAGCATAAAACAACCGCTTTGCACAGAGATTGGAGGCGAGGGATGCCAGAGGCGAGGCTGCCAAGACTCGTTGGGATGGGCAGTCGGGAGGACGCGCGCAGCGTGCGTTTTCATCGGCATCCCGGAGTCGAGTTGATCTACGTGAACAAAGGCCTGTGCCGGACGCGCATCCAGGGGAGCGAGGAGGTCTTGGAGGGCCGGCCGGGCTGGCTGTACGTGATTCCGGCGGGTGCCCTGCACGACCAGCGCCGGATGACGGTAAGCCGGACGACCTATCTGGTGCTGGATACGGCACAGGTGCGGATCCAAGCCTGGCCCCGGTTGCTCTATCTGGGCCCGGAGAGCCACGAGGCCCGCTGGTTGTGCGACGTCTACGAACTCGCCCGCACGGCCCCTGCCTCGGATGACATGGCGGGCGGGTTGCTTCTGGCATTGTTGCGCAGGCTCGAGACGCGCATCGAGCAGCGCGACGACGCGCCTCGCGTTCCGCAACCTGTGGCGACGGCGATTTCTCTTGTGCGCGACAACATCGACTCGGAACTGACGGTCGCGCAGGTGGGCAAGGCCGGGGGTCTTTCGGCGAGTCGCATGGCGGCTCTCTTCAAGCAGCATTGCGGCTGCGGGATCATTGCCTATCAGCAGCAGCTCCGCCTCGATCGCGCGCGGCGCCTGTTGCAGGACCCCTACCTGCGCGTTTCAGAGGTGGCGCGCGCCTGTGGATACGCAGACGTGAACTACTTCATCCGGCTCTTCCGCCAGCGGCACGGTGCGGCGCCGAACAGGTGGCGCAAACGGCACTAGCCGTGCCGCCGCGCGGCACGGCTGATGCGTTTGATGGTGCAGGCAGGAATGCCTGCGCTACTCCGCCACGACGGTATACAGCGCATCCTCGGGCAGGCGGATGCCGAGTGACGCGCCCGTCAGACTCGCGTCGGCCCGGCGTTCGGTGGGGTAGCCGTTTTCGTCCAGGATCAGCACCCGCCGCCGAGAGCCTGCGCTCTTCAAGGTGACGGTTGCGTCGATCTTGCGCACATTCAGCGGATAACCGCCCAGTTCCGTGATCGTCTTCCTGCCGTTCTCCTGCCGGGTCTTGAACCCGCAGGTGTGGTCTTCTGAGCCGGCCTGGATGAGAATCCTGCGCGAGGACGCCAGTGGCTGGCCGTCGAGGGAAACGGCAACGATCACGCCGTATTCCAGACCCGACTCGATGGCGACATCCGCCAGTTCAACTCGACCCGCCTCCCTGAGAAACCCGCAGAGCCCCTGCGCGCGCGGCGTGTCGAGCCGGACGAATCCCTTGCCATAGTCCCAAACGAGCCCGCCCGCCACGCTCCGAACGATCCCCCGATCCCGGTCAAGGTAGCGAGCCAGATCGACGACGCGTCCTCTGGATGCGTCGTCGGTGAAACCGCGAACCACGCGGCCGACATAGAAAGCGAACGGGTCCAGAACGCCCGGCGACTGGACCTCCGAAATGCCGTCGGCGCCCACCTGCTTCTGCCACAGCTCGTCCAGGCCGGACGCGCCCCGGATCGCGGAGCCCTTGAAGGCGTACTGCTCGTTCAGCTTCAACACGTCGTAGATCACCGTGCCGGCCTCCGGCACGTCGCCGCGGCGGAACATCAGGGCCGCGGCCGGAAACTGTCCGAGAATGCTCGGTGTGTTCACCGCCCAAACGTTCATCGCGCTGTCCCAGTCCGAGCCGGACAGCGCAAACCAGTTCCAGCCGTCGATCCCGCCGAGCGCGCCGTAGGCGGCCACCAGGAAAGGCCCCTCGCTCCGGAACCGGTTCGGGCGGTCCCAGTTGTTCTCGGTGAGCATATGCGGGTACGCATCGATCTGGTTCAATTGAATGGGCAGGTTCTCGGGTGCGAGCAACGCGGACCGCTCCCGATAGCTGTCGCCCACGTCGACGGCATAGAACCGTTTCGGCTTCGGCTCGTATCTCACGCCGAAGTAGGCATTGCGGCACAGCACGTCGCCGGCCGTGTAGGTGTAGCGCTCCAGCGCGTCGTGCAGGCGCTCGTCGGCCCCCTTCCAGTTGCTGCAGGCCACCGGCTGTTTCATGCCGAGCTCACGGCGCAGAAACTCCACCGTCTCGGCGTAGAACCGGCGCTGGGTCTCGACCAGGAAGCGCAGGTAGTCGCCGGCCCGCTTCCGGCGTTTCGGTTCCTGCTTCAGCCCCTTCTCCGTGAGCCAGTACGGCTCGAGCGCGGCGAGCCGGCCTGCGGCCGGATCGTCCTGCTTGAGCGTGAAGCCGTCCCAGGCCGCCAGCGCCGCCTCGATCGAGCCGTGGCGCTTGACCGTCCATGCCGTGAACTGCCGCTCGAGCAAGTCGCGCGTCGGACCGGGAAGCCGGCTCGGGTTCAGCGTCCAGAACAGCAGGCTGTCTTCGTTCTGGATCTCGAACACGGCTACCGCGGCATCCTGAGCAAGCGGAATTCCCGTGTGAGGATTCCGCGCACTCATCAGCGCACGCACCCACGCCCGGTAGATTTCCTGCATCTTCCCGCTGAGGAACAGCAGCCCGTGGCACGGCTGCCCGTCGCCATAGCCCGGAAACCCGTGGCTTGCCCGCAGCTTGAACGTGTTGGACCAGAACACGTGACCCAGGTATACGTAGATCCCCTGCTTCTTCAGGGCCGCCACCGCGTAGTGAATGCGGTCCAGCTTCTCCGCGCTCACGGCCTTGGGATCGTCGGCGGACTTGCCCTGAATCCCGGCATCCAATCGCACCAGATTGACCCCGTACTTCGCCAGCCGCCGCGCCCAGCGATCGACCTCCGGCCTCTGCATCGCCAGCAGCGACGTGCCCTGCACCATCCAGAATCGGACAGGGCGCCCATCGCCCAGCACCAGGTCGAGCCCCTCACGCCGCACGAACCCACGCTCGCCGGCCGTGTTCTCGTTCAGGTGCCGCAAATCCGTCAGCGCCTCGGCGCCGAACGCATCCGGGCCCGGCTCCCACGCGAAAAAGCCCGGTTCCGCATTCCCTGACTTCTCGCCCGGCTTCAGTTTCCCGCGCGGCAAGAACGCGCCCGGCGTGAGAAGGAAGCAGTCAAAACAGGCTGTCTTGTTCTCGCCCTCGGCCGCCAGCAGCCGCAGCTCAAACGCATGGCCGCCCGCCGAAAGCGACAGCTCGCCGAGATACACCCAGTTCGCACACAGGTGTTTGCGGATCTCAATGGAGTCCGCCAAGGCAATGCCCCTGCCGCACTCCTGCCACGCCCCCGCATCGAACCGCCAACGGAACGGCCCGTGCTTCCAGAACTTGCGGACCCAGAACCGATACGTGCCGTCGGCCGGAACCCGGATCGCGTACCGGACAAACGCTTCGGGCTCGCCCGGCTGGCGCTTGCCGGCGTTGGTCAGCCAGTCGCCTCCCGCAAGCACGGCGGCCCGCTTCTGTTGAAACGTCCTCGCCGCGAAGGGCGAGTCCTTCGGGAAGTTCGTCTCCGACGGCTCTTCCCCCTCCCACCACACAAACGCCGGCGCGGCGCGCACCCCCCGGCACGCCGCCAACAGCACAACAGCCATGAGCCACACGCTCGTCCTATGCATGGTTCGTCCTCCGTTGAAGACATCCAGGGGCCGGCCCAGGGGGGGCTGTCCGACCCAACCGATTCGTCCGGCTTGCCCGCCGAATCACCAGTCGTGAAACGCACGTATCATGTTCAATGACTGTCAATCCTCCGGCCCAACAACCCGTTCACCCCATCCTCACCCGCGTGCCGGGCCAGTACTCTCGCGGATGGTCAATCGCGAGGGAATCCGTTCGCGATGCCCGCGCAACCGGTCCCACGCCGCTCGATCACCCGCCATCTCGACGGCCAACTCGGCCGCCCGCTGCCCCATCTCGACCAGCATATGACTGATCTCCGTCATGGCGGGAAACGCGAGCTCAGCGCTGAAATCGTCAAACCCGACCAGCGACAAGTCGGCTGGGATCCTGACACCCAGCGCCGCGGCCGCCGCACAGACCCCGAACGCAATCGGCTCACTGAAACAAACCGCCGCGGTGCAGCTCGGGCGCGAGCTGAAATGCGCCAGCGCGCGCGCGCGCGCCGCCGCCACCTGCGCCGCTTTCTCCCCGGAAGCCGCCGTCACGTCCAGATCCGTCACCGTCAGCCCCAGATGCGCCGCGGCCTGCACCAGCGCGTCCCGCCGCCGTTGGGCGTAACCGCGCCGACCCGACAGCGGCCCGACCCAAAGGAGATGCTTGTGCCCCAACTCGGCCAGATGCCGGGCCGCCTCGCGGTACCCGGCGCTGTCGTCCACATTCACGACGGGAAGGGATGTGTGTGCGTGGTGCTCCGTCAGCACGATCGCCGCATCGCTCGACTCCAGGGCCGGTACGGCCTCGAGCGCCGTCGCCACATAACCCGGCACGATCAGCGCATCGATCCGGGACTCCTGCAGAAAACGCAGGCCGTTCTGCGCCTCGTTCAGCTCCGGCGCAGCCCCCACAATCACGAAATGGCAACCCGCCGCCCGCACCCCCATCTCCATGCCGCCCACCATCGGGCCCCAGAACCCCGACGCGAACCCATGCTCCTTGTGCCCCGGAAGCAGCGCTACGCCTACCGCACGCGATCTGCCCGCTTGCAGAGCCGAGGCGTGGTAGTTCCGCTCGTAACCCAGCGCCCGCGCCGCCTCGCGCACGCGGCGAATGCAGTCCGGACTGAGCCGGTCCAATTCCGTGCCGGTATTGAGGATCTTGCTCGCCGTCCCAATACTGACCTGCGCCGCCTGCGCCACCTCCTGAAGCCGGACCATCGCCGCCACCTCCTCCGGACGATAAGGTTATCGTTATTAACGATAACGTTATCATAACTCGCGGGGACCACGCTGTCAAGACGGAATAGGCCGGGACAAAGACATGTCGGCAATGCTGGATCCCGGGCCAGATCCCCACGCTGGGGACAGGCACGGGCACCGCACAGGCCTTCGACGGCGATGCCTGGGGCGCCCCGTTCCTGCACGTGGAGTATCAAGCGCCAAGCGGCGAGAAGTAGCCGGGCCTCGCAAGGAGAGGCACTGGGGGCTGGCTTTCGAGCCGAGTTCCCGGATCCGGCGGACGCACGGCGCGGAAGCGCTCTTTCTCGGCCTGTTCCGCAGGCGCCATTCAGCTCTAGCCCAGAGACAATCCGCCGTCGACGTAGAATTCCGTGCCGGTAACGTATCCGGCCTCATCGCCGGCAAGATACAGAATGGCGGAAGCGACCTCCTCTGCTGAGGCGGACCGGTTCCCAAGAGGGATACCGGTGCGATACGCGCCATGAGCGCGTCCCAGCCGGTCCAGATTTCTCCGAGACGTGTTTTCCCACAGCTTGGACTCCGTGGCTCCCGGGCAGACGACATTCACACGGATATTCCATTGTGCCAGTTCGACGGCAAGCGTCTTGACAAAGGCCGCCTGGGCGGCCTTGGAACTGGCGTAACAGGAATAGCCGGCATTCGAATAGGTCCGCGTGCCGTTCACCGAGGATACGGCAATGATGCTCCCGCGTTTCGCCCGCTTCATGAAGGGGACCGCGTATTTGACGGCAAGATAGGTGCCCCGCATGTTGGTGTTGAAGGTCCGGTCCCATTCCTCCACGGTGATTTCTTCGACCGGCGCCTGCACGCCGTTGATGCCCGCGTTGGCGACCACCACGTCGACGGTTCCCCATTTCTCGATGGCGGCGTTGACGAAGGCCTCAACGTGTCGCGGGTCCGCCACATCGCCCGGCAGGGCGAGGGCTTCACCACCCGCATCCCGGATTCGGGCAACGGCCTCGGCGCAACGTTCTTCCCGCCGCGCGTCGATCGCCACGCGCGCGCCCTGCGCGGCCGCCATCTGCGCCGTCGCAAGGCCGATGCCGGTGCTGCCCCCGGTGACCAGAAAGACCTTGTCCTTGAACCTGCCCGCCTGTTCGCTCATCCCACGACTTCCTTCTTCCTTCCTATTCGATTCCCCGTGTCGGTCCGCGAGCCTAGCATAGCCGTTCACGGCCCACAAGCGCGTGCGCGGCGTGCCAGCGTCGAACACCCTCCCCTTGACGAAAATAGACCAATGGACTATTATTTGTGCAGCGAGGCTGGTTAAATCAGGTTGAGCGATTCGCCCACGTGCAGTCTGCGCAACACGCCGTTGACCGCGAAACAGGCTCTTTATCGGAGAGCGGATATTGCAGAAACGATCGACAGACTCCGGTACGCCCAAGCGCCGCTACACGCGGCACGGCGGCGTTGCGGCGCAGCTGCGTCATCTCATCGCGGACCTGCGAAGCCGCAACGAAACGTTCCTGCCGGCCGAACGACAGCTCGCCGAGCGATTCCGCACCTCCCGCACGACGCTGCGCAAAGCCGTGGATACGCTCCTGGCCGCCGGCGACCTGACGCGCGGGGTACGGGGTACAGCCATCGTCTCCACTGCCGCGGCGCCGCACCCGGCGGCCTCGTTCGCCTTTGTCACCTACGGCGGCGGCGCGGGTATTCGGAACTACCACTGGCGTGCGCTGTGGGACGCCACGTTGCCTCTGGCCCATCGTCACGGGCTCCAGGCCGAACTTGTTCTTCTCGACTGGTACGAAGCACCCGGAACGTGGAACATCTTTCTCTCGCGCGTGCCGCCGGTTGTCGTCGTGACATCGCTGGTCATCAAGGCCTTCGGCGAATTCATCCGGTCCCTGCTCAACAGCCGCGCCCTCGTGATCGGAGTCGATGAGAACTTCACTTCCTGGACCGAACACGTGATTGCGGTGAACAACTACGCGGCGGGCAAGCAGGCGGCGCGGATGCTGGCACAGGCGGGCTATGAGCGGCCTGTCTACCTGGGGCAGAAGCTCGGCATCCCGTACCTGCCCTACGCGAAGCGGGAACAGGGCTTTCGCGACGGTATCCGCGAGGCCGGGCTTGCCTGGACCGCCGGGTCCCTTCAGCGCATCGCGGCCAGCACGGCGGGTGTCTTCACCGAAAAGGCGCTCAAGCGGTTGCCGCGGCTGCTCGCCGCCGGCTACGACGCCTTCTTCGTTCACTCGGACGAAGCAGTCCCCGCCGTCTACGCCCGAATCCAGAAACAGCGGGCAATTCCGGCCGACGTCGGGCTCGTGACCTTTGCGAGCACGGACGCCGCCGTCCGGCACGGGCCGCCCGTCACATGTGTGGGGCACAACACGCCCGCCAAAGCCCGCACGCTGGTGGAAGCGGTCCGCAAGATACTCAACGGCACATCGCACGGACCGGGCACCATCCTGCTTCCGCCCGATGTGCACCGCGGCCGGACGATTCGCAAACCGTCGAAAGCGGTCCACCCCACGAAAGGCAGACGGTCATGAACAGACACAGACCCGGAGTACGGTTGGCGGCCCTGGCGTGGCTGCTCCTTCAGATCCCTCGCACGGATGGTGCTGCCCGCTTCGATTTCGGGACGGCGCAGGGCTTTCGCGCGGCGCCTGAGAAGACGCTTGCGGCCGACGTGCCGGCCGGCGGCAAGTTCCATGCAACGGTGCAAACCGCCGAAGAACTCGGGCCCGGCTGGTACCTGCTGAGGGGCGAGTGCAAGACGACCGGCTTCACGGCCATGGGCGGTTTTGTTGCCGACGCGCATGATCCGGACCACACGGTGCGGCTCGCCCAGTGGACAGGCTTTCCCGCTGCTCGCGACTGGGTGGCCTTCCGGCTCTACTGCAGGCTCCCCACCGCCACACATCTGGTCCTGCGCATTTGCGACGCGAAGGAAACCGAGCGTAGCGCCGCCGTTCATCTGCGCAATCTGCACATCGCCCCGGCCCGTTGGGCCGCCGGCGACGACCTGCTCGGCAACGGGGATTTCGCCTCGGGCCATACCGGGGATCTCCCCGCGCTGTGGAATTGGTCGAATGCCGGCGCGTCCGGCGACTACGCCTTGGTGGAAGACGGCTCGGTGCCGGGCACAGGCAGGGCCGTGCGTTTGCGGCGTCCCGCCGGCACCGAACGCCACAGCCTGAACAGCGTGCACATGCCGTTGCCGACCACGGGGAAGATGACGCTGTCGCTTCGCGCCAGGGCCGAGAAGCCGGGCTCAACCCTGAACGTGCTCCTGCTCGGCGACTGTTATGCATGGCAGAAACACGGTCGCTTCGTGCTGACCGATTCCTGGAAGGAGTACCGGATCCAGGCCGACTGCCCCGCGAAGATCGGAAAGGAGGCCTTCTGCTGGGTCCGCATCGACCCGGGCAACGACTCGACGCTGCGTCTGGCCGGCGCGCGCGTCGTCTGGAGCGAAACCTCCATCGCCGCGGAGCGGCAGAGCGAATGGATCGGCGCGCCCGGCAAGAATCTCGTCCTGAACCCGGACTTCGAACTCGGCTGGACCGGGTGGCTGTTCGACCTGTTCAACAAGAGCAACCCGAAAACCATGCGCGAGATGGCCACGGCTGATCGAGCGATGCCGAGACCCGGCGCCGGCCCGGATGGTTCGACGGCGTTCTATTTGCCCAGCGGCCATATCGGGCTGATCAGCCACTGCATGCCGTTCACGCCGGGCAAGACGTATACGCTTTCGGCCGACGTCAAGGGACTGACGGAAGACTCGCGTGTGTGGATGGCTTTCATCGACACCGGCTGGGCCCTGCATGCCCGTGATGAGAGGACCTTGCCCGCCGGCAAGTGGACCCGGCTGCACAAGACGTTCACGTGGAAGGAGCCCACTCGCACGGCGCGCGGCTACGTCCGGTTCAACGCCGGCGGCGGCGGCGTGCTCCTGGACCGGGTCCAGCTCGAAGAGGGCGAACGAACGGACTACAGCCCGCCGCCGGTCATGCTGGGTCTGATGGCCGCGCCGCGCAACATCTTCGCCCGGGCCGCGGATGCCGCCATGACCCTGAAGGTGCTGCCGGCGCAAGGACTGCAGGGCCGGCTCCGCATCAACGTCGAATCCCGCGACGCCTGGGGCGGGGTAGCCTGGCAGAGGACGATCACTTGCCCCGCGGACGCCCACTCCACGCATACCGTTGCCATTCCGGCTGAAGCGTTGGGCGTGTTCCACGTGTACATGACAGCCGCGGACAGCGCAGGCCGGACACTCGGGATGGCCCTCTCCCGCTATGCCGTCGTGGGACCGGCCGGCACGCCGGATGCCGGGTACTGCTACCACTACACCCTTCCCGAGTCGCCCTGTTGGCATATCGCCGACACCATCCCCCAGATGAAACAGGTGGGGGCAAACTGGAACAGGTTCTTCTTCACGGTCAAGCCCACGGACGGACAGCACGTGCTGTCGGCAGAATATGTCGAAGCCGCGCTGCGCCAGTGTGCGCTGATGCGCGAGGCCGGAATCCGACAGATCCCCTGCATGGGCTTCTTCAACGACGAACTCGGCGGCCGCATCCGCCGCGCCGTCCGCATCGATCCCGCCGACCTGGCGGAATTCGGCCGATACGTCGAAGCCAACGCACGGGCGTTGAAGGAGGGGTTCCGCTACTGGGAGATCCAGAACGAACCCAACCTCTGGCGCCACGGCGACGGCCCGCAGAAGGGCGAGAAGTGCATGGGCCCGGCGAAGTACATCCAGGTCCTCAAGACCGCCTACGAGGCGATCAAGCGCGCCGATCCGGAGATCCGGGTGCTCGCCCCGTGCATGAACGGGCGCGACTTCACGTTCGTGGAGGATCTCATGAAGCTCGGGATGGGCCAGTACATGGACATCTTCTCCTGCCATCCTTATCGCGGATCGCCGGACGATCCCGACACCTACGCCGATCTCATGCGCTGTCGCGAAATCCTGGCGACATACGGGTTCCACGGCCCCATGATGAACACGGAACAGTACTACGGAATCGATCTGTACATGATGCGGAACAACGACAACGAAGTGCAGCGCGCGTATACCGTGCCCGGCACGGAAGAATTGCGCGGCGCCGGCCGCATGATCCGCAATTTCATCCACCACGCGGCCGCGGGCGTGGCCTATTCCAGTTTCGCACCCGAGATTACCGTTGCGACGCTCGGCGCCGTCGACAAGGTCTTCCCTTACGACGGATTCGCAGCCGCAAACGCCGCCTCACGCTTCCTCAGTCGTATCGGGTTGGGACGGCCCCTGCCGACCGCCCCTGTATTCCGCGCGTTTCTCTTTCCCGACGCGGCGGCAGGTCCGCTCCTGACGCTGCACACACCGACCCGCGACCTCACGGGCTCGCTCCAACTGGCCGCTCCGTTCGACGCCTTCGACATCATGGGAAACCCACTGTCAAAGAAAGACCTGTCCGACGGCGTCCCCCTGCGCACCGATCCCGTCTATGTCCGTTTCCCAATGGGGACGCCGGCTGCGGAGATCGAAGACCGGGTGATTCATGCCGCGCTGATCGGGTTTGGCGCCCCGCTTTCCGTCGACGTGGCGATCAGCGGCAGGCACACGCTGCGGGTGACGCTCGGCAACCGGCACAATCGACCGTTGTCGGGCACGGTGCGCCTGGCCGCCTTCCCGTCCGCCTGGCGCTGCCTGCACCCCGAACGCGGGTTCAACGCGCTGGCCTCGGGCCACTGCCTGTCGCTGGACCTCCCGTTTCAGACGATGCCCATGGAGAATCTGGGGCAGTACGCCGTGGGAGTGACGGCTCAAGTCGGAGACGAACGGGTCCGGACGGACAGGACGCTTTCCCCTCTGTTCGCACGTCGCCTGCCCGCACTCACGACCGACGCGGACCTCACGGAGTGGGCGGGCGCCGATTGGATCGAACTCGGCGGCGCGCATCTCAGCACCCCGTTCCACGACCGGCTTGGCCGGGCCGACGATGCCAATCTGTCCGCCCGTGTCGCGTGTGGCTGGAGCCGCGACTTCTTCGCCGTCGCCGCCGAGGTCCGCGACAACAGGCATACCGAAGCAACCGCTCCCATTCGCGCGTACGAAGCCGATTCCGTTCAGATCTATTTTGACCAACTCAACAACGCCGGGACCCACACGGAGCGCGCGCGACACTACGACCACGACGACATCACCTACGGAATCGCCATGCTGAACGGCGCCGGCTTTGCCTACTGCGAGAAGGGGACCGCCGGGCGCTACATTGACGAGGCGAACCGAGTCACGGGGCTTGACCGCGACGTCCGTGTCGGAATCGCCCGAAAAGCGGACCGCACAATTTACGAAATCCTGTTCCCGGCGAGCGCCCTGCCGTCTATCGATCTGGCCGAGGGGAAAGGGTTCGGCTTTTCCATCCTCATCAACGACAACGACGGGAACGGCCGCAAGACGGGGCTGACCCTGGCCCCCAGAGGCAAGCAGCCTTTCGACGCCCCTCACGAGTACCGCGACCTCGTCCTGGTGGGCGGGGACTGACTCTCTTCTGCCGCGGTCGGCCGGTCCAGGCAACTCGCATGAAATATGCACTACCACATCCACCCCCAACGTGGTATACAGTCCTGCGCAATTCGGACAGACGTGAGGGCCAAGACATGTCGACAGCACTCGAAGACGTACGCCAGCTTGTGACGGAAGTCGGTGCACTGCTCGAAATCGAGAAGCGCTACCCCAAACAGAATATGGTCGAACGGTTCCTGGAGCCGGACAAGATTATCCAGTTCCGGGCCTCGCTGAAGCGGGACGACGGCTCGGTCGATTTCTACCGGTGCTATCGCATCCAGCACAGCGACATGCTGGGCTGCTACAAGGGCGGGATCCGGTTCCATCTCTGCGTGGACCTGGACGAGGTGCAGGCGCTGGCGACGTGGATGAGCCTGAAGACCGCGCTGGTCGGCATCCCGTTCGGCGGCGCCAAGGGCGGCATTTCCGTGAACACCCGCGATCTTTCCGTGCACGAGTTGGAGCGGCTGGTCCGCAAGTACACGCACCGGCTCGTGAACGACATCGGGCCGTCGTGCGACATCCCCGCGCCCGACGTGGGCACGTCGGAGCGCGAGATGGCGTGGATCTACGACGAATACCGCAAGCACAAGGAGATCGCGCGCGGCTGCGTCACGGGCAAGCCGATCGAACTCGGCGGCTCGCTCGGCCGACGGGCGGCCACCGGCAACGGCGTGGTGTTCACGATGCTGGAGGCCATGCGCGATTTCGGCCTGACGGAGCCGCGCGTCGCCGTCCAGGGCTTCGGAAAGGTCGGCGCCCATGCCGCGCTGGCCTGCCACGAACACGGCATTCGCGTCGTCGCCGTCTCCGACGCGCTGGGCGGGGTCGGCAATCCCGACGGGCTCGACGTCCCCGCGCTGATGGACCACATGGTCCTGAACCGCAGCGTGTCCACCTTCCCCGACGCGGAGCCGATCGAGGACCTGCTCACCTGCGACTGCGAGATTCTGCTCCCCTGCGCGCTGGAGAGCGTGATCAACCGGCACAACGCAGCCAAGATCCAGGCCAGGCTGATCGTGGAAGGCGCCAACGGCCCTACCATGCTCGAGGCCGACGCGGTCCTGGAGGAACGCGGCGTGCGGGTCGTGCCGGACATCCTCGCCAACGCCGGCGGCGTGATCGTCAGCTACTACGAATGGGTCCAGAACCGCGAGGGGTTCTACTGGGAAGAAAAGGATGTGAACGAGCGGCTGCACAAGCGGATGACCGACGCCTACGCCAAGGTCCGCGACTGCGCCAGGGAACGCAAGCTGTCCCTGCGCAAGGCCGCCTATTGCCTCGCGCTCGACCGCATCCTCTCCGCCATGCACCTGCGCGGGGCGCAGTAGGATGGGATGGCCTGGCGGCCGTCAATCGCTCGCTGCGTTCGCGTCATTGGCTCACTGCGTTCGCGTCATTGGCGCCTTCGGCGCGTCACAGGGGCCTGACGGCCGTGACGCGAGCCGCCCCCGCAGACAGCCAATGACAGCGAAGCGAATGACGGCGCGAAGCGCCCAATGACCGCCGCCCGGCGGCAAATGACGGCCCAAAGGGCCGCCTGACGCGCGAAGCCCGCGCGGCCGGCCGAAAATTACTTCCGCTCCAGATAGCAGACCACCCGCTGCTTGCCGGCGTCGGCGTTCAGAACCAGCGCGAGGGGTTTCAAGTCGGCCGCATCGATCACCCGGATGACGTGCTCCCAGTCTTTCCCCTCCGGCAGCAGGTCCGTGAGCCGGCTCGGGCGCTTCTGGAAGAAATCCTCGTTCAGCACGCTGCCGTCCTTGCCGGGGAACAGCGCGCAGTAGAGCACGTCCATCTCCACGAGCTCGTTGAAGAAATGCGTGCCCAGGCTGACGTCCGGCACGAGGTTGTCGCGCATGGTCGCTATCTCGCAGACGACATTGGCCGTATTGATTTCGGAGAAGTTGACGGGCACGCCGAGCGAGGGGGTGGTCGTGCCCCAGCGGCCGGGTCCGAGGATCAGGGTCGTGCGCTCTCTGGCGTCCTCCACATGCATGAGCCGGCCGATCGTGCGCGCAACGGCATAGCAGTCGTAGGTCGCCAGCCGCGCGTACGCGGAGGGTACGACGTAGACGATCCGGTCGATGTGCGCCACAAGGCTGTGCCCGATCACGGGGCCGCGCGTCGCCAGCACGAGGTCCTGCGCCGGGATGTCAGAGGGCGGCTCGGCGATCACGCCGCGGCCTTTCACCTGCAGGGGCCGGCACTGCACGACGTTGATCGTGTAGCGGTCCGCCTCGAAAAAGTTAAGCGTGTACTCGATTTCCACCGGATAGCGATACACATCCTGCAGCGCGCCGAGTATCGCACGCATATCGGCCACGAACGGCGTCTCTTTCAAGAGCTTGTCGAATGTGAGCACCCACGCCCACACATCCTTCGTCTTCCGTTCCGCCGCGCGTCGTTCCAGCTTCGTGTCGCGCGAGGCGAACAGCTCCAGCGGCAGCCCCTCGCACGCGCGCGCGACGTCCGCGAATCCGCTTGTCACCTCCTGGTTGGCTTCCAGGTCCAGATAATCGACTTTGCGCTGGGCGTGCTCGCGCACCTCGTCGGCGTCGGCTTCCGGCCGGCGTTCGGGCGCATTCAACGCGACGATCCGGGTATAGTCGTCCGGCGTGCGCTCGACCGCGCGGGTCCCGAGCCCGAACACGATGCGCGCGACGCCGGCGGCAGGATCGATATACTCGCTCCAGACATAGGGGTTGAGCGAGAGCGCGACACCCGCCGCTTGCGGGAAAAACCGGTGCCCGTACGCGGCGCCGCTCACCCGCTGCACGAGCAGCGCCATCTGCTCGTCGTGCTCGAGCAGCCCGCGCGAGGCGCGGTACTGCAGCGCGTCCTCGCTCATGATGCTGGCGTACACCGTACGCACGGCGGAAAGGAAGTCTTCCATCCGCTTGTCGCGTGAGCCCTGATTCGCGCAAAACTCACTCTCGTATTTGCCCGCGAACGCGTTGCCGAACGCGTCCTCCAGCAGACTGCTGGAGCGCACGATGATGGGGGACTGCCCGAAATAGTCCAGCATGGCCGCAAACTGCTTCAGCAGATAGTCGGGAAAAGTCCCGGTCAGCATCTGCTGTCGCGCTCGCATGGCGCCCTCGAGGAACGCATTCGGATCCTGCTGCATCTGCTTGGCCCACCAGCACCCGTTCTGGACGAGGTAGGTACAGAACACGTCCGAGCCGATGTAGAACGAATCGTGCGGCTCCAGCATATCGGCCCAGCGCGCGCTGTCCTTCTCCAGGATCGCACGCGCCAGCAGCAACCCCACCGACTTGCCGCCGATCAGGCCCGTCCCGATCATGCGGCGGCGCACCTCGACGATATGCCGCAGGTCGAGGTACCGGCGGGCCACCGCCAGGATGCGCTCATCCTGCGAAATCATCATGCGGCGTAATCGTTCCGAGAACTCCTCCAGGTCCGGCGGCCCCGGCTCGCCGGCGTCCAGCTCCGCGCAGATTGACTCCGCGCGCGCGAACGTGCTGCTCCAGATGCCCAGGTGGTAGCTGGCAATGTCCAGCCGGTTCCACGGCGTGCCGCGCAGTATGTTGGTGGTCGTGATGCTCTGCGTGACCGGCACGAATCCGTCGCCAACCCATTCGTGCGGCATGTACATCGTCGGCGAGTTGCGGTGCTGCACCTTGAGCGGGTGCACGTAGATCCGCCCCTCATGCCGGTAGACGTCGATCAGAATCTGGGCCGTATCCCCGATCGGGCGCGTCGCATGGAACGAATGGTGGTCGCGCAGCAGCGCGAAGTAGGCGATCGCCCCCACGTCGTACAGGTACGGGCAGGTCAGCATGAAGAAGTTGCCGAGCATGCGGTCGCTGTTCCAGTCCACGACCAACTCCGAAAGGCAGTCGAAAACGTACAGGGCTTTCTGCCGGCTCTCGTCGATCACCTCGTGCACCTGCCGGATGTAACCTTCGAACCCCGTTTCCGGCCGAAGCTGATGGATCGTCACGCCCGCCCGCTGCTCGAGCAGCGGGTCATGCTTCGCGAACCGGAAATAGACGATCGCCTGCCGGCGCCGCTCCGCGTTCGCACAGGCCGCTTCCACGAACGGAAGATAGTCCTGGATCGCACGGACCTGCCAGACCAGGTTGTCGCCCGGCATCAGCCCGCGCAAGATGCGGTCCAAGCCGGGCAGGCCCGTGCTGAGAATCGGGTCGATGTGCACCATGCTCTGTCTCCGGGTCGAAACCGTTTCAGAAGGGAACGGTGCGACTTGTGCGGCTGGGTATAGGGTACCGAAGGCCGTCACGGCCTGTCAATGCGAACGGCAGGCGGCGGGGCCGCCATCGGGGATAAGCTACTCGAGGACAGAAGAGTAGCGGGAACGAGCCATCACCCCGCGTACGAGGCCTTCAGAAAGGTCTTGGCACGGTTGCCGAGACGACGGTTCCCATCGCGCGGCCTTCCCTGACATCGCCATACGGCAAGCGGGTCAGCAGCACGTTGCCGTATTTCCGCCCGTCCGCATGCTGAATCGCAGGGCCCCAGACGGCAGCCATGCCCGTCGCGCGCGCCAGCGCCTCGGCCTGGTCGATCCCGCCGGAGCGCGGCTGCAGGCCGTCCACTTCCTGCAAGGCGGCAATGTCCGCCTGCACGCTCCGGATAACCGCCGCGATCCGCTGGAGATCAACCCGGTCGTCCATCCCCCGGCCGTGCCGGATGTTGTAGCTGAGTAGGGACAGCCGGAAACTGCCGTCAGGCTTGCCTGTCTCGGTCATATCGCATTCCAGGCGTGCACACGACGGGGATCCCAAACTCCCAGTTCGCCCGGATAACCCATATCAGAATAGGCTCGGCCGTAGGCGCTCAAAATGAAACGCCCATCATCATGGTAGGCGTTGAACAGTTCCGGCGGACGGTTCTGCCGCTCCCACAGACTGTGCGGGGCTTGCCCGGGGACTTGCGTGCTACCCTTCGAACGCGTCCCCCAACATCACCTTGGCCAATTCCTTGGCGTAGCGCAGTTTGACCAGGCGGATTTCGTACGGTTTGTCCGTAATTTCCGTGAACGACTCGTACGCCCAGACCCCGTCGTAGCCGATCTCAGCCAAAGCGTCCACGAATCCGCTCCAATCCGTCGTGCCGCCCGGGCCATAGGGAAAGAAGTGATCGTCGTACGCCTTGGCGTTGTCGTGAATGTGCAACGCCTTGAGACGGGAACCCACCGCGCGCACGAAATCGGCACATTTCTCCTCGCCGCGATTCTGGTGGCCGGTGTCCAGGCAGATCCCCATGTCCATGCCTTTGACCGCCTCGACAACCGGCAAAACCCCTTTCGTCCCTGACGGCCCGTTCTCGAGACAGACGACGGTGGGTCCGCCCTTGACATACCCGGCGATCGTCTCGAACCCCTTGAGCATCGCCTCATGAATCTCTTCGGACGGCCGACCGTCGGGCGGCGGGGTCGGCCAGGGCCGTTTGTGAAGAATCCCAGCCTTGACCCCGAGCGCCATGAACAGCTCGCACCACAAACGGATTCTGTCAAAGTGCTCGGCGTGGCCCGGCCCCGGCGGGAAGCCGGGGTCCGTGTTGGCGAGGTCGAAATGGGCTTGCGGGAAGTCAAACCCCAGATCATCCGCGAACTTCTTCAATTCACCGGCCGCAGCGACCGGCTTGTCCTGCCGCAGGAGCCATTCGACGTGACTGAAGTCCCCGCAGGTCCAGCCCTCGTCTACGAATGTCTGAATCGCCTTTCGGGGATCGGCCTCCCCGAACCATGCCGTCGACACGCATACCCTCACGACCCTTTCCTCCCTTCGGAGTCCAAGACGAAATTGACGCTTGATCCAGAAGCCCGACTGTCATGATACTCACGATATGGTGCGCGTCAAAGAAACTTGGACATCCCATACGATGCCATCACTGCCACCGACAGATCTGCACATCATCAACGAGGACGGGCAGGTGTCCGGCTCCAAGAAACGCAAGGAGGAACTCCGTCTGGACTACTTCCTGGCAGCGGCCCACGCCGTAGGCCGGCATGCCGACTCGCTCCCGGCTTTCATCCGCACGTACCACGAAAGCGAGGACCGAAAGGACGCGCCGCTCACCGCGCTCGGAGAAGACCAGGCTCGCACGCTCGCCGGAGTGTTCGACGGGCAATGCTTCGACAGCGCCCATGTCAGCCCGTTGAGGCGCGCAAGGCGCACGTTCGCCTTGGCCAGTGTGACGGTCCGAAGGGCGCCCTACGACACGCGGCTTATCGAGATTGACTGGGAGCCGGGCTTCTATGAAGGATTCGCTCCGGGCGAGCTCCCCGACATCGCGGAACCCGACAGACACGACGCGTGGTCCGTACCCGCGTGGGAACGGGCAAGCGCCTTCCTGGAGGAAGTCCTGGCCTCGGACGACGAACTGATCCTGGCCGTGACCCACCAGGGCATATGCCGGCACCTGGCCGGCGTCTTCATGGGCCTGGAACGCCCCAAGGCGCCGCTCCCCATGTGGATGGACAACGCAAGCGCCTCGATGCTCGACGTCTACGCGGACGGCAGACGGCTGATCCGGCGTTGGAACGATACCCGCCACGTTGCCCACCTGCTCAGCAAGCACAGCGGGCCGTGAGGGTGACGGCGAACCGTCTCGGCAATCGCATAGACAACGTCAAACGGGAGAGGCGCCTCCCCGACCGGCCCCTCCCCCATTTTTCATTTGTCATTCTTCATTCTTCACTGGCTCCCGTACCACGCGGCCGGGATAATCTCCTTCTCCGCCTCGAGCAGATCTTCGATCATCGCGTCGCCGTCCGGGATCGAGTTCACGATCGGATCGGTCAGCATCGCACGCCGCAGCACGCCTTTGTCCTGTTTCACGATCGCCTCGACGGTCAGCTCGTGCGTGTCGAGCACCTGCATCTGGAGCGCGCGCACGCCCAGCGGGAAATCGCTGACCCGCCGCGGAACGGGGCCGTTCATGTCCACGTCGGACAGCAGTTCCAGAAACGCGTCGTCGGGCAGGTTGCCGACCGCGCCGCGGTTCGCCTGGTTGATGTAAAACGGGCCTTTGTCCCCGGCCCACATCGCCTTGATGATGTCCGTCGCGTGGTCCGGCCCCATGCCCTTGAAGAACTCGTCGAGCGGCTTCGCGCCGGAGTTGAACGCGTTCACGTCCGTCCACATCGCCTCGTGCCGCTTGTACCGTTCGTTCACGTCGAAGATCGAGAGCGGCGGGAGTTGGTTGCTCTTCACCTGCCAGCCCTGCCAGTACGGCACGTATTCCTTCGTGTGCCCGATGCAGGCCGGATAGATGCCGAAGATGTCCCACAACTCGAGCGCGTAGGTCCTGTTGAATCTCTGCTTCGAATGCCCTTCGTCGGTCTCTTTCGCCGCCGCGGCCGCCACCGACTCCCGAAGCGCGGGCGTCACATCCCTGCCCTCGAATTCGGCTTTGAGCAGCCAGGTGAAATGGTTGACGCCCGCGATCTCGAGATCGAACTTCGCGAGCAAGTCCGGCGTCGCGGCGCCCGCCTTCTCCACCACTCTGCACTGGGCCAGATAGTTCTTCTTCACATGCGGCATGTGCAGCCCGTCGCAGAGCGCAAAGCTCTTCACGTCCGCGTGCCGCATCAGGCCCAACCCGTTCACCGCCGTCGGGTTGATGTAGTTGATGACCCACGCGTCGGGACACAGCGCCTTCACGTCCCGGGCGATGTCCAGAATCACCGGCAGCTCGCGCATCGCGCGGAAAATGCCGCCCGGCCCGATCGTGTCGCCCGAGCACATCCGCACGCCGTACTTCTCGGAAATCGCGCAGTCTACCCCGCGGAACCGCACGCCGTCGCGCGCGAAACTCAACACCACGAAATCGGCGCCTTTCAATACCTCGCGCCGGTCCGTCGAGCCTTCCAGCTTAAGCGGCACCTTCTTGTGCGCAATCGCCTTGCGCCCAAGCTCCATCATCAGGGCCAGCCGGTCCCGGTCGATATCCACGTAGGCCAGTGTCCCCGTGTTCAGCGCGTCCGACATGATCATGTTCCACAACGCCTGCCGCCCGAAAAACAGACTGCCCGCCCCGACTACCACCACTTTCGGCCCCTTCATTCGCGTCCCTCCCTTCGCCTTGATTGCATTTTGGTGATCGCAAAGAAGTATGGTTGCTCCTTAATAGTATGATCAATCTAGATAATTGTGATGCATGTTGGATATTGGTGACAGACAGCGCAGGTTGACGCCTGAGTGCAACCGGACGCCAATACGGTGTAATGTTGGCCGCGACGATTTTGAGGCCGGGCAAGGCGCGGGAGGGGTGGGGTAATGCGCGTTCGGCCCGAGCAACCCGGCTGGGTCGCCAGACTATCAGCGGTGAATTCTCGTTGACAAACATGTAACATATTCCAATAATATGAATATATATTATGGATTACATTCCATTACCAAGGACAGGGGACACGCGAGAATGCTTGACGAATTGTTCGAGTTGAGCCGACATCTGATCCGCCTCAGACACCGTCCGTATCTTCGGTATTTCCTGCGCGAAACGGTGCTGAAAGCGCGTTGCTCGATTGTTGCGGGGGCGCGGGGCGTGGGCAAGACGACAGCCATGATACAGCACCTCGTTGGGTACGACCCGGAATGGCCGTCGTCGACGCGGGTGCTCTATCTACCGGCGGACCACTTCGCGTTGGCTGGGACCCCGCTCTATGAAATAGGGCGGGATTTCTGCGCCCATGGAGGGAAGCTCCTCTGTATCGACGAAATTCACAAGTATCCCGCCTGGTCTCGAGACCTGAAGAGCATGACGGACACCTTTCCCGATCTTCGGATTGTGGCGTCCGGCAGTTCCATGATGCAAATCCGCAAGGGTACTCACGACTTGTCGCGGCGCGCGATCGTGTACCGCATGAACGGCATGTCCTTCCGTGAATACATTGAATTACGTCTCAAGACGGAACTCCGTGTCCGCACGCTTGAAGATCTGCTGGAATCGCATGAGGCGACTGCCCCTGCAATCGTTGACCACCTGGCCGAACGGGGCGAAAAGGTGCTGGCACTCTTCCGCGACTACCTGGAATGTGGATTCTACCCGTATGCATTCGAGGTGGCAGATCGTGGCCTGTACCGCATCGCCCTGGAACAGAACGCGCACACGGCCGTTGAGAGCGACCTGCCGGCCGTACACCCGGGCCTGAGCGGCGGCAGTATCGCGAGGATCAAAGCACTCCTCTCCGTGATCGCTGCGTCCGTTCCGTTTACGCCGGATCTGGCCAAGCTCCGGCGCCTGCTCGACATCAACGACGATCGCACGCTCAAGACCTACCTCAGCTATCTCGATGACGCCGATCTGATCATGACAGTCGGCAGGCGGACCGCAGGGCTCAAGGTCCTGGAAAAACCGGGCAAGATCTATCTCGGCGACCCGAATCTGGCATACGCCCTGCATCCGGCCAGCAGGCCCGAGATCGGAAACATCCGGGAGACCTTCTTCGCCCGCACGGTGTCGAACGTCCATCCGCTGCGCCTGGCGGGAGAAGTCGACTTCGCCGTCGGCCAGGATCTCTTCTTCGAAGTCGGCGGCCGCAACAAGACGGCGCGCCAGCTCAAAGCCATCACCCGCGGATTCCTTGCCCTGGACGATATCGAAACCGGCGCCGGCATACGCATCCCGCTCTGGCTCTTCGGCTTCCTCTACTGAGCGGCACAGGCGCCTAAGGGGGCTGTGCCGCTGTTGCCGCCTCATCCGTGGAGCCGGCGCCAGGCCTCGGTGAAGGTTCTGGCGGATACTTCGAAGGTGCGCCCGTCGATGACGCGCACGTGCGCCCGCCCGGCGGGCACACGCCCGCGCGAGACGAGTTCGAGCCGCATCTTGACCGGCGCTTTCACCGTGTAGGGTCTGATCGCCGCGCAGGTCTCCACGGCCTTCTTGGCGCCCGCCGTGATCCGCCGATGCGCCTGCTCTTTCGAGAGCAGGATCGCGCCTTCCAGATCGAGCGCCTGCTTCACCTGCACGGGAACAACGCCCTTCAGGAACCGGCGCGCCTCGCGGCAGACCTTGTCGTCGCCGCTGACCATGATGGTGGGCGTGCCCTGGTCGCCGGCCAGGCCGGCGTCGATCGACACCTCCCCCACCGCCACGCCGTTGAGCCAGAAGTTCTGCCAGGCCTTCGAGCTCATCGTGTGCTCCAGAACGGCGGCGGGCGTGCCGGCCATCGCGTGGTAGCCGAGCAGAATCAGCCCGTCGAACGTGCCGATGCCGGGCATACGTTCCTTGCCCGAGTGCCCGCGCAGATATTCCGCGCGCGGATCGAGCTCCTCCCATATGAAATGGCACCCGCCGCCGTGCGCGTCGCGTACGACCACCTTGCTCGCGCCGCCCCGGATACAGCCCTCCACGCATGCGTTCACGTCCCAGGTCAGATACTTCCGCGCCGCATGGTAGAGGGGGTGCCCCTCCGCCGAGGCCACCTGCGCCCGGCAGAACACGCCGCTGATCCCTTCCATGTCCACCATCACGAAGATCTTCTTGCCCATCGCCCTTCCTCCTGTGCCGAACCCGTGAGAGACCCCACCGAAAACCAGGAGTATAGTGCGCCGGAGGCCCGCGCATCAACCGTCGGGAGCCCTGAAAGGCCCGTTCGCAAAGGCGGCGCGGCATTCCCCCGCCGTGTCTCAAGCCAGCGCCGCCTGCCGCATGCTCTCGGGTGCTTCGAGCGGCCCGGTGCTGAGTTCCTGGAGCACCACGAACGCCCAATCCTTCTGCGCAATGGCTTCCACCGACTCGCGGTTGTACCCATGCCATTCCAGCGTCTTGCCGCCGCTGGTCACCATGCGCACGTCCAGATCTCTGCCCGCGGACCGTGCCAGGTCCCGCACGATCCAGGGCAATCGGTTGCCGTGCGTATAGCTGTTCCCGATGAATCACGCGTTCCGGCTGGTCACGTGTGCCCCTTTCCTTACCCATCGCCATTCTTCATTCTTCATTCTTCACTGGATACGGCGCCGCGCCCGGATCGGGCCGCGCGCCCTTGAAGTACCCCGGCGTCATGCCCGGCAGCGGCGGGTGCCTCTCGCCGTCCAACGTCCAGGGCTTCGAGAGGTCGATGCCCTTCCCCCGAGCCGGGCTGTCCGCCGGTAAGGTCAGGTCCAGATCGCCATCCTTCCACAGCTTCTTATCCGGAAGAATCGTGTTGTGGCCGCCGAGCCAGTTCGCTTTCGGCTGGTCCTGCCACGTCACGCCTTGCCGGAAATGCGACCCGGCACAGAGATTGTAGTCGAAATGCGTCTGCATCGTGTCAGCCGACTTGACCGGCGCCCACAATTCCGTTGCCGAGAAGATGTTGTTGACCCACCACGTGTTGGCCGCCCTGGCCGCGCGGCGCGTCGGCATCGTGATCCCGCGCAAGGCGGAGAAGCTGTTGTGATAGAAGTAGATCCGCGCGCGGGTGTCGGCGAAGTAGAAGACCGCTGTGGCCGAAGGCGCCGCGCAGCGGTTGCGGTAGATGTAGGTGGGGCCCTGCCGGATCCCCTTCTGCCGGATCGTCACGTTGGCGCGATAGAGCAGGTTGTCATGCCATTCGCAGTCGATCCCGCCGCCCGTCGGTTCCAGCGCGTCGTCCAGGATGTCGTGAATGCTGTTGTCGTAGACGTTCAGCCGCCGGCAGAGCTCGGAGCGGGGGATCGAGAACTGCTCGGACTGCCAATCCTTGCCTACCGACCAGTCCTGGATCCCGCCCCAATGCTCGAAGATATGATTGCCGTAAACCCGGTTGTCATGGCCGGCATTGTACAGAGCCACCGCTTCGCGGTCGTTGTCGCCGAACACCTTGAACTGTTCCCAGTGCCACCTGCGCACACGGCGCGAGGCATACAGGGCCGGGATCGGCGCCAGCTTCGCGATGAAATCCAGAGTGATCGCGTTGCGGCGTATGTGGTTGCGGTGGCACAGCAACGGCTCGACATCCACGTGCTCCGGATCCGCCGCCAGGCCCGTCTCCTTCAGATTCCACCAGCAGAACCCGACGAGGACACCCCACTTCCCGCCGAGGATCGTGTTGTTTTCGACGACGTTATCACTTGCGCCGCGCCTCAGCGCGACCCCGACGGTCCTGTTCCGGATCGTGAAGCCGCGCACGACGATATGGCGCTTGCCGATCACGCGCACGGTCGCGCTGCTGTCGTACTGCCAGTGCGGGCCCACCGCGACCTCGCCCGTGTTCGGATCGCGTCCGTCACGGAAACGCAGATAGGTCACCTTGTCCTTCGTGCCGTACAAGGCCTCGATATGGTCCCACTCGTTGGCTTCTCGCGGCGCTTTCAACCGATCGAACCCCGCCCCGCCCTTCATGTTCCCGTCGTTGATGCGCAGGACCAGCTTGTTGTCCCACGTCAGGTTGCAGGGCAGATGCGGTACCGGCCAGCCGGCCCTGTTGAGCGTTTTCTTGAAGACCCCCTCGCCCACTTCCGGCGCGGGCGTCCACCCGGTCACGACCTCGCCACCGTCGAGAATCGCACCCTTCTCGCCTTCCAGCACGATCGGCCGGCCCGGCTCGCCGCTGCGGAGGAAGACAACCGTCCCGCGGTAAACCCCGGGACGAACATGCACAGTGTCGCCCGGCATGGCGGCGTCCACGCCTCGCTGCGGCGTGGCGAACGGGGCGGCCGCCGAACCGTCGTTGGAGTCCCGCCCCTTGGCCGCGTCGACAAAGCAGATCCGGGCATCGGCGTTGAGAACGGCACGGACAAACACGGACAGACACAGGAACGTTGTGAGTGTGCGGGAGCTCATGCCTGACCTCCTTGCCAAAAGGATGGTATCGGAATTCCCGGTTCGCGCAAGTGCGCGAATGAAGGGGGCAGGGTCCGGACGAATCGCTCTTAACCAAACGCCCCCTTCAAGGGACTGTCGCCGGCGCAGGTACACGCCGTCCATTCGCTTTCGCCGGCCACCCTTAAACTTCCGTGACCCATCACTATTGTGTACGCGCCGGAAACAGGCTACAATCCAGTGAATTGTGAACCATTTTGGAGTTATGTGACTGTGTATCAGCGATCAGCCTATTACCGTGCGTCGAAGATGCCGCGGATGCCAGTACCGCTCGGGGCGCGGTCGGTGGGGCACTACGTGGTCGAGGCGGGCTATGCGGAGCGCCCGATTCAGAAATGGTTCGTGCAGGTCTTCTGGGGCATTCGGGGCCGCGGGCAGATTGTGATCGACGGCGAGCCCTGCATGGTGGGCCCGGATCAGATCGCGGCGTATTTCCCGGGCGACTGGCACCGGGTGAGTTCGGCCGAGGACTGGGAGTACCGCTGGTGGACCCTGGACGGGCCGCACGCGACGGAGGTAGCGCGCTCCTTCGGGCTCAGCGGGCCATGGCCGTGCGAGGCGGGGGCGTGCCCGCAGGAACTGTTCGCGCAGCTCGAACAGGAGATTCGAGACGAGGCGCCGTTCACGGAATTCCGCGCCAGCGCCACGGCCTACCGCTTGCTCACCCTCGCCGCCGGCCGCAAGGCCGGCGCGGCCGCACCGGCCGTGACGTCCGAAACACTGGCGGACAGGTGCGTGGCGTTGATCCGAAAGCGCTATGCGGACCCCGCCCTGTGCGTGGACTTCCTCGCACGCGCACTGGCCGTGCACCGCTCCCGGCTCAGTCGCGAGTTCCGGCGTCGTTTCGGCGTGCCGCCGGTGGCCTACATTCACAGTCTCCGCCTCCAGCGCGGCTTTTCCATGCTGCGCGAGACCGACGCGACCGTCACGGACATCGCGCGCCAAGTCGGCTTCGTCGATCCGGCCTATTTTTCGCGCTGCGTGTCCCACACCACCGGCATGTGCCCGCGCGACCTGCGCAGCGCCAGCCGCAAGGGGTGAGCGGGAACTGGTTCCCTTTCGCGCCTTTTCGCGGGGAACTCTGCCTGGTCTCGAACTCGAAAAAATGTTGTGCCCGGCAGCGTTCCCCGCCATCATATCCAGTCACGGACCATTGACCATTGACCATGGGGCCCCGGGCCATGAGAGTCTGTGTCGACATACAGGCGGCGATTGCGCAGCGCGCGGGCGTAGGGCGCTACACCCAGACGCTGGTCGAGCATCTCGCCCGGACGGCGGATGCCGACGAACTGGCCCTGTTCTACTTCGACTTCCGGCGCAAGGGCTCGCCGTTCTCCGGAGCGGCGCTCCGCGAGAGGCCCGTGCGTTGGTGCCCCGGCCGCCTGGTTCAGGGGGCATGGAAGACGTTCAACTGGCCCCCGTTCGACTGGTTCGCGGGCGGATACGATGTCTACCACTTCCCCAATTTCATCCTCCCGCCGCTCCGGATGGGGCGCGCGGTCGTCACCATCCACGATATGGGCTTCATGCGGTTCCCGCTCTTCGTGGAAGACAGGAACCTGCGCTACCTCGAGAAGAAGATCCGCCGCACCGTCAAGAGCGTCGACGCGATCATCACCGTCTCCGAGTTCAGCGCGCGGGAGATCGAGGAACTCCTCGAGGTCGACCGCGCGAAGATCCATGCCATCCATGAAGGCGTCGGCCCGAAATTCGCCCCGCCCGGCGAGGAGGCGGTCGCACGCATGCGAACGGAACTCGGGCTCGAGCGCCCCTACCTGCTGACCGTCGGCACGATCGAACCGCGCAAGAACCTGCCGTTGCTTATCGAGGCGTTCGAGCAGCTCACGGATTTCGAGGGCTATCTGGTCGTCGTGGGGGGGCGCGGCTGGAAATGCGACTTCCTGTACCAGCGCATGCTGAACTCCCCGCGCGCGGTCGACATCCGCTACTTCGGCTACGCGGAGGATCACCAGATCGTGCCGCTCTACGCCGGGGCCGAGCTGTTCGTGTTCCCGTCGCTGTACGAAGGGTTCGGCCTGCCGCCGCTGGAGGCCATGGCCTGCGGCGCGCCCGTCGTTTCGGCCGCCGGGGGCTCCCTGAAGGAAGTCGTCGGCGGGGGCGCCTGCGTGGTCGACGGATATGAGGCCGATGCGTGGGGCGAAGCGATCCGCTCGCTGCTGGCCGATACGGCCGCGCGCGAGCGCCTTGCGGCCAAAGGCCGGAAACACGCCGCCCGCTACACCTGGGACGAAACCGCGCGCAAGACGTGGGCGGTCTACCGCCAGCTCGTGTGAGCCGGAGAACGGAAGGCGGGAAGCCTGGAAGAAGGGGAGAAGGAGAAACCATGCAGAAGGGCAGCTCGAAACTCGGCACCGCCACGATTGAGCCCGCCGGTCCCGTCACGGCCGGGGCGTACGGCACCTGGACGATCACCTACACCGCCGGCGAAGAGGGCATTGCCGAACGCGGCGAGCTGCGGGTGAACCTGCGGCACGTCCAGGACATGGGTGCGCCGCAGATCAGCGACCCGAAGGCGGCGGGGTACCTGAGCCTCCGCTGTTCGGGCAAGGCCAAACCGGAGTTTGTCGACAGGCGCGGGCGCTGGATGCCCTGGCAACAGGGGTTCGCCGTGCGCATGGCGCAGGCCCCGCTCCTGCCGGGCGAGACGATCACGCTCGTGCTGGGCGACACGAGCGCCGGTTCACCGGGGATCCGGCTCCAGACCTTCGCCGAAGCAAGCTTCGAGTTCCGTATCAGCGCCGACGCTCTGGGCAACGGCTACCACCGCCTGCTCGACGAGTCGCCGGCCATCGAAATCCGCGGCGGACCACCCGTGACGGCCCGCGTCTTTGCGCCGTCGATGGCCGTCGCCGGCGAACCGTTCCGGGCCGCCGTGAAGCTGGAGGACCGCTGGGGCAATCCCTCACGAATGTTCGAAGGCAACATACGGCTTGAAGGGGAAGACGGCGCATGCTGGGGGTCCGCCTGTACCCGCCGGTTCCAACACGGCGAGTACGGCGCCCACGTCTTTGAAAATCTCGTCGCGCCCGCTGCCCGCGCCGCCGCACACTACCTCGTCGTTCGTAACGGCGACGGCGTCATGGGCCGAAGCCATGCAATCCGCTGCCTGGCGGCCGCGCCGGAACGGCGCGTGTTCTGGGGCGACCTGCACGGGCACACCGAACTCGGCGACGGAACCGGCAGCGTCGACGACTACTATCGATACGCACGCGACGTCGCGCGGCTCGATTTCTGCGCCGCCTCCGAGGAAGACTACCTGTTCACCGACGCGTCGTGGGTCCGCTTCATCGAGGCGGCCAGACAGTATCACGAACCCGGCCGCTTCGTGACCTTCCTCGGCTACGAATGGTCCGGCAAGGTGCCCGGCGACCACAACGTGTACTACCTGGACGACACCGGCCCGCTGTTCCGGAGCTCGACGAAATACGTCGGCAAGACCGAGTATCTGGAGCTGCACAACGAGGGCGAGAGCCACCCGCTCTGCCGCGAAAACGCCGTCCTGCTCGAAATCGCCGACCTGTACAAGGCGCTCAAGGGCAAGCGGGCCATGATCATCCCGCACGTCGGCGGCAACAAGACACACCTGCGTTTTCACGACCCGGAACTCGAACCCGCGATCGAGATGCACTCGGTGCACGGCTCGTTCGAGTGGTTCGCGATGGAGGCGCTCCAGCGCGGGTACAAGGTCGGCCTCATCGGCGGCGGCGATTCGCACGACGGCCGGCCCGGCGATGCGCATACCGGCTTCCATTTCGCGAAGGAACACAACGGCCTGATGGGCGTCTATGCACCCGAGCTGACCCGTGAAGCGATCTGGGACGCCATCTTCGCCCGGCGCGTCTACGCCACCTCCGGCGAACGGATCCTGCTGGACTTCTCGATGAACGAACACCCCATGGGCGCGCGCGCCCTGCTCGAAAATCCGCGCACCGAGCGGCAGTTCAGGATCTACGCCGCCGGCCTGGAGAATATCGCCCGGATCCATCTGATCAAGAACAACACCGAACTCGCCTCATGGTCGCCCGCCACGCGCGAAGCGGCGGTGGACTATGCCGACAGCGGCCAGGACAACCCGTGCGATTTCTACTATGTGCGCGTCACCCAAACCGACCGCGCGAAGGCCTGGTCCAGCCCCATCTGGGTCGCGAGCCGGCCAGAAGAACTGCACCGGCCGATACGGCTGATGAGTTACTGAGCAGCGAGCACCAGCACCCAATCACACCCCGCCCCGCGGCTCGGCGCGTCAAACGAGGCCGTGGCGGCCGCGGCCTGTTCGCCGATCGCGGTGCGCGCGCCCGTGCGCGGGTCGAACCATTCCGCCTGCAGCGGACGCCCGGCGCCGAGCTTCTCCAGCTCCAGCGTCACCGAACCGCCCTGCGTCAGATAGACCAGCGCGAAGCTCCCGTCCTGCGCCCGCATGGCAGCCACATAGGTCTTGTCTTTCGGCGTACCGATCGGCGACGCCACCAGCGTTTGGTCCGGCACGCCTTTCCCGAACGGCACGGACTCCATGAGCGCGCGCACATGCTGCATCTGCGCGCCGCCCTCGTAGGCCATGGCCTCCGTCCAGGTCGGGCTCTTCGGCGGGCAACGGAACTGCCATAGCCCGTCCGCGCCGTACGTATGCCCGCACGCGCCGCTGAACAGACACCAGTAGGCTTGCAGCCGCGCGTGCCACGGTGTGATGACTTCCTTGGCCAGGTCCGGCCGCCCCATCCCCTCGTAGCCCGGTTCCCCGTTCAGCGCAGGCTTCACCGGCGTCATCTGGTAGTCCGCGCTCACGCGACCGGGACACGCGTGGAAGTTGAGCCACGTTTGCTCCATGTTGAAATCCAGCCAGTCGTCATGATGGAAGTGTCTCGACGACGAAAAGATGGGATGGATCGTCATCAGATGCCGCCCGCCGTGTCCCGCCTTCAGCCCCCGCGCGAGGGCGCGAAACAGGGCCAGATGCGCCTCGGTGATCTGTTGGTCTTTCGTCTTCGCCCAGTCCGCCCGGATCTTGCCGTACTCCCCGCACACGATCCAGATCACGTGGTTGCGGCCGGCGTAGCGTTGCCCGAGCTGACGCCCGTACTCGTAGTTGTCGTGCGCCGGGTTCGGGAACAGGGTGTTGACGTTGTGGCCCCACATGGTGGCCAGCGCCACATACAGCCCATTCTCGCCGGCAAGATCCACGATGGCGTCGATATGAGCCCAGTACGCCTCGTGGAGACGGACGGGGTCCGTGCCCGTGAACGGCTCGTCGCCGCGATAGTTGGCCGTCCCGCCGTGCGTGCGGATTGCCATCGCCTGAACCACGTTGAACCGCTTCGCCGCACGATCGGCCATGTACTGCGCGACCTCGGCCGGGTTCATCTTGTACAGGCACCACGCCGTATCGCCCAACCAGAAGAACGGCGCCCCGCCTTCCCGTGCGAGGTGCCGTCCGCCGTCACTCACCGTCAACCGCGCCAACTGCGCCGCCGCCATCACACACCTCCCATCCTTCCATCCTGTCGCCTTCCGACCCGCCCGCGGACTTCCGGTCTGCAGCCGAACCGTGAACGGCCGAACTCGGGACCGGGGTCAGTCTTCTCATGCATTGTGGAATATCGCCCCAGGCAACGGCAAGCGCCAAGGCAAATTGGCGGCACATGCCTTGGGGCTTGAAATCCAAGCGTTTCCATGTCACGCTCCAGTTGTTCCGGTTTCTGTCAATCAGAGAGGCGTGCCGACCATGACATCTGCTCCCCGCCTGCGCGTGACGGGGCTGCCGCCCGGCAGCCACGTGGGCTTGTTCCTCGAAAGCGACCGCGAGGAAGCCGCCGTCCTGCTCCCCTTCCTGCGCGAAGCCCTGCGGCGTAACGGGAAGGTGCTCTATGTGACCGACATGCCCGGCCCGGCGCTGGAGGAACGTCTGCGGCAGGCAGGCGCGGACCCTAAGAGTATCCTCTCGGATGGCGAGGTGAAGATCGTGCCGGCCCGGAAAGTATTCACCCCGGGCAACGTGTTCGATCCGGATTCCGCGCTCCAGGCACTCCGCGAGGAAGCCCAGGCGGCGGCGCCGGCCGGGCTGCACGCGGTTCTGGACTATGCCTGGCTGGCCGACGCGCCTGCCGGCTCCGAACGGATCATGGAGTTTGACGCACGCTTGAACGGCCTCGCCGCGGCGCACCGGGCCGTGCTCCTCTGTCAGTTCGACCAGCGGCGAATACCGGCTAACCTCCTCATGTCGCTGCTCGGCACGCATCCGCTGATCGTCAAGAACGGCGAGCTGGTCCGGAGCTTCTTCTATGTTCAGCCGGAAGAACTGCGCCATGGGGATCGGGTCGATATCGCCCTGCAACGCTGCCTGAGCGCGCTGCTCGAACGAAAACATGCGGAAGAACGGCTCACGGCTCTCATCGAGAGGAGCCCTGTTCCCACGCTGGCCGTCGACTCGGCCGGCAACGTGATCTCCTACAACGCGGCCTGTGCGGCGCTGACGGGGTACGCCAGGGAAGAAATCGCCAACGCCAGTGCCCTGCTCGAACACCTGTATCCGGACCCGGCCTATCGGGAACAGATAACCCGGCACATGGAACTGGCCATGTCCGGGCAGGGCCCCACGGAGCGGACGCACATCATCACGCGCGGGGACGGGACGCGCAAGACCATCGAGATCAAGCTCTCCTTCCACGACGACGGCCACGTCGCACAGCTGATCGACGTCACCGAACGCGAAAAGGCCCAGGAACAGCTCAAGCAAGCCAAGGAATTCCTGGACAAAGCCGTGAACGCTATTCACGACCCCTTCTTCGTCAAGGACGAACAACACCGATGGGTCCTGCTCAACGACGCGGCCTGCCGAGGAATGGGGCGGCCCCGCGAAGAGCTGATCGGCAAGACCAATTACGACCTGTTCGACAAAGAATACGCCGACGCGCATTGGGCGGCCGACACGCGCGTGTTCGAGCACGGCGGGCTCGACATCAGCGAGCAACGGCGCCCGTGGCGGGACAGCGATCGGATCGTGTCCGTGGCCAAGAACGTCTTCACGGATTCGGTGACCGGCAAGCGTTTCATCGCCGGGACCAGCAGGGACATCACGGAGATCAAACGCACCGAAGAGGCGCTTCGCGAGAGCCAGGCCAACTACGACAGGCTGGCCGAACACGTGACCGACTTCATCTGGGCGGTGCGGGTGGACGCGTCCGCCGAACCCCGCTTCACATTCGTGACCCCCAGTATCGAAAAACTGCTCGGATACAAACCGGAAGATGCGGCCCAATTGCGAATGGCGGACATCCTGACCCCAAAATCGCTGCAGATCGTCCAAGATGATCTCCAGGCGGAAAGATCCCGCGGAGAACGCAGCCCCCGCGTCGCATCCCGCACATTTGAACTGGAGCTGGTCCGCAAAGACGCCTCCGCGGTGTGGTGCGAATGCACCGTCTCCTTCGTCCATGGCCCGAACGGCGCCGTGACCGAGATCTTCGGCGTCACACGCGACAGATCCGAACGCAAACGCATGGAGAGCGAGTTGCGCAAGATGACGGGCGAGTTGGTGCAGGCCGGCAAGTTGGCGGCGATCGGCCAGCTCGCCGCCGGGCTGTGCCACGAATTGAACCAGCCGTTGACCGCGATGCAAACCTACATCGAAAACGCCGCCGAACTGCTCAAGCGCGGCGAGCCGAACAGCGTTGCGTCCAATCTCGACCTCGTCTCCGGCCTGCTCCAGCGCGCCGCCGAGATCGTACGGCGGCTCAAGACGCTCTCACGCAAGACGCCGGAGCGCCGGGAACCGGTCTCCCTCAACGACGTCGTCCAGACCGTCTGTCTCTTCCTCCTGGGACGCGCGGAACGTGAAACGGCCGACATCCTCCTCGATCTCACGCAAGAGGATTTCGTCGTCTCGGGTGACGTCGTCCAGCTCGAGCAGGTGTGCATGAATCTGATCGGCAACGCGCTCGACGCCGTGCAGGGCATGCCGGAGCGCAAGGTCTATGTGTCCACTCGGGGCACAAAGAAACGGGTGAGGCTTTCCGTCCGCGACACCGGGCCCGGGATTCCGAAGGACACACTGCCGAAGCTGTTCGAGCCGTTCTTCACCGTGAAGCCGGACGGACTCGGGCTCGGCCTGCCCATCTCTCAGAAGATCGTGAAAGCGCACGGCGGCACCCTCAAAGCCGCCAATCACCCCGGCGGCGGCGCCGCCTTTACCGTGAGCCTGCCTCTGTGTGCGCCGGCGCCGTAGGCGCCGGCTCGCGCGGACGTCAGGCGCGGCCCCCGTACTGAACCTTTTCCAACCCCACCGGCTCCATGGCTCCGCCCGCCACCGCCCTGTTGCGCAGAACGCCAATGCCCTCAAACTCGATTTCCACCACATCGCCCGGGCTCATCGGCCCAACCCCGCATGCCGTGCCGGTCTGGATCAGATCGCCGGGCCGGAGGGTGTAGGTCGTCGAGATATCCGCCACCATCTCCGCTGCCGAGAACAACATCTCGGACGTGTTCGAATCCTGACGCACCACGCCGTTGACGCGTGTCCGCCACGCCACGCTCGCCGGGTCCAGATCCGTCACCAGGCACGGGCCGACAGGGCAGAAGGTTTCGTAGGCGCGCACCCCCTTGCCCTTGACCCCGGCCGGCGGTTGGCCCTTGGCCCAGGCATTATGCACGATCGTGTAACCGAGGATGCCGGCCGACGCTTCCTCTGCCGTCACGTGCTCGCAAACGCGCCGCATGACGATCGCCAGCTCACCGCTGAAGTCCACCCGCGCCTCCTGCTCCGGCAACCGGATCAGATCGCCCGGACCGGCCAGCGCCCGAACATCGATGTAGAATTTGTCGCCCTCGCCCGGCTTGGTCGGAATGCGCAACCCGTTCTCCGTGCACCGCGAGGCGTAGTTGGCGCCAATCGACACGATCCGCTTCGGCTCACACGGCGGGAGCAGACGGATCGTCTCAAGCCCGCCAACGGCCCTCGCTTTCCCGATGTCCCCCGCGTAGACGTCCCCCTCAATGGCGTACACCCAGTCGTCCTCCAGAATCCCGTATTCGGGTGTGCCGTTTGTCTGATAGCGCACCAGTTTCATGGGGCTCCTCCCTATCCGGCGGTCGAAGCAGGCCGGGCGGTCTCGCTGGGCCATGCGCGGCCGGGGACGGCCGCGCTACCGCCGGCGAACCACGTGCGCGAATTTCGGATGCCGCTGATACACCTCCGCCCGATCCTTCCCCTCGCGCAGCTCCTGCCGGATCTCGACCTCGATCTCCTCGAGCCGTTCCGCGAGCGGGAGGACTTCTTCCACCCGGTCCTTGGGTACGACAACCACGCCGTCCGCGTCGCCGAGCACGAAATCGCCGGGCGCCACCGCCACCTTCTCCTCGACCTGCCCGTCCAGCAGCACAGGGTCCAGGCTCAGCGCGGTGTCAAATCGGCCCGAACAAATCACCGGCGTTACAAAACGGCAGAATGTCGGAAACCCCATATCGATGCAGGGCTTCGCATCGCGGGTCCCGCCGTCGGTGACAAAGCCCCGCGCGCCTTTCATCTGCACCGTGAGCGCCGTGTTCTCGCCCCAAGGCCCCGACACGCAATGGCCATTGGTGGCCAGCACGACCACGCAACCGGGTGTGACCTGCCGATACCACGGACCCGTGGGCGTTTGCGTCCTGATGTTGGAATCGCCCTTCTGCGTCAATGTGAACGCCGGCCCCGCCACTGCCATGTCCGTCGCCAACGGCACGATCGCCGAACTGAGCGCCTGGTTGGAGTAGCCCATCTTGTCCAGGATGTCGTACACAACCGCCGAAGAGAGCCTCTCGTAGCGGCCGATGAGTTCCGCTCGTGCGATAGTCATGGTTCCCTCCTGACACCGGGCATGCGCGCATGCCGGCAGATAATCTCACGCGGCGAGTGGCGCAGGCAGGCCCCGCTGTGGCGGGGTAAGAATGCCTCCGCTACTCCCCACACAGCACCACGGCCCACGGCCGCGCGTCCGGCGCCGTCAGATCGACCGGGCCGCCGCCTGCAAGCGTTCCCGCCTCCTGCCAGCGGCCGTTCTCAATGTCCAGCCACCGCACGCGGAGATCGCCCGATGCCTCGGCCAGATCGAGCTTCACGGAATGCCCGGCCACGCCCGTAAAGTACACGGCGTATTGCCGGCCCGGTTCCGCCAACACGTACGCTTCGTTCTCCTCACGCTCGCCCAAGAGATCATTGCGGGGTTCCGTGCAAAAGATGTCGAGCGCGTCCGCCAGCATCCGCATGCTCTTGATGTCCACCTGCGCGCGCGGCGTCAAGCCCAAGCCGCGCGGATCGGCAAACCATGTCACGCGGTGATGCCGTACGCTTGCCGCCCCTCCAAAAATGTTGCGCCAGAACCGCCGCGACGCCTCATCCGGCGTTTCCCTGATCTCCTTGTCGCCGTACGCCGTACCGGTCGGCCAATTCCATTTGTAGAGCTTCACATGGTTGATCGGACGCGGGCCATGCTGTAGGACCTTGGACCGGTACCAGATCAGGTTGTCGTAGTGCAACTGGCCCGCATTTCCGTTGTTCTGCGAAATGTCGCAGAAGGTGTACAACTCAGAACGCAGTATCGGGTAATGAACCTCCGGGTTGTTCCAGTTCCGGAACTCGGCAAAAATCGTCTCCGCGCCCCAGCTCGGCTCGTGAAAACGGCGGCTGTCGCAGACGTGAACCTGCTTTCCCCGCTTTGCCGCGGCGCGGTGCACGAAATCAGCCCAGAAGTCACTCACCTCAAACGGTAACGGGCTTTCATTATCGATCTGGTACAGAACATGATCGTACGACAGCGTCAGATCCAACATGCGACCGATGTAGCGCTCCTGATAATCGCGCAAGACCGGCTGGCCCCTCGCTTCCGTCACGGCCAGCCAAAACACGCTGGACCAACTCTCCTTCTCGCCCAATCCCGTCGACGCCCCCGTGTAGTTCGCATTGTTCGCCGGATTGTACGGATGATGCGGCCAGCCCGCGCACGTGATCGCGGCCACGTCCCACAGCTCCAGTTGCACGATGATCTCACGTGCAGACGTCTCATCCAGGAATACGCGCAGCCTTTCCCAGTATTCCTCATTCCAGCGCGCCAGGTCGTACGTGCCGTCCGCTCGCTTCTCGAAGGCATAGACGCAGCCCTCGTCCGTGTAGCCGATCCGGTTCCCCTCCGCGTCGTAACAGTTCGTACGGGAACTCATCGTGTTGCGCACGTAGTTGCCCCCAACCGATGCCAACACGTCCAAATGCTCCCTCAGCCGCGGCCGAGCCCCCGCCCATTGAAACAGGTTGTCGTCGTTCGAGCCGCCCAGCAATAGAATCGGCTTCCCTTTGTACTGCCAATACATGGGATTGCGCTCGAACGGCCGAATCCCATCAGCCCCTCCCGAGGCGGTATCCGGAGCCGACCCGGCCTTTGCGCCTTTCTTCCGTTTCACTCTTGACGCCCCCATGCCTGTTCGTTAACCTGAAATTGGTCCTACCAGTGGACCAGTTAACCAGTAGCGGGATCGCGGGGATTTGTCAAGAGGGTTCGATGAAATCGGCTTGAGCGGAGTCGAATGGATGAAGATACGGCAACTCGTCTTTCCCGAAAAAGAGCGGCTCGAGATCGAAACCATCGAATGCGACGAAAGCCTGCAACCCGGCCAGGTCTGGATTCGGAATCGCGCATCGTTGATCAGCGCGGGCACGGAGCTGGCCATGTTCCTCCAATTGCACAGGGGCTTCCACGTGCCGCAGGCCACATGGGCCGAGTATCCCTTCCATCCGGGGTACTCCGTCGTAGGCGAAGTGATGGCGAAAGGGACGGACGTTTCCGCGCTGAACATCGGGGATCTCGTGCATCACAGGGGCAAACATGCGACGCATGCCAAGGTCCATCAAGGCCAGTGCATCCGCGTCCCGGCGGGCTGCGCGCCCGAAACGGCCGCGTTCTACACCCTGCTCCATCACGCCATCACGGCCTTGCGCGTGGCTCCCGTGGTGTTCGGTCAGCACGTCGTCGTTCTCGGCATGGGCCTCATCGGAAACCTCGCGGCACAGACCTACAGACTGGCCGGCGCCGGGCTCGTTGCAGGCGCAGATCCCTCCGTCAAGCGGCTCGAGCTGGCCAAGACATGCGGCGCAATCGATCTGGCCTTCAACGTGAAAGACAAGCCGTTGTCCGGGTGGGTGGAGCAGGAGCTCGGTGAACACGGCGCGGAGATCATCGTCGACGCCGTCAGCACGCAGCAGGCGCTCGACGCCGCCATGAAAGCCGTCGCGGACAGAGGGCGCGTCGTCATCGTCGGGTGCCCGCGAGTGCCGATCGAGCTGGACCTCTATTTCGATCTCCACCGCAAAGGCGCGCAGCTCATCGGCGCAAACGCCGATGTCGTCGATCCCGAACAGCGACGGCGCGACCGGCCCTTGCTCATGGGACTGCTGGCCGCCGGGAAGCTGCGGGTCGCGGAGTTGATCACACAGCGATGCGCGTTTGAAGACGCGCTGAGCGCCTATGAGGGCCTGCGCGACAGGCCGGACGAGTTCGTCGGAGTGGTGTTGGCGTATGCATGAAAGGAGGCGCCCCCGTGCACATCGGCTTCTCAGGAAGACTCGAAGACCGGCCCGAGATCCGCGCCGGATTCATCGGGTGCGGCGGGCATTCGTTCCGCAACATCTATCCGACCTTTCAATTCACACCGGTCGACCTGGTCGCCACCTGCGATCTGGACCTGGACAAGGCGAAGGCGTTCGCCGCACAGTTCGGGGCCGCACACGCCTACGCCGACTACCGCGAGATGATCGAGAAAGAGCAACTCGACGCCGTCTTCGTCGTCACGAACCTGGACAAGAACCTGCGGCCCTTCTATTCGAAATTCGCCATCGATTGCCTCAACGCCGGGCTGCACGTTTGGATGGAGAAGCCTGCCGCCGTGACCTGCGCGGAAGTCGAGGAGATGCAGGCGGCGGCCCGAGAGAACGGCAAGATCGGGATGGTCGGGCTGAAACGGATGTTCGTGCCCGCCGCCGAGAAGGCCAAGGCGCTCATGGACAGGCCGGAATTCGGGCCCTGCTCCCTTGTCACCCTGACCACCACGAAATACGTGCCCGAGCCCTCGGCCATCGCCGAATACGTCGCCGGCAAGCCGAACCGGGACAAGGCCGGCGAGCTCCTCGGCCATTTCTGGCACCCCATCTCCTCGCTGCTGTTCTTCCTCGGAATGCCCAAGACGCTCTCCTACGAACGCAGCCGTTCCGGCGGCGCGCTCGCCACTTTCACCTTCGAGTCCGGCGCCATCGCATCCGTCGTCTTTGCCTGGCAGGCCTCCAACAACGGGGGCATCGAACGCATCATGATCCATTCGGGCCAATCCCGGCGGCACATCATGATCGACAACAACATCCGGCTCACCTATCACCGCGGGGGCGAGCCCGGCCGGTTCGGGGTCGAGCCCAGTTTCTTCGTCGAAGACCTCGATCACAGCATCGCCGTGTGGGAACCCGAATTCTCGCTCGGCAACCTATACAACAAAGGGCTCTTCCTGATGGGGTTCTGGGGGGAAGTGCAAGAATTCGCCACGGCCATCCTGGAGAACCGTCAGCCGCGAAAGGCCGGCTTCGATCACGCCTGGCAATGCGCGCGTATCTTCGAGGCGTTCGCGGAAGGGACGGGGAAAGCGATTGCCCTGGACGTGAATGCCTGAGATCGGGAGAGAGGGAGAGGAAAGACATGCAGTGGGAAGCAATGACATCGACAGAACTCGGCGACGCGGCAAGGAAGACCGACGTCTGCGTCGTTTCGATCGCATCCATGGAAAAACACGGCGAACATCTTCCGTTGGGCAGCGATTATCTGTTCGGTCACACGTGCGCGTGCCTCGCCGCCGAAAAGGAGCCCGCCGTCGTCTTCCCGCCGTTCTGGCTCGGACAGGTGAACCCGGCGCGGGCCTACCCCGGCGCAATCGGGCTCCCGCCTCTCCTCCTGCTGGAGCTGATCCAGAGTCTCTTCGACGAGATAGGCCGCAACGGATTCGGCAAGATCATTGTCTTCCCCTCGCATGGCGGAAACGGCGCCATGCAGAACTTCCTGGTAGAAGCCAGTCTCTGGGAAGAAAAACCCTACTGCCTCTACCTCATGCGTGGATGGATTACTCCGGACAGACGGGAGGCCTGGAATCGAACGCTCGACACATCGGAGTTCGGGCACGCCTGCGAGGCGGAAACCAGTCACGTGTTGGCCGTCCATCCGGACCTCGTCAAGATGGACCGAATCCCCAGCCGGCCCGCATTCGCGCTCAAGCGGCTCCGCCACCTGCCGCAAAGCAACGTGGGGGTGAGTTTCGTGGCCGACTACCCCGATTTCTGGATCGGCGAACCCAAGGCGGCGACCGCCGAGAAAGGGGAGGCCATGATGCAGCTCATCGCGGACTCGCTTGCCGAATTCATCGCCGCGGTCAAAGCCGACCAAGTCGTCCCAGACCTGACCCGTGAGTTCTACGAAAAAGTGAAGCACCCGCTGGCCGCCCGGCAGCAAGAGGAGACAGCACAGCCTGTCCGGAGGTGGTCGAGTTGACAGAGAAAGCCGAAGACAGATTCCGGGCCGTGTCGCCACCGCCGCGGCTGACCCAGGAAATCGCCAACCAGATCGAGCAGCTCATCATCAACGACGAGTTGCACGTCGGCGATGCGCTGCCCGCGGAACGGGACCTGGCGGCGAAGCTCAACGTCAGCCGCAATGTGCTGCGCGAGGCCATCAGCATGCTGGCTCAGAAGGGGTTGCTGCAGATCCGGCGCGGCGCCGGCACGTTCGTTACCCGGCCCAGCAGCGAGTTCCTCCGCGATACCGTCGCCCTCTTCATCCGTTTCAACCGCTCGGCGCTTCTGGATTTGGTCGAGGCCCGCCGATGCATCGAGGTGGAAATCGCGGGGTTGGCCGCCGAGAAGGCCGACGCCGAGGCCGTGGCGCTACTGGGACAACACACGGCCGTCATGGCGAAGTCCCCGAGAAACGTCGCCAAGTACGTCGACGCCGATGTGGCGTTTCACGAGACACTGGCCCAAGCCGCAGGCAATCAGATTCTGAGCCTGCTGCTCAGCTCCATCCGCGGCGCGATGCGCGAGAACATGCGCATCCTGCTGCGAAAGGACCCCAGCGTCACCGAGACGTCCGTCAAGCACCACCGCCGCCTGGCCGACGCAGTCCGGACGGGCGACGTGCAGGCCGCGCGAACGATCATGCTCGAACACCTGGATGACGTCGTGAAACGACTGCGCGGGCTGGCAGAAGAAAGGTCCGCATCGCCGAAGCGCTTGCCTGAGGCCCGATGACTTGCGCGCCCTTTTCGCGTCCTTTCGCGGGCAGATCTCCGTCGGCCTTCGAGTGCCTACGCGACGCCGGCACCCACTCTGCACTTTCCATCACGCGCAGCGTGTCGTACAATATCCCTCCGGTCGGCCCAAGCTCCTCTCCGAGATCGCCGCTACCCCGTGACACGCATGCGGAGTCGCCATGTCGAACGATTTCATCCTGATCGAAGGCGCGCGGCAGAATAACCTCAAAGGGGTGCATCTGCGCCTGCCGCTGAACGAACTCATCGTCGTGACCGGCGTGAGCGGGTCCGGCAAGTCGTCGCTTGCTTTCGATACGATCTACTCCGAAGGACAACGCCGTTACGTCGAAACCTTTTCCCCCTACGCGCGCCAGTTCCTCGACCGTATGGACAAGCCGCAAGCCGACCGCATCGAAGGGATCCCGCCCGCCATCGCCATCGACCAGACCAACCCCGTCCGCACGTCGCGATCCACGGTCGGGACCATGACCGAGCTGAACGACCACATCAAACTCCTGTTCGCACGCGCCGCCCGGTTGCACTGCCGCGGGTGCGGCAAGCCCGTGCGGCGCGACACGCCGGAAAGCATCTATCGGCAACTCATGCAGGACGTTGGCGGCGCCTCCTCTGCCCCGAGCATCCTGATCACCTTCCCCGTCGCGATCCCGCGCAACTTCACCGAACAGGAAGTCCTCGACCTGCTGGCCAAGCAGGGCTACCAGCGACTTCATCAGAAGAGCGGCAAGCGTCTCGACGTCGTCCAGGACCGGGTGCCGCTCTCGCCGCGCCGGCGCGGCCGTGTCGTCGAGGATATCGAGGCGGCGCTCAAGCACGGGCACGGCCGCGTGAGCGTGTACCCGCTCGACGCGGACGGCCGCGCTCTGAGCCCGCTGCGCTTCTCCACCGCTCTGCACTGCGCCGACTGCGACATCCACTACCGCGATCCCGCGCCCAGCCTGTTCTCGTTCAATTCGCCGCTCGGCGCGTGCGAGACATGCCGGGGGTTCGGGCGCGTGATCGGAATCGACTACGGGCTCGTCGTGCCCGACGAGACCCGAACGCTTGCCCAGGGCGCCGTCAAGCCGTGGCAGGGCGCCAGTTACCGCGAATGCCAGGACGACATGATGACGTTCGCCGCCAAACGGGGCATCCCGGCCGACGTCCCGTGGCGCGAACTGTCCGACGCGCACAAGACCTGGGTCCTCGAGGGCGAGGGCAAATGGGAGGACGGCCTGTGGTACGGCGTCAAACGGTTCTTCGATTGGCTGGAGACCAAAGCCTACCGCCTGCACATCCGCGTACTGCTCTCCAAGTACCGCGCCTACCACGAATGCCCCGTCTGCCGCGGCGCGCGCTTGAAACCCGAGAGCCTGCTCTGGCGGATCGGGGCGGATAACGAGCGCGGGCTCGACATCCACCAGGTGATGCTCCTGCCCATCGACCGCGGCCACGCCTTCTTCAACGCCCTGGAACTGCGCGCCCCGCTCGACGAGGCCACGGCGCTGCTGCTCAACGAAATCCGGACGCGGCTCGACTACCTGGTGGAAGTGGGGCTGGGCTATCTCACGCTCGATCGCCAGTCCCGCACACTGAGCGGGGGCGAAGTGCAGCGCATCAACCTGACCACCGCGCTCGGCACCTCGCTGGTCGGCGCGCTGTTCGTGCTCGATGAACCCAGTATCGGGCTGCACTCGCGCGATATCAACAGGCTCATCCGGGTCCTGCACCGCCTGCGCGACGCGGGCAATACGCTCCTCGTCGTCGAACACGACCCCGAAGTCATCCGGGCCGCCGACCGCGTCCTCGATATGGGCCCGGGCCCCGGCGAAAAGGGCGGCGAGGTCGTGTTCTTCGGAGCGTTGGCGCAACTGCTGAAGTCGAAACGCTCGCTCACCGCGCAGTATCTGACGGGGAAGAAGAGCGTGCAGCCCGGCGGCTCGGCACAGCCTCGCCCTCCTTTCCCATCAACCGGTGTGCCTGCTGGAGGTCGAACCTGCGGTGAGCCGGTGCGTGCGGAAAGCCCTGTTCGGCACCTCGAGATCCTCGGCGCCGCCGAACACAACCTCAAGAACATCGACGTGCGCATCCCGCTGAACCGGCTGGTCTGCATCACCGGAGTGAGCGGGTCCGGCAAGTCCACGCTGGTGCAGGACGTCTGCTACAACGCCCTGCGCAAGCTCAAACATCAGCCGGTCGAGATGCCCGGCAAACACCGTGCGGTGGCGGGCCACGAGCGGTTCGAGGACGTCGTGCTGGTCGATCAGTCCCCAATCGGCAAGACCACCCGCTCGAATCCAGCCAGCTACGTGAACGCGCTCGGGCCGATCCGGACGCTGTTCAGTGCGGAGCCGCTCGCCCGCCAGCGACGCTATACCCCGGGCACCTTCAGCTTCAACGCCGGTAACGGGCGCTGTCCCGCCTGCAGCGGCAACGGCTTTCAGCATATCGAGATGCAGTTCCTCAGCGACGTCTACCTGCGCTGCCCCGATTGCGACGGCAGACGGTTCCGCCACGAGGTGCTCGAGGTGAAGCTGAACGGCAAGTCCATCGCCGACGTGCTGGAGCTGACCGTCGCCGAGGCCTGCGCCTTCTTCGCCGATTCGCCTGCGATCCTGACCGGGCTCGACCCGCTGCGCGCGGTCGGCCTGCACTACCTGCGGCTCGGCCAGCCGGTTCCCACGCTGAGCGGCGGCGAGGCGCAGCGCCTGAAACTGGCCGGGCACCTCGTCGGGAGCGGTGCCGCGCGGAAAAGAACCGGCCCTACCCTCTTCCTGTTCGACGAACCCACGACCGGCCTGCACTTCGACGACATCGCTGTCCTGCTCACCGCGCTGCGGCGCCTGCTCGAGCAGGGCCACTCGGTAGTCGTGATTGAACACAACCTGGACGTCATCCGCGCCGCCGACTGGGTCATCGACCTCGGACCCGAGGGCGGAGAACGGGGCGGCGAAATCGTCTGCGAAGGCACGCCGGACGACATCGGCGCGCACCCGACGAGCCATACGGGCGCCGCCTTGCGCCGGTATGGGCAGCCCGCCCGCCCCCGCGACGCAGCGGCCCGCCGGGGCCGGAGATGGCGGGCCCGCGAAAAGGCACCCCGCTACGGAACCGGCGGCGACAAGGCCATCCACATCCGCAAGGCGCGCGAGCACAACCTGAAGAACGTGGACCTCACGATCCCGCGCGACACCTTCACCGTCATCACCGGCATCAGCGGCAGCGGCAAGAGCACCGTCGCTTTCGATATCCTCTTCGCCGAAGGTCAGCGCCGGTACCTTGAATCGCTCAACGCCTACGCGCGCCAGTTCGTGCAGCCGGCCGCGCGGCCGGACGTGGACGCGATCTTCGGAATCCCGCCCACCGTCGCCATCGAGCAGCGAACCAGCCGCGGCGGACGCAAGAGTACCGTGGCGACCGTGACCGAAATCTACCACTTCCTGCGCCTGCTCTTCGTGAAGCTCGGTACGCAGCACTGCCCGGACTGCCGGATTCCCATCCAGCCCCAGACACCGGACGCCATCCTCGCCAGAATCCTGCGGTCATACCGCGGCCGGCGCGTACGGCTCCTGGCCCCGCTCGTGACGGCGCGCAAAGGCTACTATACCGACCTGGCCAAATGGGCGGCCAGGAAGCGATATCCCCACCTGCGCGTCGACGGCGCGCTCACCCCGACCGTCCCCTGGCCGCGCCTCGACCGGTTCAAGGAGCACACCATCGAATTGCCCGTCGGCGAGATCCGGGCCGTGCCGGAACAGGAACCGGAACTGCGCGCCCTGCTCGATCTGGCGCTCGGGTTCGGCAAGGGCATCGTCGCCCTGGCTCCGGCCGCCGACGGGGGCAGCGACAGACGCCCGGACGTCATCTTCTCCACGAAACGCGCGTGCCCGCGCTGCGAGCGCAGCTTCCAGGAACTCGATCCGCGCCTGTTCTCGTTCAATTCCAAACACGGGTGGTGCCCCCGCTGTTACGGAACCGGCCTGCAATTGGCCGGGTTCGACGAGGAGCAGACCGGCGAGGAAGTCTGGTGGAATGCGTGGTGGGAGGGGCCGGAACGGGCCTGTCCTGCCTGCGCGGGCCGCCGGCTGCGGCCGGAAGCGCTTGCCGTGACGTTCCGCAACCGCACGATCGCGGAGTTCACCGCGCTCTCCGTCGACGCCGCCGAAGCCCTGTTCCGCAACCTGAGACTGCGTGGCCCGGAAACGGAAATCGGGCGCGATATCCTCGCCGAGCTCTGCTCGCGCCTGCGGTTCCTGAAGGAGGTGGGGCTGCCGTACCTCTCGCTCGACCGCGCCGCCCCCACCCTGAGCGGCGGCGAAGCGCAGCGTATCCGGCTCGCCGCGCAACTCGGCTCCAACCTGCGCGGCGTGAGCTATATCCTCGACGAACCCACCATCGGCCTGCATGCGCGCGACAACCTGATGCTGCTCGAGACCCTCGGCAAACTGGAACGTAAAGGCAACACCGTCGTCGTGGTCGAACACGATGAGACAACCATCCGGCAGGCCAAACATCTTATCGATCTCGGACCGGGCGGCGGCGTGAACGGCGGCAGGGTCGTCGCGCAAGGCCGCCTGCGTGACGTCGTGCGAAGCAGACGCTCGGTCACCGGCCGATTCCTGCGCGAGCCGTTGCGCCACCCGCTCTCCACACGGCGCCGCACCCCCGACGCGGGCTGTCCCGGCCCCAGGACGCCGGCCGTGCGCCTGCTTGGCGCACACCTGCACAATCTGAAGGACCTGAACGTGACCATTCCGCTCGGCGTGTTCACGTGTGTCACGGGCGTCAGCGGAAGCGGGAAAAGCACACTGGTGCGCAACGTGCTGTACCACGATCTGCGCCGTGTGGCCGGCCGCAAACGCCGGTCCAAACGAGCCGCCACCGGCGACGCCGACCTGCACGGCTGCAGACAGATCCAAGGCGCCGAACACGTCGCACGCGTGCTGGAGGTCGATCAGACCCCCATCGGGAAGACGCCCCGCTCCTGCCCCGCCACCTACGTCGGGTTCTGGGACGACGTGCGCCGGCTGTTCGCCGGTACGGCCGAGGCCAGAATGCGCGGGTATTCCGCAAGCCGGTTCTCCTTCAACGTGCATGGCGGGCGGTGCGACGCCTGCGAGGGGCAAGGCCTCAAGAAGATCGAGATGAGCTTTTTGCCCGACGTCACCGTCCCCTGCGACGTGTGCGCCGGCAAACGGTTCAACCGCGAAACCCTGGAAGCCACGTACAAGGACAGATCGATCGGCGACGTGCTGGACATGAGCGTCGACGAGGCCGTCCCGTTCTTCGCGGCGCACGCGAAAATCCATCACGCGTTGCGCCTGCTCCAGGATGTCGGCGTGGGTTACCTCACGCTCGGCCAGCAAAGCCCCACGCTCAGCGGCGGCGAAGCCCAGCGCATCAAGCTCGTCACCGAACTGGCCAAAGCCAGGAGCGGGACGGCCCACCGGTCCCCGCACACGCTGTATGTGCTCGACGAGCCGACCATCGGCCTGCACATGGCGGACGTCGAAAAACTCATCCGCGTCCTACACCGGCTTGTCGACGCGGGCAACACGGTCGTCATCATCGAACACAATCTCGACGTCATCGCCGAGGCCGACTGGATTATCGACCTCGGGCCCGAAGGCGGCGAGAAAGGCGGCCGCATCGTCGCCCAAGGCACCCCGGAACAGGTCGCACGGGTCAAGAAGGGCTCCCACACCGCCCGGTTCCTCGCCGCGTTTCTGAAGGAACGCGGGGCGTAGACCACCTCCCTGCCCCGCACAGCGCCGGGACTTGCGCACTTAAGCAATTAAATAATTAGACAATTAATTAATTGTTTAATTATTTAAATTCGAAAATGGGCTAGACTATTACCCTTGGGGCGGATAGTACACGCCGATGTCGGCGCGGCCGTCTGCGTCGTAGTCCGCCTGCACCGGCAGGGCGCTGTTGAAGCCGAACTGTCGCGCCTCGAACCCGTCTCGCCCCTTGAGCAAGTACCAATAGCCGGTCCGCGGGAAGTACACGCCCAGGTCGACGGCCGTATGGGGCCGGCGCGTCCACCCCCCTGCATGTTTTCCTAAACTTTGTCTTGCAAAGTACTTTGCTATACGCTATAGTTGCCTCCGAGAATGGTGAGTGGCCCATTCAGGAATGACTGATAGTTCCGATAAAACGGCCCATTCGGCCGCTTTTTTCGGGCCGACAAACTCTGCTACACAAAGCTCTCTGCAAAGGAGGACGCGATGACACCGGGCACCCCGGCCCCGAACACGCAGCCGAACCAAGCCCTTCCGAAGCCGCCGCCAAAACAGCATGTCTCGAGTTTCATGCTCGGATTCTCGGCCGTGTGCGGAATTCTCTTGCCCTTGGTGACGCTGGCGGTCGAGTGCGCCACGGGCTGGTCGGCGGAGATCTACGTGGACCCGGTCCCCTCCGCCTGGTACATGCTGCTTGTGGCATGGGTCCCGCTGGCGAATCTGCTTATGCTGCTCGCCGTTCAAAGCCGATGGCCGCGGTACACGCAGGGCCTGGACTGGCTCAACGGTGTCGCGATCGGCCTCGCAGGCTACTACGCGTTGCTCTTTCTGCCGATCGCACCCGTGGCCGTGATCGGCATTCTGTTCTGGGGTATGGGTCTGTTGCCGCTCGCGCCGCTGTTCTCGCTCCTCTGCGCCCTGTGGCTGCGCCGCAAGCTGCGCAGCCGGCTGAACGAGGCGGAGCCGCCGGTTCGGTTCGGCGGCGCGTGGCGCGGGATTCTGGCGGCGTTCGGCATGATCGTCCTGCTGGGCCTGCCCACCACCGCCACGCTGGTCGGCAGCCATCTTGCCGTGAGCCGGAACAGGCCGATCGAGTTGGCCGGGCTCCGTTTCCTGCGCGCGTTCGGCGATCGCGACCTCCTGCTCCGGCTGTGCTACTCGCGTCAAGGTGCGGCTCGCGACCCGATCGGGTGGCTGCTTGCGGAGAGCGGCCACACGGCCACGCAGGCTGAGGCGCAATCTCTGTATTACCGCGTGACGGGGACTCCATTCAATGCGGTCAAACCCCCGTACGTGCACCGGTGGCGGGCAAGAGGCATGGCGCGGGACGAATGGGACTTCGGACTGGGCGGCGACGCCGTGGCGGCGCGCGTGCGCGGCCTGTCGCTGAGCGAATCGCGGCTCGACGCCCGCATCGACGCCGACGCCGCGCTGGCCTACACGGAATGGACGCTTGTCTTCAGCAATACGTCGCACCGGCAACACGAAGCGCGCGCACAGATCATGCTGCCGCCCGGGGGCGTCGTTACGCGACTGACGCTCTGGATCGACGGAGAGGAGCGCGAAGCGGCGTTCGGCACGCGCGCGCAGGTGAAACAGGCCTACAGGAGCGTGGTCCGGAAACGGCGCGATCCGGTTCTGGTCACGACCGCCGGCCCGGACCGCGTCCTGATGCAATGCTTCCCGGTGCCGCCCGCCGGCGGCACAATGAAGGTACGCCTGGGCATCACGTCGCCCCTTGCGCTGCAATCGCTTGCGCAAGGCGCGCTTCGGCTGCCCTGCTTCGCGGAACGCAATTTCGGGTTTGCGCGCGATCTGATGCACGCGGTCTGGGCCGAATCCGGCGCGCCACTGGCAGCCGTCTCCGGAACCTCCGTGCTCCGCGCGGAGAACCCCGGGCCGGGCCTGTACGCCCTGCGCGGATCGGGGGGCACGCTCACGGCCGACAAACCGATCGGCCTGCGAGCCGACCGGAATGCACAGGTCGTGGAATGCTGGACCGCGCAGCCGCGAAGCGAATCGGCCGAATTGGTGCAGCAGCTCATCCGTGTGCGGAAGGTGGCCCCGCCGGCCCGCGTTGTCGTGGTGCTGGACGGCTCGCGGCGCATGGCCGAGTTCGCCGCGACGATCGGTCGGGCGTTCCAGAGATGGCCTGCACGAATAGAGACGACTGTCCTGCTGGCGTCTGATCAGATCAGGGAACTCGAGCCGGGGGGCGCCGGTGCGCCGGGCGCGGGCGAGCCGGTAGCGGCACGGCTCGACCGCGCGCGCTATGCGGGCGGCTGCAACAACCTGCCGGCCCTGGCCAGGGCCTGGGATCTGGCCGCGCAGCGCCCGAACAGCGCGATTCTGTGGCTGCATGCCGCGCAGCCCGCGGAACTGGGCGGTATCGAAGCGCTGCGCCAGAGATGGCAGCGCCGGCCCGACGGGCCGGCGCTGGCTCATCTGCAGTTCGGCGGCGGGCCGAACGTTGTCGTGACTCAGCTCGACGGGCTTCCGAACGTGCAGTCCCTCTCGATGACAGGCGACCCGGAGCAGGACCTGACCCGCCTTATTGCCGGATGGTCCGCCACAACCGAGCAATATGAATTCTCCCGCTCGGCGGTCGATGCCGGCCGCCAGGCGGGCAAGCGGACCTCGGATCACCTCGCACGGCTATGGGCGTTCCAGCGTGTGCGTGAACTGGGCGCCTCACGCAGGCAATCCGCGCGCGACGAAGCCGCAGCGCTGGCTACGGCCTTTCAGCTGGTCACCCCGGTCTCCGGCGCCGTCGTGCTGGAAACCGCGGCGCAATACAAGGTTGCCGGGCTGAAACCGGTGGACCCCGAAACGGTCCCGACCATGACCGCCCCGTCCATACCGGAACCCGAAACGTGGCTGCTGGTCGGTGTTGTGTGCCTCTTTCTGATCGTCGTGCAGACAAGAAGACCGCGGTTGGCGTGAGAAGAACAGAAGAGCGGATGGTTGGAAGGGTGGAAGAATGGAAGACCGGAAGATGGGGGACTGCGCGCCCGGAAAGAGGGGCAAACGAAAGGCTGGAATCGGCGAAAAGGCAAAGCCACGGTTCTGGCACAGATGCCTTCCCTTCTTCCACCCTTCCACTCTTCCATTCTTCCACCCTTCCATTCCCCCTCTCTTCCGCTGAGACCGTGTCATGAAGCATAAACACACCGTCCCCTACTTCCGGCTCCCGAGCCTGCGGCTGCTGCTGTTGTTTCAGGGGTTGGCGTTCTGGCCGGTCTGGGCGTGGTACGTGCACCGGCTGTTCGAACGGTGCGACGAGCCGTGGGGCTTGCTGCCGCTGCTCACCGCAATCGTCTATGTCTGGCGCCGCGCGGTCCCGCCGGCGGAGAGGTCGCTGTCCCGCCTGAGGTGGAGTGCACTGACGGCTGTCGCCTACGTGCTGACCTATCCGTTCGTGCCCGCACTGGTACGCGGCGGGCTGGCGTTCACCGCGCTGTGCATCACGCTGAGCGTGCTGTATCTGAACCGCGGCTTCGATATGTGGCTTTGGGCGCTATGGCTGATGTCGCTGCAGGTCATCCTGACGCTGGAGTTCTATGCCGGCTATCCGCTCCGTGCGCTCGCGACACGGATGGCGAGCGCACTGTTGCGGCTCGGCGGGCTGTACGTGACGGCGGAGGGCGCCTGTCTCAGATGGGGAGAGCGGCTCGTCTTTGTGGATGCGCCCTGCAGCGGGGTCAAGATGCTGTGGGCCGGCTCCTACCTGGCCTGCACGCTGGCCGCGTTTCGGGCGGTGCGGGGCGGGATGGGTATGCTCGTCGGGCTATTGACCGTGGGACTGGTCGTGCTGGGCAACTCGCTGCGCGCCGCGGCTCTGTTTTATGTGGAAGCGGGGATTGTGCGCGCTCCGCCCTGGGCGCACACGGGTATTGGCCTGGTGGTGTTCGCCGTGACGGCGGCCGGGATCGTCGGGGCGGTCGCCCGCCTCGCAGGGCGGGCCAACGCCTGCGCGGAGAAGACAGGGACCCCGCCGGCTGCCCGGCGTGCGCGAGCGGCCGGGCGAAGGCGGCCGCGGGGTCCGGGCCGGCGCGAGGCAGGCAGGCCAGAATGCCTGTGCGACGGGGAGGCTCGACAGCCGTGCGTCTGATCATGACATTTCTCGGCGCCTGTCTCCTGGCGGCGTTGGCGCCGCTGACGCCAACACTGGTCGATGCCGTCAACGGTGAGCGGCCCGAAACCGCGGCGTTCCCGGGCTGGCCGACCACCTTTGAGGGCCGTCCGCTGGCTCGGCGGCCGCTGGCGGCGAACGAGGAGCGTTTCGTCAGCCGCCGATTCCCGGGCCGGATCGCCCGTTTCTCGGACGGGCGCCGAGAGATCATCCTGCGCTGGGTGACGAGGCCGACGCGCCAGCTCCACCGGGCCACGGTATGCTTCAAGGGCTACGGACACACCGTCACGCACCTGCCGGCCCGGTGCGACGCGGCCGGCAACACGTGGTGCGCGTTCCGCGCCGAGAAAGACGGCCGGGCCTTCGACGTGCGAAGCCGCGTCTTCGACGAACACGGCAACAGTTGGCCGGACGTTTCCGCCTGGTTCTGGGCCGCCACCTGCGGGAAGACCGAGGGGCCCTGGTGGGCGGTCACGGTGGCGGAGGTTGCCGAGCGGTGATCGAAAGCCGGCGCCGTAAAATCGTTCTGCGCGTACGAATGGCTCTTGAACCGCCGCGGCGGATGCCCTATTCTACTGCCACGCTCAGCGTTTGCGCGGTTGCTGGATCTGTCTTTCCATGCACATACTGATCGTGGTTGATGACCCACGTTCGTGGAAACTTCGCATTCCCGATGTCGAGGTTCTGTCGGCCCGCACCTACCTGACCGACCCGCGTTATACCCAGTTGCGTTCCGCGCGCGTGATCAACCTGTGCCGCTCCTATCGCTATCAGAGCCTCGGCTACTACGTCTCACTGCTGGCCGCGGCCCGCAAACACAAGCCGATGCCCGAAACAACGACGGTGCAGGACCTGAAGTCTCAGACGATCATCCGCGTGGCATCGGACGAACTGGACGAGTTGATTCAGACCAGCCTGTCCAGCATCCGGTCGGCCAAGTTCATGCTAAGCATCTACTTCGGCCGGAACCTGGCCAAGCGGCACGAGCGGCTGAGCCAACACCTGTTCGCGCTGTTTCACACCCCGCTGCTGCGCGCCTATTTCACGCACAGCGAGAAGAAGCAGCGCTGGTTCCTGCAGAATGTCGAGCCCATTTCCACGCAGGATATCCCCGAATCACACCATGATTTCGTCGTCGAGGCGGCGCGCAAGTACCTTGCCGGCCGCTGGGGACGGGCCCCGGGCGCCAAGCGCTCGCGCTACGATCTGGCGATCCTGGTTTCGCCGACCGAACAGGAGCCGCCCTCCGACAAGAAGGCTCTGCAGCGTTTCGCGCGCGCGGCGGAATCGATGGGGTTGAGCACGGAGTTCATTGAGAAAGAGGACTTCGGGCGGCTCGGCGAATTCGACGGGCTGTTCATCCGCGAGACGACCAGCGTGAATCACCATACCTACCGCTTCGCGCAGCGTGCCAACGCGCAGGGGCTCATGGTGGTCGACGACCCGGAATCCATCTTGCGCTGCGCGAACAAAGTCTTCCTCGCCGAGCTCATGCAGCGCCATCACGTGCAGACGCCGCGCACCATGATCGTGCACCGGGACAACGCCGCGCGCGTCGCGGACACGATCGGGCTGCCTTGCGTGCTGAAGGAGCCGGACAACGCCTTCTCGCGCGGCGTCGTGAAAGCGGCCACCCAAGCGGAGCTGACGGCGGCGCTCAGCCGCATTCTGAACAAGTCGGAGATGGTGATTGCCCAGGAATTCCTGCCTACCCCCTTCGACTGGCGGATCGGCGTTTTCGACCGGCAGCCGCTCTACGCCTGCAAGTACTTCATGGCCAGGCAGCACTGGCAGATTCTGAAGCGGGACGCGAACGGGATCAAGCAGGCGGAGGGCAAATGGGAGACGCTTCCGGTGGAACATGCGCCCACCGCGGTTCTGCGCGTGGCCTTGCGTGCCGCCAACCTGATCGGGGACGGCTTCTACGGCGTGGATCTCAAGCAGGTCGGCGACGAGGTCTACGTGATCGAAGTGAACGACAACCCCAGCATCGAAGCCGGGGTGGAAGACCAGGTGTTGAAGATGGAACTGTACCTACGCATTATGCGCGTGTTTCTCCGCCGCATCGAAGACCGCAAGAAAGGCGTCTACGTATGAGCCCCCGCGGCCGGCTCGGCCTGTTCGAAGGGTGCGGCGTCGAACTGGAATACATGATCGTCGACCGCGAAACCCTCGACGTGCGCCCGCTGGCCGACGAACTGCTGCGCGACGCCGCGGGCCGTATCGTGCAGGAGGCGCGCCGGGGACGGCTGCGCTGGTCCAACGAGCTGGTGCTGCACGTCATCGAACTGAAGACGCACGGGCCGACCCGCTCGCTGGCCGGTCTGGCGGCGGCGTTCGGCGGCGAGATTCGCCGGATTCACGAGCTGCTCGAACCGCACAGCGCCATGCTGATGCCGACGGGCATGCACCCGTGGATGGACCCGCTGCGCGAGACGCGGTTGTGGCCGCACGGCAACCGGGCGATCTACGAGGCGTACGACCGCATCTTCGGCTGCGCCGGGCACGGGTGGAGCAATCTGCAAAGCATCCATCTCAATCTCCCGTTCCGCGGCGACGAACAGTTCGGGCGGCTTCACGCCGCCGTGCGGCTGGTGCTCCCGATCCTCCCGGCGCTTGCCGCCTCGACGCCCGTCGTGGAAGGCCGGCTCACCGGGCTGATGGACAACCGCCTGGAGGTCTACCGCCGGAACCAGGCGAAGATCCCGTCCGTCGCCGGCCGCGTGATTCCGGAACCGGTCTTCTCGCGGCAGGCCTACCGCCGCAACGTCCTGCACCCGATGTACCGCGACATCGCTCCGCACGACAGCGGCGGGCTGCTGCAGGAAGAGTGGCTCAATTCGCGCGGCGCCATTGCGCGGTTCGACCGCCACACCATCGAGATCCGCCTGCTCGACGTGCAGGAAACGCCGGCGGCGGACGTCGCCATCGTGGCGGCGGTGCTCGGAACCCTACGCCTGCTGGTCCGGGAGCGGTGGGCCTGCTGGGCGGAACAATGCGCATGGGAAATCGACCCGCTGGAACAGATCTTCCTGGCGACGCTGCGCGACGGCGACGCCGCCCGGCTCGACAACGAACGGTACCTGGCCGCCTTCGGGGTCGACCGGGCGCCTTGCTCCGCCGGCCGGCTCTGGGCACACCTGATCGAGGCCGTCCTGGAAACCGACCCGGAGGCCCGCGAATACCGGCATGCGCTGGAACACATTCTCGAGCGGGGCGTCCTCGCCCGGCGCCTGACCCGCGCCCTGGCCGACGGCGTCGACCGCGCGCGGCTGGCCGCGGTCTACAGAGACGTGTGCGACTGTCTGCTCAACGGACGCCTCTTCACGGGTGCGGCGGAGACACCGGCGCCGGCGCACCGTCCTGCGCCCGGTCGCCGGGCTCGAGGATCAGAAGGTTCGCGTCGTAGGTGAGCACCCCGAGCAGGATCGCATCGATCAGCCGGTTCACCCCGACGACGTACTGCTGCGTGGGGGCAACGGGGTTCGGCACGAACGGATCGGCCACCAGCACCGTCCGCGTGGAGCGGTCGTATCCGCACAGCACCACGAAGTGGCCGACCGGCTCGCCCCCGATGTCGTCCGCCTCCCCCGCCTGCCCTTCCCGGGCCGTGCGGTACAGGTAGGTCGCACTCAGGCCGGTGATGATCGGAACCCGCCTGCGCAGGAACCGGTGGATCAGGCCGGGCCTGAGATCGGCAAAACGCACGACGCCGCCGCGGGCCAAGAACTCCAGGTACGCGCGTGTCGTGCGGTGCAGCTTGCGACTGCGTTTCACCGCCATCTGTTCCTGCAGCTTCGCCCGTTGTTCCTCGCTTGTCAGGCCATTCAGCCACGTCGGGTCGAACAACGTCAGGTTGTACGTGTAGATCGTCGCGCGGTAGCCGTACCGAAGCGCATGGCACGCAATAAACACGGCCGCCGTGCCGCCCCCCTCGTACCCGCGCACTTCCCAACGCAGCAGATCGAGCTCCGTCTCGTGCCCGTAGTACGCGTACACCGCATGCAGGCACGTCGGACCGCACGATACGGCGTCGGGTTGCGGCAACATGACCAGCGGCAGTTGGTATTCCATCCTGACCCCTCCCCCCCTCCCAACGTTTTTCGCCGGCGACCGCTCGCAGACCGAGCACCGCGCCGAATTGTGGGGCTATTCTAGCATACCCGCGCGCAAATTGGCAGCCGCAATCGATTTCGCTTGCATCAGGACGCCGCAACAGGCAATGGTTGTCTCTCCGCCGCAAGGATCTTGCGGAGGAAACGAACACGGCCCGGGCCGAATCCGGCCCGGGAAAGGCCGGGCTGGCGCAAGACGGCCGGATTCGCGTACACCGGGGGCCACTATGTTCCGACACGTTCTCACGGGCACCGCTGTGCTGGGCCTGGCCCTGACCGCAGGCTGCGGCAGGCGCGCTGAGGAACAGCGCACCGGCGAGGCGCCTGCGAACAGAACCGTACGGCAGCCGGCAGTCGCCCCCGCCAAGGAACATGTCTCGATCCGATCCAAGAACGGCGAATTCACCCTGACCGCCGGCGAGGCCGTTCAGATCCCGGCCGGCTTTCCCAAGGACGTCCTGATCTATGGCGGCGCCAAGATCGAACTAGCTACCCGCGCCCCGAAAGGCTACACGATCTCACTGCGCACGCCCGACGCCGTCGAAACCGTCACCGCCGCTTACAAGACGGCCATGATCCGGGAGCATTGGCGGCAGGACACGGCCGGAGTCCTTGGCGGACAGGCCATTCTCTGCTACAAGAAGCCCGGCCGTACCACCAGTATCGTCATCGCGCTTGCCGGCGATGACACGCAGATCATGCTGACGGTCGTGGCGCCGTGACCCCCGGCCGCCAGCCGGCAACGCGCCGGCGAGGATTGACTTCACCGCCGGCGCCGCGCACAATACCCAATCGTGATTTGCAGGCTGCAACCTTGGCCCGAACAGGAGGAACGTGAAGATGAGCCCGGCGAAACGGAACACACCGCCCGCCTACCCTTGGCCGCGAAACGTCGAGTGCCTGCCCGGCCGCTTCGCCCTGCGCCGGACGGAGGGGATCCGGTCGCCCGCCGCCCATGACGATGTCGTCGCCATTTTCCGCGACGACCTGGCCGCCCGGCACGGCATTCGGATCGCGCCGTCGACGCGCGGGCGGATCGCCGTCAAACGCTCCAGCGCCGTGGCGGCGGAAGGCTACGTCCTGGACGTACGCCCGGACCAGATTTCGCTGCGCCATCGCGACCGTGCCGGGCTCTTGTACGGCTTGGACACGCTCCTGTCCCTGATCCGGCGCGAAGGCAGCCGCGCGGTCATCCCCGCCTGCCGGATCGAAGACGCGCCGTACAAGCCGATCCGCGGCATCCACCTGTACATGCCCTCGCGCGACCATATCGGCTTCTTCAAGAACCTGCTCCGGTTCCTCGCGCGGCTACGCATGAACACGGTGTTCCTCGAGGTCGGCGGCGGGATGGAATTCAAGAAACACCCGGAGCTCAACGAGGGCTGGGAGAAATTCATCCGTTACACCGGCCGCTACAACGAGGAAGCCGTGGCCAGGATCCAGGGCGCACGCGGGCTGTTCAAGGACTCGATCCATCCGGAACTGGGCGGCGGCAGCTATCTGACCCAGGACGAAGTCCGCGAACTGGTCGACGACGCGAACCGACTCGCGATCCAGATCGTGCCGGAGGTCCAGTCGCTGAGCCACAGCTACTACCTGTGCCTCGCGCATCCGGAAATCGCCGAACGCTCCGACGACCCGTTCCCCGACACGTACTGCCCGTCGAACCCGAAGAGCTACCGGCTCCTGTTCGATGTGTTGGACGAAATCATCGGCGTGATCAGGCCGCGCATGATCCACATCGGGCACGACGAATGGTACTCGATCGGGCTTTGCCCGAAGTGCCAGCGGAAGTCGGGTGCGGAGCTGTACGTCGACGACGTGACGAAGATCTCGCGCTACCTGGCCAAGCGCGGCATCACATCCTGCCTCTGGGGCGACAAGATCCTGAACTTCGTCGGCGACGACGGCAAACGCTACGGAGGGGTCCGGCGCGAGCGGGTGAACCCGAAGACGGGCGGCAAGGAAGTCATGCGGCCGACGTACCAGAGCATGAAGGATTTTCCGCGCGACGTGATTCTCGCGCACTGGTACTACAGCCTGTCACGCAAGATCGACGCGACGCTGGTCCGGAACGGGCTCACCTTCTTCTACGGCAATTTCCGCCCCTCCATCTTCCAGAACTGGGCGGGCCGCAGCAAGACCCCGAACTGCCTCGGCGGCGAGGTGTCGACCTGGGTCGAGGTCTCCGAACGGGTCTTCGGCATGACCGGCCAGTTCCTCCAGTTCATCGTGGCCGCCAACATGCTCTGGTCCGATCGGACGGCGGAGTCGAGTCCGCTGCCGCCGGACCTGAGGCTGGGCGCGATCGATTCCGGTGCGGGCAAAGCCAAACCTGTCGGCGCGGGCTCGGCGGCCTATGCGGCGGCCGCGGCGGCGACGCCCGCGCTCCGGCGCGATATCACCGGCGGCCTTCTGCCCTCGGAACGGCCGAAGGCGGTGTTCACGTGCGTGGATATCGGCCCGCACGCCAACGTCAAGGCGCGCGGCAAGCTCAACGGCCTCGCGTTCGACGTGAGCGCGCTCCCGGCCGGCCAGGAGCTGGACTGCCACGGCGTCCCCGTGCGGCTGGCCCGGCGGCAGAAACGCGCCGTCGGGCTGGGCCTGAACACGACCGACCAAGTCATCATCCCGTTCGGCGGCAAGGCCGACTCACTCGTCTTCCTGCACGCGCTGTGCGCATCGGGCCTGGTGCCGGGCTCCTATCACACCCAACGCTGGGAGGCGCATACGGCGGCGGTCTATCGCATCGTGTACGACGACAACAGCTTTGTCGAGCTGCCGGTGGTCACCGAGCACACGATCGGGTTGCTCAATGCCTCCTACGGCGCGCGGCGGCTCGCGCAGACCTTCCCCGCGTTTCCGGCGTGGACCGACGGCAAGCGCACGGCGTACGCGTACGAATGGGTGAATCCGCATCCCGGCAAGACGATCGCGCGCGTCTTTCTGGAAGGCACGGGCGCAACCCGCGGCCCGTGGAACGGACCGCTCGGCAACGTGGAAAAACGCAAAGGCGGCGTGCTGCTGTTCGGCGTGACGGCGGTGAAGTAACGTCTTGCGAAGCAGCCGGGGGTCTGGAAGAGTGGAAGACTGGAAGGTTGACACACAGAAGGCATGGAGCCGTCGACGCCACGCGCCCGTGTCGAGGCAACAGTACCCCCCTGTGTCGCTCTTCCAGCCTTCCAACCTTCCAGCCATCCATTCGCCCGCGTCGCGGCGTCGCCGACCCCGCGCAACCGGAGGCGAGCGATGAAGCTCCAGGCACAGGGCTTGATCTTCCCCCCGGCCAAGAAGCAATGCCACGCCAGCACGCTGGTCCAGCTGCCCGACGGCGAGTTGCTCGCCGCCTGGTTCATGGGCACGCAAGAAAGGCACCCCGACGTCGGGATTTGGCTCTCGCGCGGCCGGAATGATCGGTGGGGCACGCCCGTCGAGGTCGCCAAGATTCGATACGCGGCGCACTGGAACCCCGTCCTGTTCCAACCGGGACCGGACCGCGTCCTGCTCTTCTTCAAAGTGGGTGTGACCATCCCCCGCTGGGTCACCTATGTGTGCGAGTCGCGAGACGGCGGTGCGACTTGGACTCAACCGCGCACGCTCGTGCCGGGCGACCGCTCCGGCGGGCGCGGGCCGGTGAAGAACAAGCCGATCCGGCTCGCGTGCGGCGCGATCCTCGCACCGATGTCGATTGAGACGCTCACCCGGTGGACGCCCGGCGTCGACCGTTCCGAAGACGAGGGCGCGAGGTGGGAACGCACCATGGTGCCCATGAACCGTAAGCAGGTCGCCGGGCGCGGGCTCATCCAGCCCACGCTCTGGGAGTCGAAGCCCGGCCGCGTGCATATGCTGCTGCGCAGTACGGCCCACCGCATCTACCGCGCCGACTCCACCGACGACGGCCGCACGTGGTGCGAGGCCTACCCGACCGAGTTCCCGCACAACAACAGCGGGCTGGACCTCGCCCGCCACCTGAAGAAACCCCTCCTGACCCTTGTCTGCAATCCCGTAGAGAAAGGCAGGAGCCCGCTGGTCGTGATCTTCTCGACGGACAACGGGCGAAGCTGGCAGGACGAAATCGTCCTGGAAGATACCAAGGGCGAATTTTCTTATCCGGCCATCATTCCGATTGCAGACGGCTTCGCCGTGACGTATACATGGGAGCGACGGAGTATTGGGTTTGCCACGATTGCGTGCTTCGGCTGAGCGCTGGCCCTTGTGTAGGAACCCGATCCAAAGCGAGTAGGGCGGTCGTCCTCGGCCGCCCAAAGCCGGGCGAGCCGCCGTCGTCCCGAGGCGCAAGCGCTCGGGACTCTGGCGCGCCAAGGGACGCCCGGCCTACCTGAACAGGCTCACGGAGATGACGCCATGAATGCGAAGGTCCCGGAACCATCGACCCCGTGGCGCGGGATCTTCCCGCCCATGATCACGCCGCTGCTCGCGCGCGACAAGCTCGACCTGAAGGGCACGGAACGGCTGATCGAGCACATCCTCGCCGGCGGCGTGCACGGGCTGTTCATCCTCGGCACGACCGGCGAAGGCCCCAGCGTCAGCCACCGGCTCCGCAAGCGGCTCATCAAACGCGCGTGCAAGCAGGTAGACGGCCGCGTGCCCGTCCTGGTCGGGATCACCGACACCTCGTTCGCCGAATCCATCGACACCGCGCGGTATGCGGCCGACTGCGGGGCACAGGCCGCCGTGCTGGCCCCCCCGTTCTACTTCCCCGCCGGGCAGCCGGAGTTGTTCGAATACCTCACGCACCTGGTGCCCGAGCTGCCGCTGCCCCTTTTCCTCTATAATATGCCGAGCACCACCAAGCTCTCTTTCGAACTGGAGACGGTTCGTCGCGCGTCGGAACTGGACGGCGTCATCGGGCTGAAGGACAGTTCCTCGAACATGATTTACTTCCATCGGCTCGTGGAGCTGATGAAGGCGCGCACGAACTTCGCGCTGCTGGTCGGCCCCGAGGAATTGCTCGGGGAATCCATCCTCATCGGCGGCAACGGCGGCGTACCGGGCGGCGCCAACATCTACCCGCGCCTGTTCGTGGAGATGTACGAAGCGGCTGCGGCGAACCGGCTGGACGCCGTGCGCGACTTGCAGAAGAAGGTCCTGCAGCTCGGCGCCGTCTACAGCCACGGC
>JAFGHX010000018.1 GCA_016929905.1 Kiritimatiellia bacterium
CGATGGAATCATGCAGAAGGCGGCGTGATCATGCACCGGAAAGGATACCCTCGAAAAAACTCATCCACAACTCTTGACAATATCTCGGTCGACGGCAGGTTCAGGCTGTACAAGATCAAGCAGGCCGCTGCGTACCCGGAGCTCTGGAACGATTGGATCGAATTCTGCCGCATCCGTTTTGCGGAGAACTACAAGGCGTGCAGCGACCGCCTGCGCCAGCGCTATTGCGATCCCGAACCGCTCTTCCTGGATGCGCGTCTCGAACGGCGTTACCGGCGCGCGCACTATGAGACGATCGATCCCGAGCTGCTGTGCCCGGCGATGGATCTGTTCGGGCATCATATGCCGGGCGGTTCGGCTTACGACTACGGCGGACGCCCGGCGGAACCCGACCGTGTGCTCGAGAGCATGATCCTGAAAACGCTGTACCAGGACTATTCGCGAAACATCTGCGCCAAGCCCATCGTGAATCCCGAGTGCATCGTTGGCGGGGTCAGTGCCGTGTCCGTGGATATCGACGCGATGGTGGCCAAGTCCATGGCACCGTTGCAGGCAGAATGGCAGAGAGCATCGAAACGCCCGAGCCCCGACGGATGGCACCGGTTCGAGTTCACCGCAGGCCGTCACTACACGACGGTCCGGGATATGGACCACCTGAGCTTCTTCCTGACCGGCGGCGGATTCGATGGGCCGGTCCGCCTCCGCCTGAACGGGGAAACCGTCCACGAAAGCAGCAAGCCCGACCTCCGATACCCCTGGGAGTCGTTCGCCGGCCTGTGTCACAGGTTTGACCTCCTTCCGGAGTTCGCTCCCTACATGCGCCACTACAGCGGGCTGCTGTTCAACCGGATCGCGACCGACGTGTTGAGCTGCCGCCAGATCATCGCCGGCAAGCATCGCCAGTACGACCTGCTCGTCGTGCCCTACGCCGAAATGGTGCGTAAGGGCACGTTCGAGGCCATCCACAGCTACGTGGCCGGTGGCGGCACGCTGCTCCTGACGCACAAGTCGCTCGTCAAGGACGACCACTTCTACGAGAAGCTGCCTGTCGAACGGCTGATCGGGCAACCTGCGAGCGAGACGGTCACGACCCGGCGCATCGGCAGTGGCACGGTTTACTACGTCCCGAAAGACCTCGCGTTCAACGAGACGCACCGACTGATCGGCGATATTCTCGAGAAGCAGCGGATCGGGAAGGATCTCGACATCGCGTTCCAACAGAACGAGGAGTTCCCGTTCGTAGAGGCCCAGATCATCGGAACGCCGGACCGTTTCCTGGTCTACCTCATGAATTGGGGCGGCATGCCGCAGCGCGGACGACTGCGCATCCTGCCGCGGTTCCTGGGGCAGGCCAACGGCACACGCTACAGAGTGCGCCATCTCCAGCAGCGACGGCAGGTCGGCGCAGAGCTTGTCTCTGCGGCGGCCTTGACCGCAGGCGTCGAGGTCGAGATCCCCGTGCAGACAGCGACGGTCTACGTGTTCGAGTCCGAGCAGCGCGTTCCGCTGCGGTTCGTGAAGCCGGCTGAAGAGCGAATGCGCGTGCTGCGCGAAATCAAGGGCTGGAAACGCAGGCGACCCGTGAACAGGAGACGTCCGGCCGTCCTCGTCCTGTGCGAGCCGTTCAGGAACGGCATTCACGAGATGGGCATCTGGACCTCGCCGGTGCTCATCGATCTGCTGCAGAAGGCGGGCTGCGATGTCCACGAACGGTCCCGCGCCGAGCTGCGCGAGGAGGGACTCGCCCACTTCGATGTGCTGTTCATCCAGGAAGACTACAAGCACATGTGGGGCATCCTCATGCGGGACAAGGCCTTTGTCGCATCGATCCGCGAATTCGTGGCTGGCGGCGGCGGGCTGTTCGTGTGCGGTGTGCCCGACGCCTATGCAAACAATGTGAGTGCGGCCCTGAACACGCTCCTGCGCCCGGAACAAGTGCGTACGAAGGGCGGCTGGTTCTCTGATCCCGGCAGTTGCGTCAACGGGGACCCGCTCCAGGTCGTGTTCTCCGACGTGCGGCCGCATCCCGTCACGAAAGGGGTGAAGCGGCTCGCGACGCTTTTCGCCGCTCCGCTGCGTGACCCGAAATCCGCGCTTACGCCCTTGATCTTCAGTCGCAAGGCCGACTGGAACGCCCCGGGCCAACCCGTGTTGCTGGCGGGAAACCTGGGCAAGGGCCGCGTCGTCGCCTCGGGCGACAACTACTTCGTGCAGCCGTTCCGGATCGAAGAGGCCGACAACCTCCGGCTCACGTGGAACATCTTCACGTGGCTCTCCGGCAACCGCATCCCCGACGTGCCCACCGCCGAACTGCGCAAACGCCTCATGTTCACCGAGGAGCAGGTCCACGCCTGGGAGGACGCCGAAGGGTTCTGAGAAACCCCGCGGGCTCGGGGATAGCCGACAGAGATCTGGCTGAGTTGTACAGGACACGACCGAAGCCTTGAATCAGGCCGTCAAACGCAACGGGCGTGGATTTCCGGGCGATTTCATGTTCCGCCTGCCCGCGCATGAGAAGCATAGAAATCATGCGCACACCGGACTTTCGCGGCCTGAGAGGTCTGCTCAGAACGGGTGTCGAATGGGCGCCCCGCGCCGCGCGCCAGGCCGCGCAGCAGCCAAGGCGCGCCGACACGTGCGCGCCCACCGGGTCATTTTCTTCTTCCGACTCGCACTCCTATTCCTCGAACGCCGCCGGCGTAGCGGCCAGCCAGGGCTCGTCGAGCCCCTCGATCCGGAAGTGCGTCCACTTGGGGGACCAGATCGTGATCACGAGCGGCTGGCCGCGCAGGCGGTCAGGGAACTCGAGCGGCAGCACGTCGGGGTCAGGCAGGGCGAGCTGGCGGCCGGTCTCGTCGTAGACGGTGCCGAGCGGTGTGGCCCAGCGCTGCCGGGCCAGCAACCGCCCGGCCGTGTCCTCGAGCCAGACGCCGGCGGTGCGGCCGTTGTGCCCGGGCCTGTCTTTCCAATCGAGCCGCAGTCCGATCCGGCTGCCCTTCAGGGGCGCGCGCAGCGCGTAGCGCACGAAAGCGCAACGTTCGCGGTTGTAGCGGAACCCGAAATCGCGGCGCGCATCCAGGAAGGTGGTCGGCAGCGTGCACGAAACCAGGCCCTGGCCGTCGTTGCGGCTCTCGATGTCGAGCAGGTAGTCGCCCCTGAGCCCGTCCGGCTCGACCCGCAGTTCGCGCCAGAGCGACGGCTCGACGCCGCCGAGTATCTCTTCCTTCAGCATGGCGCCGTCCGGCCGGCGCAGGCGGTAGGCGAGCTCGTGCGCCGTGCCCTTCTTGCGGAACCCGCGTGCGCGGTAGACCTTGACCGCAAAGGCCACGTCCGCGCGGTCGGCGACGCGCATCCGCAGCGCCGGTTCGCCTTCGGGCGCGCGCGTGGCGCCGAACCCGAGCAGGATCTCGGTCCCGAGCGAGGCGTCCGGCATCATGGGCGGCTCGGGGATGCCGACTTGGCGCGCGAGATCGAGGAACTCGAGGGCGCGCACGGCGTTATGGTCGAAGCTGTCGGCGCTCACCGTGTACCAGACCAATTGGTCCTGGTAGGCGTCAAGGCAGCGCCGGTCGCCGCCCGCGCGATAGCCGGCGGCCATCCCCGTGAAGATATACCAGCCGCGTCCATGCCCCACGCCCGATCCCGGCACGTAGTGTTCGAGATGGCGCCCGACCATCGTTCGCGTATCCGCTTTCAGCCGTTCGATGGGTTGCGGGTCGCCGGTGGTCTGGTGCCAGCGTTCGAGCAGCATGAGCCCGTTGCCGCCGTAGTAGCCGCCGCCGGGCGTGGGCTGGCCGAATCCGTATTGCGTCTCGAACGCCACGCGGAAGCACTTGAGGTGCGTCAGGTCGTAAAGTTCGGCCAGGTGCTCGAGCATGCGGCCGCGCTCGCGCCCGGTGTAATGCGAAGCTCTGTATTTCAGCATGAGCTCGGCGCCCACGTCGCGCACGACGTTGAACGTCCGCGCGTCCCCGGTCAGCAGGTAGTGCCAGATCAGGCCGGTAATCCAGTAGTGGCCGGTATGCCAACCGTAGGTCGTGTGGAAGCCGCCCGAGGGATGGTGCATGAAGCGGGCGCCGTCGCCGGCGTGGCAGATGTCGACCTCGCGCAGGTGCCGCGCCATGCTCGAGGCCCGGCGGAAGAGCGCCGGCTCGCCGGTGCGCAGGTACTGAATCCAGAGGTTGCGTACGAACGTGGTCTCGTTGTTCATCCAGTCAAGCGGAGTGCCGGCATCGCCGTAATCGAACAGGCCGGTCAGGTCCATGACCTCGCGGTCGCGGGCCAGGCCCGCGAAGAGGGCGCGGACGCGCCGCTCGAACCGCGGGCAGTAACGCTCCGCCTCCGCGGCCGTGAGGAACGGGGTGAAGACACCCGTGGCCTTGAGCCAGGCCGGGTCGGGCTGCACCAGCATCGGGGCCTGGGCCAGGGCCGCGCCGTCGTCCTCACCGCCCAGCGGGCAATAGGCGAGCCGGATGGTGTTGGCCATGCCGAACGGCAGGTCGAGCCAGCGCACGTGGCGGGCCGGCCAGTGATAGAGCGCCACCGTCTGCGCGTCCGCGGCGAAGGCCTTCGGATTCAGCTCGACGAAGTCGTGCATGGCCAGGCGCGTGGGGCCCGCCACAAACCGGCCGGTTCCGCGCACCCCGCGCCGCACGGCCGGCGGCGCGTCCAGCCCGCCGACCTCGACGGCCACGTCGTAGCGGCCCAATCCGAAGTAGTTGTGGAGCTGCGTGAACGCCGCGCGGCCGCCGGACGGTACGGTCGCCTCGAGGTCGGGCCCACCCACGATCGCCAGCCGGCACGGCGCGGCGGCCTCACCCCCGCGCGGCAGCCGGATGAAGATCGAGCCCACGGTCGCGTTCAGGAACGGCTCGCGGTTCTCGAACGTGGATTCGAGCAGGAAGTAGGGCTTGCCAGCAAAGGCATGGATACGCGCCTCGTAGTTCAGGAGCGTGCCGCTCGTCCCCACCGCGTGATGCCGACCCCGCACCAGGATGACGGCATGGAGCCGCCCGTTCGACTCGACGCGGACTTCGTCCGGCGGCCCGGCATGGGAGGCGTAGACCCTGCCGTCGATACCGGTGGCGAAGGCGCCCACCTGGTCGGCCGCCACCGCGACTTGCCGGCCACCTGCCTCGAGGGTGTCGAACCAGCGGAAGGCGTCCTTGCGAACGACGGCCTTGGCGGCGCCGGTGTCGAGCCGGATTTCCCCGCCGGCGTCGGCAGCCAGGTCGCCGCCCGCAGCGGCGGCGCCGGTCTGGCCATAGTGCAGGACGAACCGCCGGCTGCCGTTGGCGGGCAACGAAGCCTGGAAGTCGAGGAGTAGCGAGGTGATGCTGCCGTCGATGTGGTAACGGGCCAGGGCGCGCGTCTGGCAGGGCACGGGCTGCCCTCGCTCGTCGTGCAGCCGCACGGCCTGCTCGTCGAACAGCTCGCCACGCGGGAACGGGATACCGCCCCAGACCGGCTCGTTCTCTCGCGCCCGGCCGGCGGGTTCACGCACGACGAACGCGACCTGCCCGGTTTTCGCGGTTGCCGGCCGGCGAATCTCGAGTTCCTCGGGCCCGTAGATCAGGGGCTTATTCCCGCGCGCGTGACGGGGCATGGTGTTATCCCCGCGTTCCGGCTGGTAGGCGCCAGCCTGGGTGGTCCCTTTTTCGAACTGGGCCGCATCGAGCCAGAGCGAGTCCGGCGCCAGGGGCCGCACCCAGGCGCGGAAGAGATGGAACTGCAGGTACTCGCGTTTGGGCGCGGCCACGCCGCCGAGTTCATAGCGTGCCCAGTCGCCGGTCAGCGTGACGACCTTGGTCTGGCCGCCCTCGACGCACACCGCGCCATCGTCAATGAAGCTCAGGTCTTCCATGCCGAGCTCGACCTGCAGGCCGGGCCGCGCGCCTTTCATGTATGCCGAAAAGACGTTGGTCAGCGAGTTCAGACTCAGCACCTGCCAGAAGAACGGCGTCGTGCCCGCCATCCGCAGGCTGCGCGCGCCATGGAATTTCTCGGTCGAGTCGAGTTGCCAGGCGCTGCCGGCCGTGTGGCGGTATTCGCCAATGATGGGATAGATTTCACGCGGCTCGGCGCCGGCCTCGAAACTCGAGTTGGGCAACAGGTTGGCTGGGGCTGGGGCGGCAGCCGGCAGCGTGGCGCCGCGGGCACCCGCCACCAGGCAAGCCACGTGGCAGAGCGCGATCGCCATCCGGGATCGGTATGGAACCGGCATACGGGCCTCCTTGGGTCGGTCTTCCCTGTTCCGCATTCGCTGGCGGCGCCGCCGGCCCCGTGAATGTCACGGCCAAGCCGAGTGGCGCTGGCTATCTTATGTATTGCAGTCCCCGGTGAAAACCGAAAAGGTGGTGGTGGCGCCGGGGCCGGCAGAACGGGCGGAAAGCTTGCGGACCGGCCGGCCGCCCCGGACCATCTCGCCAGGTTGCGGGATCCGGCAGCGGCGCTCAGAAGACCGTTGGGTCATAGTTGTATCCCTCACACAGCAGCCGACCGATTCGCTTGATGGCCGGGTCGCGTGTTGGCGCGACGATCAGGCCGGCCACGTGGGCAGTGCCGGTGGCGCCCAGGACGAGCGTGTCGTTGCCCGTGAAGTCAATCTCGGCGGGCTCGGCGCTGTACCAGTTCCACAGCCGGCTCATGTTGCCCTGCTGCGGCCAGTAGGTCGGCGGGTGCTTGGCGAATCGCTGGGCGCGACCGGACACTTGGAACGAGAGGTCTGTGCGCCGATTCTCGCGCAGCGCCAGGACGTAGACGCGGTACGTGCCCGCTTCGACAGCGGTGCCCAGCGACAGAGCTTGCCCCGCCGCGAGCGGAACGACGCGCCGGCCGCCCACCTGCGGATCGTCAGCCAGGCTGGCGCCGGTCTCGCTGGCGATCTGTTCGGGGGACCAGAGCGCGAGGTCAGGAGCCACGAAGATATGGACGCGTCGTGCCAGGGGCCCGCACCTGACGGCGGCCGCGTAAAGGCCGGCTGGCGCGTCGGCGGCAGGCTGGAACACGACGTCCCAGGTACGCGGGCCGGTCGTACGCTTCTGGCAGGCGATGAGGTGGGGGGCCTCCACCTGCGGCTCCACGGCCGCATCCGCGACGGTCAGCCGGCATTCGCCGCCGGGCCGGCAGCCGAGCAGGTACTTCTCGCGGCCGGGGAGCACCCCGTGGGCGATACCGCCGCGCAGGGCCATCTGGCCGGCCGCTTCGCGATAGCCGATCACGAGGTCCGCGGTCCCCGACTGGGCTGAGAACCGCAGGCGGTTGGCGCCCGGTTTGAGCGTGGGGGTCAGCGCCCGGGTGTTCATCTGGACAAAGGCCCGATGGCGCAGGCGGTCCACCTGGGCGCGGTCGGTGCGGAAGCGCAAGGTGTAGAGCAACCGCCCACGGGCCCACGGGAACAGGCTGACCGCGCGGGGCTCGTTCGTGGCGCACAGGGTGGCGACCGGGAAGGGCCAAGTCCGGCCGCCATCGACCGACATCTCGACGGCGATGGAGCCCCCTTGGCCGAAAGTGGCATCGAGCCCGAAGTCGGCATCGACGATCACATACGGGGTCCGCGCCGTGTAGCCGAAACCGTCCGCGGTCCAGCCGTCGATGGCCGGATGGTCGGCCGCGGGCCGGCCGTCGAATTCGAGGACGCCGTTACTGATTTCGAAGGCTTCCGGGGTCCGCTCATCGAGGGCCAGGCCGTCCTTGAACTCGCGGGCGGTATGGGTCCGGGTGTGAAACCAGTGGTAGGTGAAGGCTTCGCCGGGGCGCAGCACGTAGCCGAAATCGCGCCAGACAAGCTGGCGGTTTTCGAAATGGGTCTTGGCCCGGACCGCGGGCCAGTAGTAGCCGAGGTGGTAACCGCCCAGGTTCATCAGGAAGGGGTCTTCGTACATCTCGGCCAGCGCTGCCGCCCGCGTATGGTCGCGGGCCGGGGTGAAGAGCCGGGTCGTCGGGTCGAACAGGTGCCACTGCCCCTCGTAGAAGACGTGGTGATAGCAGTGCCCCCAGCCGCTGATCCGGTTGGCCGACAGCCCGGCCGTCACGAAGGCATGGCAGACCGTCTTGGCGAGGTTACCGCACATGAACTGCAGGTAACTGTTGATGTGCGCGTGGGGCTCGTCGTCCGCCTTGATAACGTGCGACGGATAGGCTTCGCGGCGGTGGGCGCCAAGGTAGTCGGTCATGGACATCAAGTAGGCATACAACCGCGTCGCGCGCGCGTGTTCCGTCGGCAAGGCCGCGAGTCCAAGATCGCGCGCGATACTCGCGAACGAACGCGGGTCCACGTCGTCGGCCGCCTTCAGCAGCGGCGCCACGACCGCCGTCCCACCGTCGGGAACGGCGAGTCGCACGAAGTCCACGAACGGACGGCCGCCGCACTCGAGGGTGGCGGTTTGTCCGGGGCCGAGCCGCAGCGCGTGCCGTTTGGCGACGTACCCGGCGTTGAGTTCCGCCGCCGTGAGGCGCCGGTGACTGGCCACCGGCAGTACGGCATAGGGGTCAAGCGCCTTGGGCAGCTCGGCCGGGTACCACTGGAGGCGGCGCGGTTCGACGCGGCCCTTGATCCGCCGCTCGACGTCCACGACGTTCAGCGTGGGCGACATGGCGGTGTATGGGGCGCCCAGCACAAACCCGTCGTCGCCCCCGTGCACGCCGTTCTTGTCGTAGTCAAGGTGAAACAAGGCGCGCGTGGCGGCATCCGAAGCAAACCGCTTGTCGGGCGCGAAGCGCCCGGAGTAGCGTACCACATTCGAGATCCGGATTTCGTCCAGGCAGGCCTCGGCAGGTTCCCGGCCGCGCCCCATGGCGCCCACGTGGATCGTAGCGGGTATGTCCGTCCCGGCGAGTTCGCCCCGCTCCCGGGCGAGGGAGCGGCCGTCGAGGAAGAGTTCACGCGACCCGGCCGCGGGCTCCCAGCAGAAAGCCAGGTGGTGCCAGGCGTCGCCGTCCAGCGCCACGGCGGCCCGCAGTGCCAGCCGGCGCTTGGCCTTGTCGCACATCGTCACCTGGATGCCGGTGCCGTCGTGGCAGATGTCCAGAACCACCACGGCCGGGGAGTTGTCGTTGGAGAAGGTACTGTGGCGAAAAGCCTGCAGGAACCCGTGTCTGCCCGCCGTGTCCGCCCAGGCCGGTTTGAACCAGAACTCGACGGTACCCGCCTGGTCCGGCCAGTGCCAGGCGTCGGCCGCCTCGACCTTCAGCCCGTTGGCCCAATGGCCTGGCGGGTAGCCGTGGAACATCAGGAAGTGTGCCTGGCGCATGTGCAGGCTGCCGTCCGCAGCCAGGCCGCTCACGCCCGGGGCATAGAGCTCCGGGTTGCGGCCGGGGAAAGCCAGGCGGCGCCCGGCGCGCAGACCCAGTTCGCTCACTCTGACCAGAATCCGGTCCGCGTCGGGCGGCAACGGACTCGGTCCCCGGAGCAGACCGAAGTAGTCCTTCTCCTCCTGCCGATTGGGTCGCAGGGCGAACCGCACCTCGACCGCGGCCGCGCGCGGGTGCAGCCGGCCGGGTTCGCGGAACTTGACGTCCTGCCCGGCGGCCAGGTTCATCGTCATCATGCGCCGGTCCACGACATGGTCATGGATGCGTGCCCCGGCCTCGTCGTACGCGGCCAGCGTGAGGGAAAACGGCACGTACGTCTCGCCTTCGGCCATCCGCACGTCGGCAAAGGCCAGAACCGCCTGGCCGCGAAACGCCGAGGGTATGGGGAATCGCCGGTAGACCTCGACAGGCTCGGCACGCTTGATTCCGCCTTCGAGGGCCAGTTCCAGAACGCCAGCCTGTCCGCCGCCGGCGCCGAGCGTCACTTGGCCCGTCGTGTGCCACGCGCCGAGGCCAGCCTCGTCCAGCGCGCCCTCGAGGAGGTTCCAGTGTACGGGCGGAGCCGGCTGTTGGTCGGCGGGGCCGTCGAAATACAACCAGAGGCTGTCGCTCTGTTCGGGCGGCAGAAAGCGCAGAACCGTGCCATATTCGCCCTTGAGGCCATAGAACATCCTGGCCGCGAAGGGGACGCGCTCGCCCGCGCCGGCGGCGGTCTCGGCGATCAGGCAGAGCGCTTCGGGCGCGACCGGTCCCGTACTCTCGCTGAGGCGGGCGAGCTTCTCGAGATCGATGGCCACCTCAAGAATGTCCTGGCCAGCGCGCTCGCCGGGCCGCCAGTCCAGGCAGAGCCGCTGCGCGTAACGCGTGTCGCGCCAGGCCGTCTGGCCGGCGCTGCCCCGATTCCCAGCGCCAGCCGCGCTCGCGCAGATCGCCAGCAGGCCGACAAGCGCACGGCCCACCCCTGCGCCGCGCCGGTCGGACCGCCTGTTGCGACTAGGCGGCAGGGCGCAGGCCCGGCCGCCGTCCATCGCCGTCGCCTTTCGGTACATAAGGTGCCCTCCCTCCGTGTACTTGCCCTTCCGGGGCGCGGCCGCGTCCGGTTCGCACCGGCCACGCGCGACCCGGCCTGGAGGCCTGAGCATAGCCGCTCGCCCTGGCGACAGCAGGTCGTGCCGACCGGCGAGGTCTGCCGGCGCGCCACCGCGCAGGCGGGCGGGACCCCCGCCTATCTTGGCGCCTGGGCCCGCGCTGTCCAGGCAAAAGCCGAGCGGGGGCGTCCGACCGGCCGCGGCCCATCAGACGCGCAGGTGCGCCACCACGTCTTCATCGCGCATTGCCCGGTACGCGCCGTCGAGCCACGCGTCGTCGTCGAACGTCAACGAGTAAGGTTCGGCCTCGAACTCGATCCTGATCACGGGCGCCAATTCCTCCGCCGTCAAGGCCGGCAGGCCGCCGAGCTTCCAGCGCGCGTTGGCCAGCGGCTCGACGGTCAGTGGCTGCCCGCTGCCCAGCATCCGCGCCTTCCGGATCGCCGGGCCGACCTTGGAAAGAATCACGTACTCGCGCGGCGGGTAGAAGAGGATCAGGTACGCGATGGTCTGGCGGCAGGTGAACAACCCGTACTGGTTGCAGGCGCTCTGGCGCCGCGCGGTGAGTATCTTGCCCGGCCGTGTACCGTAGATCGCCTCGCCGTTGACCCGGAGCCAGGCGCCGACACGATCCAGCGCGGCCCCATCGCGGCGGCAGACCTGGCCGCGGGCATCCGGGCCGATATTGAAAACGCAGTTGCCCCCCTGACGTACCGCGTCAACCAGGTGGAACAGGATATCGATCGGCCCGTAGTTGGACATCAGTTCGCGCACCTGCGCGTGAATCTCGTCGACGATCGCGCGCTGCTCGTCGGGGTAGCGCTCGGGCGCCCAAAACCCGCGTCGGCGCCAGTTGGGGAGCGAGTAGTACAGACCGACCCGCAGCCCGCGTTGCCGCAAGGCGGCGACGTATTCCCTGACCAAGTCGCGCCCGGGCCCCGTCCGAACCGCATTGAACGTGTCCGTCGCCGTATCGAAAAGGCAGTATCCGTCATGATGCCGGGTGGTCAGGATGGCATAGCGGGCACCGGCGCGCACGGCCTGGTCCGCCACCTGGTCAGCCCAATCGGGCACCGGATGGAAAGCCGCCGCCAATGGCGTGTATTCCTCGATGGGCATCCAGTCGCGCAGCATGACCTGCTCGCCGCGGCCCAGCACGCTGTAGATGCCCCAATGCACAAACATCCCGAATTTCGCCTCGTGCCACCACGCCATTCGCCGTTGACGGTCGTCGCCGGCCGACGGCGCCGGGCCGGCATCCGGCTTCAAGGGTACGGTCTGGATCATGGGTTCGAGTCCTCCCGCCGTCTTGCGATCAGCGATAGTCCAGCCAGCAGGTCTTCCCGCGATGAACACCTTCACGGTCAGGTCTCCTCCGGCGGTCGCGCACCGCCTACCGAGCACCGGCGACGCCCGCGCCCAGGCAATGCGGAAGCCCCAGGCACCAGCAAGGCGGCGGTCTCTCTATGACTATATTGCAGCTGAAACGCAGAACCGAAAAGGCTGGCGGTTTTCGTTTCCGGCCCCGTAATGGAACGCCCGCCTGGACGGCTCGGCACCCGCTCCACCCTGCACCGGGCTTCCCGAATATCGTGCCCGCGGCGGCCCCTTTTTGCTTTGCGCAGGGCCGGGCGTGCTGAGAGCATGGCGCCGCGGCCGCCCGGGCGTCAGCCTGCAGGAGGGCGCATGCAGGACACACCTTCCATAGGGCCACGGCATGCCGTGGCCCTATGGAAACGGCCGTGGCGGCTGGGCGGCTGTTGCTGGTGCCGCCGTTTCCGGCCGAGGCCGCGGCGCCGAACGCCCGGCGCGCCGCCTGGTTCAACCACTGCGTGCTGGCCCGCGGCGACCGCCTGGTCATCGGGCATTTCAACCCGGACGGCATGCTCGCCTGCATTCTGGCCGAGGCCGATCCGGACATGGAGATCGTCTATTTGAACGCCGGGTCGAAGCTGTAGTTCTCGAGGTAGAGCCGGGCGAGGCGCGCGTCGGCAGCGGGCACGATGCAAACCCCGGCGACCAGGACTTGGCCGCCATCGCAGCCGATACGCAGCGTGGCTCCCGGGGCGATGGGCAGCGTGCCGCCGCCCGCCTTGGGGTCGTCATCCTGGCTCAGCGCGCGCCAACCCCACCAGGCGTCCATGATCTCCTGGTGCCCGTAGCGGTGAATGTGCGGCCGGAACGGGCGACGCTGGTCGCCCGCCTGCACGTAGAGCTTGGCTTTGCGCTGGCCGCGCGGGCGTTTGAACAGTGCCCAAACCCGGTAGTCGCCGGCGGCGAACTCGGTCTGCGGCAGCGCCAGCGCGCGCTCGCCGTCCGCGCCGAGCCTCAGCACGCGCCGGCCGGCGACGTCCGGGTCTTCGATCAGGTCCACGCCGGCGGCCTGACCCAGCACCGCCGGCGTGTACAGCGCCACGTTCTTACCGATAAGGAGATCGAGCCGCCGCTCGCGCGCGCCGGCCGCCAGCGTCAGCAGGTAGAAGCCATCCGCCAGATGGGGCGCCAGGCGCAGTTCGAAGCCCCCCGCCACCGCCCGGCTCTCGATGCCACTGGGCACGCGCAGTTCGGCAGGCGGGTTGCAGGCCCCCACGGCAAGACGGCAGGTCTCGCCCGGCCGGCCGGCGAGCAGGTAGCGCGCGCGGCCGGGAATGAACCCGAACCCGACGCCGCCCGCGCAGTCCAGGGTGCCCGCGGCTTCGCGATAGCCGAGCGCAATCGTGGCGGCGCCCGATTGGCTGGAGAACACCAGGCGGTTGGCGCCGCGCTTGAGGCAGGGCGTCAGGACGCGCGGGTTCAACTGCACGAAGGCGCGGTGTTCGAGCCGCTCGATCGCCGCATCGACCTTGCTGAAGCGCAGCGCATAGGCGTAGCGGCCGACGACCCAGTTCTTCGGGTTGAACGCGCGCCGGGTGTCGGCCCCACTCAGTCGGCCCACGGCCCGCCACGTCTTGCCCGCGTCGTTCGACAGCTCGATGCCGACCGTGGCGCCCGGCCGCGCGAATGAGGCCTGGACGGCCACCTCGCTATCGGCGATGACGTACGGGCTCTTCACGGCGTAGGCGAACCCGGTCGCCGTCCAGTCCGACAAGGCCGGGTGTTCGCGGCTGGGCTCACAGGCGAACGCGAGCACGCCGTTGCCGATTTCCGGCTGGAACCGGTCCATGGACTCCGTGACCACGCCGCCCTCGTAAGTCTTCGCGTCGAGGACGCGGCCGACGTTCCACCACGAGTACCGGAACGATTCGCCGGGCCGCAGGGCATAGGTCATATCGTGGAAGAGCAGATCGCGCGACATGAAGCGCGGCCCGCGTTCGCCGGCCGGCAGCCAGTGGGCGACGTTACCGCGGTGCAGTAGGTACGGGTCGTCCTGGATTTCCGCCAGGCCCGCCACGCGCGTGTTGTCGCGCGCCGGGATGAAGAGCCGGGGCGAGAGGTCATAGAGATGCCAGGCGTTGTCGTAGAAGACCTGCTGGAAACAATGGCCGCTGCCCGGGAACTCGTTGGCCGAGAGGCCGGCGGCGAGGAAGCTGTGCATGGCCGTGCGGTTCAGTGCGCCGCAGATGAACTGCAGGTAGTTGTTCAGCAACTTGTGCGGATCATGGTACATGTGGCGGACCCCGTGGGTGGGCGTCCAATCGTACATGCCCATGCTGAAATAGTCGGTTTTCGCCACCAGATAGGCGAACAGGCGGATGGCCCGGCTCTGCTCGTCGGGGAGCTCAGCCAACCGCAACGTCTGCGCGATGCGCTCGAGGGAGCGGGAATCGGTGTCGTCCTCGCGGCCGAGCCAGGGCGCCACGAGCTGCTTCTCGCCCTCGGCGGCGGCGAGTTCGACGTAATCCATGACCGGCTCGGCGTCGCAGGTGACGGTCGCGGCCTGGCCGGCGGCCAGCCGCAGGGTCAGGCGTTTGGGTGTGTAGGCGGCGTCGAGCTGGGCGGTATCGAGCTGGGCGTAGCTCTGGATGGGCAGCACGGTCTGCGGATCGAGGGCCGGGGGCAAGCGTTCGGGGAACCACTGGATGCGTTTCGGCTCGAGGCCGGAGCGCGTACGACGGTGGACCTCCACGACGTTGAGCGCCGGGCTGGCCTCCGCCAACAGCGCCGCGGCCACCACGCCGTCGTCGCCGTGGTGAACACCCGCCTGGCTGCCGTCGAAATGCCAGAGGGCGCGGGTATGCTCGTCCAGGCTGAATGGCGACGAGCGGGGTGCGAAGGGCGTGCGGTAGCGCACGCTGTCGGAGACGCGCAGTTCGTCAACGTACGCCGGAAAGGGCGCCCGGCCCCGGGTGCCCGAGCCGATCCAGACGGCTGTGGGCATCTGTTCGGCGCGCCGCTCGGCGTTGGCCAGGTCCAGCGCCGCGAACGCCTGCCCGTCCGCCCTGGACACGGACTGGCCGTCCAGGAAGAGTTCGCGGGTCCCCGCGGCCGGCGCCCAGCAGAACGCCAGGTGATGCCACGTGCCCGGCCGCAACGCCGCCCGGCCGGTCTGCCGCAGAGTCTGCTTCGCCCCATCGCGCATGGTGACGCTGAGCGCACCGCCGTCCTTCCGGCCGTCATAGGCAATCTCGAAGACCGTCTCCTCGGGCCCGGCGTTGGCCGGGTCGCCGACGACGGCCAGGGCGAGCCTGCCGCGCGCCGCGTCCGCGTTCGTCCAAGCCGGCTTGACCCAGCACTCGAAAGTTCCGGGTCCCACCGGCCAATGGAACGCAGCGGGCTCCTTCACGTCCAGACCGGCCGACCAGACACCGGGCGGGCAGGGGTCGAAGATGAGGTAGCCGCCGGCACCCAGCAGCAGGCAGCGGTCCGCCGGGTCGGAAGTCATGCCGGCTGCGTAGCGTTCCGGGTTGCGACCCGGGAATGGGAGGCGGCGCCCGGTGCGCAGTTCGAGCCGGCGGACGCGGAGCCGAATGCGTTCGTCGGCCGGGACGGGCTGGGCGGTCGTGCGCAGTTCGTCCCAGCCGCGGGTGGACGCGGGCTGGTGCTTCAAGGCAATCCGCACCTCGATCGCCTCCGTGCCCGGGTGGATGCGGCCCGTCTCCCGCAGTTTGACGTCCTGGCCGACCGCCGCGTTCATGGCGAGCCAGCGCGGGTCAATGACGTCGGCCGGAAGGCGAGCGCCGCGGCCGTCGAGCTGCCAGAGCGCGACCCGGAAGGGCACGTACCGGAAGCCTTCGACGAGTTGCAGGTCAATGGCCACCGTGGCCGGCGCCCCGCGCTCGGCGGCGGCGACTGGAAACCGCCTGGTCAGTTCGAGCTTGTCGAGCGTGCCGAGTGCCGCGCGCGCCGGCGCGTCCAGGTCGAACTCGAGGACCGGCTCCGGCCCCGTCTCGAGGATGCGGGCCGGTACGGCGGCGTGGTTCTTTTGCCATTGCTCGAACTCCGCCGGGCGCAGGGCGCCGTCGAGCAGGTTCCAGCGCCCGGCGAACGGGGGCTCGGCGGGCGGCTTGCCCGCGAAGTAGAACCACAACCGGCGCAGGGGGTGCGGCGGCTGGAACCGGAACACGGTCTGGGTCCGGTTCAGCGGTTCGAGTCGCGCCTGGGCGTCGAAGCTCAAGAGCCGGCCCGCGCCCGCCTCGTCTTCGGCGACGAGCGCCACGCGATCCGGCGCGATGGCCTCTTCGAGCCCGCACAACTTGCCGAGCTTGTCGAGTTCGACGGCCCACTCGAACGTCTCGCCCGGGACGTGGCCGTCGGCCGGCATCCAATCCATCGGCAGGCGCAGCTCGCAGGCCGGCACATGCCAGCCCGGTGGGACGGACTGACCGCCGATAAGTGCGACGCCCAACCCGACCGCGCCGGCTGTCGCGGCAGCGATCGCCGGCTTCGAGGCAAACAAGGCGCGGAGCCGCGCCGGCCAGCCGCCGCCGAGTCCGGCACCGAGGCGGCCGGCGGCGGCCCCCACCGCGGCGGCCTCCAACAGGTTGGTGAGGTGGGGCGAGACAGCCTCGACGGTGCGCGTGGAGAGGAAGGAGACCAGGACGGTGGCGGTCACGGCGATGCCCCGGGCCGCCAGGGCGGCCCGCAAATGCTCGACTCCGTTCTTGACCCGCATGCGGGCCGCATCCTCGTGTATGCCCTGTTCGAGGCCAATGTCGCGATGCGATTTGCCCAGGAAATAACGGGCGATCACGGCGCGGCGCAGCCGCTCGGAAAGCGTGCCCAGCGCGGCATCGAGTTCGGGCGCCAGGCGCTCCCAAAGCGTCTCGGTGTCGTCCGGCTGCTCGGCCTCCCACCGCCGTTCGCGCCGTGCGCGCGCGACGCGCTGGCGCAGGATATCCCCGGCCACGTGCATCGCCGTCTGCCACAGCCAGCCGGGGAGCGAGACCCCGGGACTGAGGCCGCCCGCCTTGCGCGCCAGAATGGTGAAGGTCATTTGCGCGGGCCCTTAGAGAGGGGCCGGCACTCCAAGTACCTCCCGCGCGCATTCACAGAACGGGCGTCGCGATGCTTTCGAGCGTTTTGCGAAGCGAACGTGCCGTCCGCGTCAACATCGAGATCATGCGCACGTTCGTCAAGCTTCGGCGGATGCTCGCTTCGCATAGAGAGCTTGCGGAGAAGCTCCGTGAGTTGGAGCGGAAATACGATGCCCAGTTCAAGGTTCTGTTCGAGGCGCTTGAGGAGCTGATGACCCCGCCCGAGCCGAAGAAGAAACAGATAGGGTTCCATACTCGCTGACGCAGCAACAAGGCCGTCCGGGGACAGCGCCACTGCGCTTAAGTCGATCTCATGCCCTTTGAACGTGCGCATGCAACGACCCGTTTCCACGTCCCACAGTTTGAGGGTTGCGTCGCGACTGCCTGACAGCGCGAGGGTCCCATCTGCACTCAGGCAGACAGAGGCAACGCCGCTCGTATGACCCTCAAAAGTGCGAAAGCATTCGCCGCTCTGCACGTTCCACAGCTTGAGCGTGTGGTCACGGCTTCCGGATAGGGTCAGCACCGCTTGCTCGTCGCCCCCGTAGAGCCGTTCCGAACGTATCCAGTCCTCAAGCGTGCCCGTCGGCGTATTCGGAGAAAACCCGCGGCACCGGCCGACCTTCCCTCAACCATCGCCGGAATTCGCCGGACTCGCCGTGTTTCAACGTCGCACGGTCTAAACGCGCCGGGTCCGGCCACACTCCGAGGTCCCCGATCTGGAGCACAAGATCGGCGCGACGGCCCACCTCGTCCTCCAACTCCTCGACGATCCTGTACATGTCCGCCAGCAATCCGTGACAGTCGCCCATCGCACAGATTAACGCTGATTCCTCGTCCGCCATGAGCGCCTCCGCGTGCCTGTCGTATGTCCACGTCAGCGGCGCGGAATCAATTATGGAACAACATTCAGGACGTTGTCGCCGCTGGCTGCAATCTGTTGTCGGATTGCCGGTCCCATGATGATGCAACCCGTGGAAGCGTTGTTGGTGTTGTTATTGCCGTGGATCTGGAAGGCGGTTCGGCCGTGAGCGTTATGCCCGATCGGACTCAGCGGCAAGACATTCGGACCTGTGGTGTCACTGTCAAACGGCTGCCCGATCGTCCATTGCCCCTGTGGAATCGGGCCGGCGTTGGCAACGTTCTCCATATCCGGGTTGTTGCGCCCAGTCGCTGCGCTCATGCCTGCGCCGGAATACCCGGTGCTAACGAGAATTCCGTTGTGTCTCAATTCACCGGAGCTCTGATCGTACTCCCAAGACATAATTCCATCCCCTCTCTTGTTGAGAGACTCTATGACATAGAGATGAGATGGCGTCAAGGGGAGGAGCGCGCAGACCCCGCGATGTCAATTCAAGCTGGCGACGCAGTGGGTCAGCGCCTGTTCCTTTCGACAAAGTTCTCGACAAAGCTGTCGAGAAAGGCAGAAAATGTTCGATCTGCAGACAGGATTGCCTGACGCGACCGTCGCGAACAGGCGCCGCCCGTGCGCAGGGCGTCCGGCAGTGAACAGAAGCTGGAACGAAAGGGAGGTAGGCGATGCCGTCGAGAATCATGGCAGCCGTATGGGGCGCAGTTGTCGGGATAGCCGCGTGGGGTGTTGCCGCCAACGCGGCGGAACCGGCGGATGTGACGGTTGAGGTGCACGGCTTGCGTATCGTCAAGCCGACACCGGGCGGGAATCAGAAGATGCGGGCCTTCAACTGGTCCCCCGGTACCACGGTGGCCTTGCTCCTCACTGTCCCGGGTGGCGGCCTGCTGGGCCTCGACCCCGACGCGAGCCGAGTGAAAGCCATCATGGACGACAAGGGCAAAGACCTGTCGAAACCGGACGTTCCGAGCAAGTTCGGCGGAAACACGCCGAAGTTCGGGATGATGCCGACTGTCAGCGAGGACGGCAAACTGTGCAGCGCCGAATTGACCGCGCCGGGCTCGCCGACAAAGGGCGCGACACAGCTGACAATTGCCGCCGAAGTCGCGCTCTGGGTCGCGACGCAGAAGAAAGACTTCACTGCGGAGAAGGTGGCCCTGAAGCCCGGCGCCACAATCAGCGCCGGCCCCATCCCCTTCACGATCAAAAGCGCCGGCAAACCGGAATGGGGCGACGCGGCGTTGTCCGTCGCCATACAAGCCAAGAAGAAGCTGGATGACATCGCGGACATCCAGTTCTTTGACGCCCAAGACAAGAAGGTAGACGCCAACCGCGGCCAGACGGAAAGCATGGGGTTCGGGGATCGCGTCACCGTGACCTGGACCTATGCGTTGAGCCGCAAAGTCGATTCGGCGAAGATCGTCGTCTCGTATTGGACCGACAAACACCAAGTCACCGTGCCGCTACGGATGACGGTCGGCATGGGGCTGTGAGGATTCTACCCTTATCCAAGGAGGACGAGCCGTGAGCGCATCGCGAGTAGCGTGGGGCCGGACCAAGAAAATGGAGAAGACTCGGCGATTCTGAACTACATGTTGTGGTTCGATGGCTCTTACAGCCAATTTTCGTCGTCCTGAGGCTTGGCCCGGCGACGGAAGTTTTCATCACCGCCGCCACTCTGGTTGCCCCGCGATCTCCGCCGTGAAAGATTCATTTGATTTCATCGTCGCACCCGTCTAGACTGCTGTTTTCCTGCGCAGAGACGTTGCTCTGGTGAAATCGAAGGGAGTGCTCGATGCCGCGCAAGGCCACAGACAGCAGTATCCTGCCCACTGAGCGGATCGAGAAGTGCATCCTGCTGATTCGAGGCCAAAGGGTGATGCTTGATCGCGATCTGGCCTCGCTGTACGACGTGCCGACGAAGGCATTGAAACAGGCGGTACGGCGCAACATCGTACGATTCCCTGAGGATTTCATGTTCGAATTGACCAAAGAGGAGTTTGAAGTTTGGAGGTCACAATTTGTGACCTCCAAAGGAGAAGGAGATGGAGGAGAAGTACGACGGGCAGTTCAAAGTGGTATTCGCTGCACTCGAAGAACTAATGACCCCGCCCGAGCCCAAGAAGAAACAGATTGGGTTCCACGTGGAAGAGGGGAAAGTGAAGTACGGATGAGTGGGGAGCGCGCTGAGCGCTGAGTGCTGAATGTCGAAGATCCGTTCGCCGCGGGTCGAATTCGGACATATCAGTGGAGAAATCAGAATGTTGGCCAAAGTCTTTTCAGGCGCCGTCTTCGGCGTGGACGCGTATCCCGTCGAGATCGAAGTCAACGCGGGTAGGGGCGATCCCCAGATCATCATCGTCGGGTTGCCCGATGCCGCGGTCAAAGAAAGCAAGGACCGGGTCTGGACCGCCTTGATCAACTCCGCCTTTCAGCCGCCGATCGGGCGGACGACGATCAACCTGGCGCCGGCCGACACCAAGAAGGAAGGCCCGAGTTTCGACCTGCCGATCGCGATTGGGATGCTGGCGGCACAGGGCGACATCAATGTGGCGACACTCGAGAATTTCGCGATCATCGGCGAGTTGGCGTTGAGCGGCGAGGTGCGGCGCGTGAAAGGCGTTCTCCCCATCGCCCTGCGCATGCGCGCGGAAGGGAAGGAGGGGTTCCTCGTCCCGGTCGACAACGCGGAGGAGGCGGCCGTGGTCGAGGGGCTGGACGTCTATCCCGTGCGCAACCTGCGCGAGGCCGCGGATTTCCTCGACGGCGTGCAGGAACTGCAGCCCTGCCGCGTGGATGTGGAGGCGTTCTTTGAGTCGCACGCGCAGTACGATGACGACTATGCCGACGTGAAAGGCCAGGAACACGCGAAGCGGGCCATGGAGGTCGCCGTGGCGGGCGGGCACAATCTGCTCATGATCGGCCCGCCGGGCACGGGTAAGACCATGCTGGCCAAACGGCTGCCGTCGGTCCTGCCCCCGCTCACGCTGGAGGAGGCGCTGGAGACGACGAAAGTGCACAGCATCGCCGGCACTCTCGCGGCGCGGCAGGCGCTGGTTCCGAAGCGCCCGTTCCGGTCCCCGCATCACACCATCTCCGACGCCGGGCTGCTCGGCGGCGGCGCGCATCCGGTTCCGGGCGAGGTGAGCCTGGCGCATCGCGGCGTCCTGTTCCTCGACGAGTTGCCCGAATTCCACCGCAACGTGCTGGAGGTGCTGCGCCAGCCGCTGGAAGACGGGACGGTCACGGTCTCGCGCGCGGCGGCGACGGTGACGTTCCCGTGCGAATTCATGCTGGTGGCGGCCATGAACCCGTGCCCGTGCGGGTTCCACGGGGATCCCACCCGCGAGTGCCGGTGCAACCCGCGCAAGATCGAAGCCTACCACAGCAAGATCTCCGGCCCGCTCCTGGACCGGATCGATATTCACGTCGAAGTGCCGTCGGTCCGCTACAAGGACCTGGCCTCCCTGGAGCGGGGCGAGTCCTCGGCCGAGATCCGCGCGCGCGTGGTCGCCGCGCGCGAGCGGCAGCGTGCCCGGTTCAAAGGCGCGCGCCGCGTGCACTGCAACGCCACCATGCGGCACAAGGATATCCAGAAACACTGCCGGCTCGGCCCCCAAGCGCAGGAGATGCTCAAACACGCGATGAGCGAGTTCGATCTCAGCGCGCGCGCCTACGACCGTATCCTCAAAGTCGCACGCACGATCGCCGATATGGCCGGCGTCGACGATATCCAGTCCGACCACCTCTTCGAGGCCATTCAGTACCGCACGCTGGACCGAAGATAGTGCGGCTTCTGCACTCTGGCGCATCACGCGCTGACGCCGCACGATCTTCCGCGGTACCCGGTCGCCCATCTCTCTGGTCTTCGTAGGACAGATACCGACAAAAAAATCAGACGGACACGGACAGCCGGAACGAGTTTCTTAAGGTAGTATCTCGCCTGCTCGCGTGCAAGAGCGGGCACAATTCGGATTCACAACGAAAGGAGCAGGGACGGCTATGACAGCGAAGAAGTCGACGAACGGAGGAACGCGGAAGTGCAAGTTCGAGATCAAGGCGCCGGACGGCAGCAAGGTGTTCATTGCCGGCACCTTCAACAACTGGGACCCGACCGCCCACAAGATGCGCAAGGGGGCGAAAGGCGTGTACTCGACGACACTGGAACTGTCGCCCGGTCGGCACGAGTACAAGTTCCTGGTGAACGACGAATGGCAGGCGGACGCCAACTGCCCAGACTGGGCGCCGAACGGCCTTGGCTCGCTGAACAGCGTGATCGAGGTGTCTTGAGCATCCTCGGCTTCCTGTCGGCGTAACCCACCGGGGCCAGTTCCGTGTGCTCCGTGGCATAATGAAGCAGTCGTTCCGGCGCCCCGGTCCAGATGGCGGATACTGCCTCGCGCGCCGCGATGTCTCTCTCTGAACCGGGCACGGCGGATGCCTGCGCCGCTCTCCGGCCCGATAGAACGCCTCTCCGCCGGACTCACATTTTCGGATCAGGGCCGCCGGGGTCGAGGCCCCCCGCGGTCTGCCCGGAATTGCGTGGCTTCCCGGGGTGATCTGTGCTACACAGCGTCTCGGGGCGCGCATGGCTGCCGATCGGCACCACGCGCGGGAGGCGGGACCTGTCTTGAAACCCACGGTAAAATTGGCTGCGGCGCGGACGCCGGACGGCTGCGATCTGGTGTTGTACGAGCATGACGGCGACTTCGAGATCCGGGCGGACGGCAGGCCGTTGATGGGCAGCCGGCAGCACGAGTCGGAGCTTGAACTGGCGCGGCTGGGCTGCGCGCACTTGGCGGAACGCCACGTGCCCAGGGTCCTGATCGGCGGGCTGGGCCTGGGCTACACGCTGCGGCAGGCGCTGGACATGCTGAGTCCTCGCGCCGTCGTGGTGGTGGCGGAACTCTGTGGCGCCGTCGTGGAGTGGAACCGGACCTATCTCGGCAGGTTGACTGCCCACCCGTTGAAGGACAAGCGGGTGACGGTGCGAAGAGAGGATGTGGTCGAGCTGATCTTCCGCGCGGAACGCGAGTTCGACGCGATCCTGCTGGATCTCGACAACGGCCCGCGCGCGGTGACCTTGCCGGGCAACAGCCGGCTCTACGGGCGCGAAGGGATCCGTGCGTGCTGCCGCGCGCTGACGCGGAAGGGGTGCCTGGCGATCTGGTCGGCGCAGCCCGACAAGAAGTATGAGCGTGGCCTGATGTGGGCGGGGTTGCACGTGCGCCGGTTCCGCGTGCCCGCCTACAAGGGCGGCAAGTCGCAGTCGCGTTTCGTGTGGGTGGCGGCATGGGACCGGCGTCTGCTGCCGGCCGGGGGCGGGGAACCGCGCGGGCCGGCCGGTCCGATCGTGCCGCGGCGGGTGCACTCGGGTCGTGCGCCCTCCGGGGCCGGGAAGCCCGGCCGATCACGACGGGGTGTCGGCCCTTGACCGTTCGCCGCCGTGCATACGCCGGATACGGCCGGTCCCGATTATGCCAGTCCCGGCACATGCGTGACAAGCCGATCGC
>JAFGHX010000176.1 GCA_016929905.1 Kiritimatiellia bacterium
AGGCCCCACCGGGCTTGTCCCGGTGCAGGCAAGGCCCCACCGGGCTTGTCCCGGTGCAGGCAAGGCCCCACCGGGCTTGTCCCGGTGGGGAACAAGATTGCATGCTGCCCGGCCGCCAGCATATCCCCTTCCTCCTCCCCCGCCGCCATGCGGCGGGGGAGGAGGAAGGAGTGTTTTCTTGGACGGCGCCTCCCGTCGGGCTAATCTTTCTCCCCCACGACGCAAGGTCGTGGGGGCGCACGGCCGACGCGCTTCGCCTGCTCCCCCTTCGGCCAGGCAAGGTCGTGGGGGCGCACGGCCGACGCGCTTCGCCTGCTCCCCTCGGTGACGCAGGGCCCGTTACCCAACCTCCAGGCGCACGGCCGTGCAGGCGGCCGGCTCGGCGATAACGGAGGCGATGTCCAGCAGATACAGCTGCCGCCCGTTGCCGCCGTGAACGCTGTCGATGGTCACCAGCCTGCCGTCCCGGCTGCTGCGCGGATGCAGATCGCAACGCCACTCCCCGTCATAGGCAAGCGGCGAACGAAACGACCCGAGGTCCACACGCCTGGCCGAGTCCGGATGATACAGGTATAGCGGCCGGGCCCTTTCGTCTCTCCCGCGCGACTGCGGGTAGCCGTCATTCAGGATCCATTCGCCCCCCGCCAAATATGTGCAATGCCCGTCCTGCGTCATCGCCTCGCGCCCGACCACCTCGACCTCGCCCGTCTTCTCGTTGTACAGGTGGAATGCCATGTCACGATCCACCGGCTGAGCCCATGCCAGAATGTGGTCGGGATCGCGCCAGATGAAATGCGAGAAGCGCCCCCCGTCCTGCAGGATGCGCAGATCGCTCCCATCAAGATTCGCAGTACTCATCCGCGTCGACCGGATCCCTGTGTCGTCGACCGCATGCCAGCGGTGCAGAAAGATGAAACGCGACCCGTCCGGACTGACCAGCAAGTGGTTGAACCAATGCAGGCAGCCCGCGTGAGGGTGCGTCGGACACGGAATCGCCGCCATCTGCGCGATCGTGATGATCCGCTCGGCTGAACCCCGTTCCAGATCAACCCTGTAGATGCCGCAGTCCGCCGGTGCCGGATCCGCCGCGCTCGGATCCCGGCCCGCATAACCGTAGCCCGGCCGCAATCGGCCGGTCCGCGCGAAATCCAGACTTACCGCCGTCTTGCCGTCCGGACTCAACGCGTACACCGGATGGGGAATCGTCCGCCGCTTTCCCGTGCGCACGTTGAGGATATGCGCACAAAAACCGTTGCCGGCCCGGTCGTTATAGACCACCTCCCGGTCTGAGCCGGGCCGCCACTGCAGCATACAGCCCTGCTGCCAGCACCAGGCGCTCGTTTCCCCAAGCTCAATCCAGCGGGCGTTGTCCTCCAGATCGATCATCCCGATCCGAATGCGGTCGCCCACCGTCGGGCTCCGCCCCTCGAAATCCACCTCCATGCACAGGACAAACCGATTCGACGGATCGAATTGAAGCTTGTCGTAGTATCCAAACCAGTGAAACCTGGGGCCCTGCGTGATGGGCCGCGCTTCAACCGATACCGTCTCTGCCAGGCTCATTCCGACCTCCCGTCGCTACGCATATGCCGCCGCCGTCCCCACAAAAGCCATAACGTTTGCCCACGGCACCTCCGGCTCCACCACGTGAGAGGGACCGATCCACAGCCCGCCGCTCTTGCCCATCTCGTCGCAATAACGCCGCACCGTCTCCCGCACGTCCGCTGCGCTGCCGAACGGCAGAATCGTTTGCGTGCCGACACAGCCCGAGAAACTCAGCCGGTCCCCAAACTCAGCCCAGACGGCGAACGGGTCCATGCACTCGGGCTGCACGGGATTGAGGATGTCAACACCGATCTCGATCATATCCGGGATCAACGACTGGACCGCACCGTCCGAATGAAAATGGACGAGCAGATCGGGCCTCACCGCCTTGGCCGCGCGGATCACGGAGGCGAGCCGCGGCTTGATCCATTCCCGAAACATGTCCGGGCTCATGTAGGTCGAACTCTGCGTCCCCAGGTCGTCCGCCAGATGCAGGATATCCACCCCCGCCCGCGCCGTCTGCCGCGCCTGCTCAGCGACAATGGCCGTCACGCCGTCCAGAAGCCAAGTGGCCAGTTCCGGCTGCGTGTACAAATCGCAGAGCAGGTTCTCCATGCCCCGCAGCTTGTAGGCCGGCCAGAACACCGTGCCGCCAACCGGACTGACCACACCCAGAGCCACGTAGTCTTCCGCCTGCAGCTCAGCGACTCGACCGGCCAGCTTCGTGACGTCTTCGTCGTCGGCAGGCTGCGGGAAGGGATAGTCCCGGATCGACTCAACCGCGTCGGCTCCGGCCAGGGGATGAAGCAATGAGGTGAAATGATAGTTTCCCGCGCTGGCCCGGTGTCCAATGCCCCAGACGTCCACCTGCGTCGCCCCGTCCAGTTCCACGTGCCAAGCGGAGAAATCCGTGGCCGTGGCGTGGAACGGCAGGCCCACGGCCCGGCCCGGCAACCCCCATTCGCGTGCGTAATCTGCATGCCCGTACACCTGCCGGAACCGCTCGCACTGGGCCGGGCACAGGCTGATTTGCATCGGCACATGCCCCGCCAACTCGCGACGCATCGCCTTTAGAAATTTATCTCTCCTACCCACCTTGTTTTCCTCAGCCCATATGGTAAGCTACGATTCAGCAGGCGCCGCCGTTCTCGGGTCAATATCACCCTTCTATGACGGCAATTTCTCACTTTAAAACGGCATCTTTCCCATATAGATAGAGCACAACGCCACCCGGGAGCCATGGACAAATGACCCAGATATTTGGCAATTTGACTCACAACACAAAGGTCGGCTGCCCGCCCTGGGAGACGTTTTGCCTGTTGAGTCGGGCCGGCGGGTTCTTCATGGCCGCTCACGCCCATTCCTATCTGCAGTTGATCCACGTGCTGGACGGCGAATTCGAGGTGGAGTTCGGCTCGGGGTGGATCCTGCTACGCAAGGGGGACGTGCATCTGTTGCCCGCGGGCTGTTCGCACGCGCTGCGCAGCCGCAACGGTTACGCGCAGTTCGGCCTGAACTTCAGCGCGGCCCCCGACGAACGCGGCCTGCTGGCCGCGCTCACCGGGGTCTTTGCACAGCCCGCGGTATTCCGCATGCCCTTCCGCGAAGCATGGGGCGTGGGCTTGGAGCCACCGGCCGTCCGCCGCTCGCAATCCGAGTGGTTACGCATGCTCAACGCGCTGGACGACTACAGCGTAGCTCTGCTCGAGACGCGCGGCGCCCACTCCCGCGACTCGCGGACACAACGGCTGCTCGACTACCTGGGCGAGAACCTGCACCGAAGCGTCAGCGTGGATGAGGCCGCGCGCGCGTTACACCACGGCCGGGCGACCCTGCAGCGCCTGTGCCGACGTCATTTCCAGTGCGGGCTCGCCCATCTGCACGAACGGCTCCGCCTGGACCGCGCCGCGGACCGGCTACTCCGGACGGACGCCTCGATCTCCGAGTGCGCCTTTGCCTGCGGGTACGCCGATGTGTACCATTTCAGCCGCGCGTTCAAGCGTGTGAACGGCGTGTCGCCGCGCGCATACCGCCGGGCACAGCGCGAAGCGCTGGCGTGAGCGGTGCGAAAGACTGGGGATAGACGGGTGGGCGGCGCGGGGCCGGGGAAAAGTGAAGAAAAAGATCTACTATCGGCCGTTCGGCGCACATATACTGATAGGACGGCCAACAGGCCGGCAGGACAGAAAGCGAGGACAGTTCATGAACAGCGTATCCAGACGGTGGTTGTCAATTCTGGTGGCGGCGGCTTGCACCCCCCTCACGCCGCTTGCGGCGTGGGGGCAGACGGACGCGGTGATCCCGCAGGTCCGCGCGGGAAATCCGCACGCCGTCATTCTTGTCGGCGGCATCAGGCTGGGTGCGTCTCACGACGAGCTGCTGCAGCTGTTTGCCCAGGCGAAGATCCCGCTCCTTCGCGATCTGAAGACCATCGTGGAGTACGGCAGTCTGCCGACGCCGCAAGGCAAGCTCGAGAAGGTGCGCCTGCATTTCCACAAGACCAGCCTCTACAAAGTCACGCTGGTACATTCCGAGGAAAGGCAGGACGGCTATGAAGTCTACCATGCCGTGAAGAACGGCCTGGCCCAGCAGTACGGCGAGGATTACGTTGTGCTCGGCGACGACGCCGCCACGGTCGAGTCCGTGGCCTGGGAGGGCCTCCACGACAAGGCGCTCGACATCGAGATCGTCTTTCAGGCCGTCGGCAAGGTGGTCACCGCCGGCTACATCCACAAGCCGCTCTACGAAGAGTACCTGAAGGCGATGCGCCAGGGAATCATGCCGCAGCCGGCATCGCCGTAGACCGGCTGACCGTATCCTGCCAGGCAGGCCAGGCCCGTGAAGATCGAAGGCCGCCAGGGGCGGCCTGTCGCAGCACGGCCGCCGTTCCCCTTCCCCACCCCCGGCCGAATGGCGGCCACGGCCCCGTTCCGGTTCCCGCACTTTTTTTCCGGCCGGTTTTATAAGTTCCGATACTGGCCGGACACGTATAGAATGGGACGCAACATGTCATCATGCGCCGGGCACAGTCGTTGCGTTCCACGGAGAGGCTAAGATGCAGCAAGACGATCGGGCGTTCCTGGAAGAATACGTCCGGGATAAATCGGAAGGTGCGTTCCAGGAGATGGTGCGGCGATACAGCGGGCTGGTCTACAGCTCGGCGTACCGTTCGCTGCAGGATCATCATCTGGCCGAGGATGCGTCGCAGGCGACGTTCATCCTGCTGGCCAGGAAGGCGCACACGATAAGGAAGACGGAAATGCTGGCTTCGTGGTTATGGCAAGCGGCGAGGAATGTGGCGCGCAATATGTTGCGTGAGCGGGCGCGGCGGCTGAGGCGGGAGGCGACGGCCGAGTTGCAGGAACCGGCGGACGCCGACAGCGCCTGGCAGCAATTGGCGCCGGAATTGGACGCGGCGCTGGCCGGGCTGCCGGTCCGGACGCGCGTGCCGCTGATCGGGCACTTCCTGGCCGGCAAGACGCAACGGCAACTGGGCGAAGAGCTGGGAGTTCACGTGCTGACCGTGCGCAATCGGATTCAAAAAGGGCTGGCGCAGTTGCGCAAGGCCCTTACCGCGCGCGGCATCCTCGTGCCCTCGGCTCTTCTGGGCACGCTGCTGGCGGAGCGAACGGCCGAAGCCGTCACGGCGGGCATGGCGGGCGCCATGTGCCGCGTCGGGTACGGCGCGCTGACGGGCGCGACACCGGCCGGCGCACCGCCTTACGTGCTCGCGAAAGGAGTCATGAGAATGATGGCATGGACCAAGGCGAAAACGACGATGGGGTACGCCGGCGCCGCGCTGCTGCTGGTGGCGGGCGGTGCGGCCATGGCGACCGGTTTCCGCAACGGCGACTACCGCATGCCGGACGAGCCGCGCTACGCGCGGGTCGAGTACCCGCCCGAGCTGCTGGCCGCGCCGGCAGGCTACATCCTCGACTTCTACCCGGACTCATGGCTCAAGCACGACCTGAGCGGCACGTGGAAGCTGAAGGTGTTCCAAGCCGACAAGGGCTCGCGAGAAGAGGCGGACCAGGGCCTGGCCCAACGCTTCTATTCGCCGGCCGTACGCGTTGAGGGCTGGCAGGACATCCCCGTGCCCTACTCGCTGGGTGAACACCCGGCAACGTCGCCGAACCGCACGAAATTCCGCGGTGTCGCATGGTATCGGCACGCCTTCGGCCTGCCCGCGGACTGGGCGCGCCCGCTGGCCGACGGCTGGCGCGTGCTGCTGCGGCTGGAGGCGATCGGCAGCCGCGACACGGCCGAGGCGTGGCTCAACGGCCGGCGGCTCGGCGAGTCGGACAAGCCGTTCGACGGGGTGCACGCGTTCGAATTCGACGTGACCGATATCACCAAGCCCGGCGCCGACAACACGCTGGCCGTCCGGATCGTGGGCGGCGGATCGCACCGCCATGAAAGCGGCCGGACAGGCCTGTGGCAGCCCGTGCGGCTGGTTTGCGTGCCGCCGATCCGCGCGCGTGAGGTGTTGGTCGCCACCCCGATCGACCCGCCCGCCCTGCAGATCAAGGCGGAGTTCGTCAATCACGCGTCCGCCACGCAACTCCCCGTGCAAGCCGTGCTCACCCCGTACCGCAACGGCCAACCGGGCGCGCAGACCGTGGCGCTCGAGACGACCCCGCTTCAGCCCGGCCGTACTTCCGCGACTTACCGTATCCGGACGCCCGGCGTGCGGCTCTGGACTCCGGACGACCCGAACCTGTACCTGCTGACCCTGCGCAGCGGCGCGGTGGAACTGGCCCGTGTGCGGATCGGGTTCCGCACCTTTGAAGCGAAGAACGGCGACTTCACCCTCAACGGCAACAAGATCAAGCTCAACGGCGTCCAGTTCAGCTACCCGAAGAATCTCCGGGCGCCCGGCGGCTGGGGCTGCAACCGCGACAACCACGCCCGCAAGCACCTGTACGGGCTGCGGCAGGCGCACATCAACTTCGCGCGCCCGCACGTCGGCGAGGGCGCGTTGGGCGGCATGCCCGCAACGCTCTACAACCTGTGCGACGAGTTCGGGTTCCTCATCTACGACGAATACCCGCATGCGCGCGCCATGCTGTACGACCCCGAGAAACTCACCGCCTGGGGCCAGAACTACGCCGCGTGGATACGCCAAGTGCACAACCACGCCTCGTGCGTGATGTGGGACTTCGGCGGCAACGAGCTGTACTCGACCGATTCCGAGCTGATCCCCGTCCTGAACTATCTCTATGCCGTGCTGGAGGGCACCGACCTGCAGCACCGCCCGAAAACATCGTCGTCGGGCCGGCTCACCTACGAGCGGCTCGAACGGTTCCCGGAACTGGAGAAGGTGGACTTCGCCGACTCGCACCGCTACAACGGCTTCAACTTCGGGTCGTACCAGGAGTGGATCGACATCTTCCCGCGCCACGACCGCGCGGCGAAGAAACGGTACGGGCCCAACACGCCCACGCTCAACTGCGAATGGGGCTTCCCCGGCGACCTGGGCCGGTATCGGGCCTCCACCGCCAAGATTCGCGACCTCTACGAGAAGGACCCGTGGGGCAAGGCGGAGAAGCGCCAGTGGATCGAGTGGGCCACCAGTGACGTTGCCGACATCGGCGGCTACATGCAGAGCAAAGGGAACTGGGCCGGGAGCCGGCTCTGGACAACCGATCCGCTCGGGCTCTGGGAGCGCTCGGCCGAGTTCGCGCGCCGGTTCTTCGAGGTATACCGCCGCGCCGGCGACGTCATCGACGGCGGCCACTTCAACAGCCCCACCTTCACGCTGCTGGTCCACGGCGGCGGCGGGCACGAAGGCCTGCACGCCGCGGAGAAGTGGATGAACGTCAAGCGGCCGTTCGAGCCGGCGAAGGGCGAGTTCTTCAAGACACCCGGCTTCTACGTGTGGCGCCGCGTCTACAACCCGGTCTTCGTCTGCCTCGACATCCACGACCGGAACACGTTCGCCGGGCACCTGTGGACTAACACCGTTCACATCATGAACGACTCGCCCACGGACGCCGGCCCCGCACGCGCGGTGCTCCAGGTCCTTGCGCCGAACGGCGAACCGCTGCACCAGGAATGCGTGTGGCAGGGGCACCTGCAGCCGTACGGGCGCCTCACGGTCCCGGTCCAGCTCTCACTCTCTTCGGCCTGGCCGACCGGGCGCTACGCGCTCGAGCTGTACCTGCTGGACACGCGCGACGCCCACCTGTCGGACAACAGTTATCCGCTCGACCTCGTCGGCCGGGCCGACCTGCAGCGCGCCATCCGGCCCGTCGGCCGGGTCGGCCTTTACGAACCCGCGCCCGGCGCGGAAGAGCGGCCTGCGGTCACGACGGCCGCGATCCTGCGCTCGCTGAGCATCCCGTACAGGGCCGTCGGCGATTTCGCGGCGCTCAAGGAGCTCGATGTCCTCATCATCGGGCGTAACGCGCTGGATACCGATCTCGCGAAGGCCGGCGCGTCCATTGGCGAATGGGTCCGCACCGGCGGGCGCCTGCTCTGTTTCGAGCAAAGCAAAGCGGGCCAATTCCCGTTCCTGCCCGAGGTGAAAGTGAAGACCGGCGCGCGCGCCACGTTCACCGAGTTGCTGGTCCCGAAACACCCGGCCTTCCACGGTCTGACCCAGGCCAACTTCGACGACTGGAACGCGCAACAGGGCCTGCTGTTCCACAACGCGTTGGAGCCGTTGAACGAAGGCATGCTCGCGGTCGGCCCGTGGACCAGAGGCCGCGGGACGGACCGGCTCAAGATGATCCTCGCCTCCTACGCGGTGGGCAAAGGCGAGATGGTGCTCTCCCAATATGAGATTACGCGGCGCTACGGCAAGGATTCCGTCGCCACGCGCCTGACGCAGAACCTGCTCGCCTACATCGTGAGCCAGCCGCGCAGCACGCTCTCGCTCCCGTTCGAAAGCACGGCTGCCGCGAAACGCCGTATCGAACTCGAGACGTCGCAGGCGCATCATATCGACCTGAGCCCAGCCGCCAACGCCAGGCTCGAGGAGTTCCACGATCTGCCGGCCGGCGTCACGACGCTGGCCGGCGATGTGCCGTTCGCCATTCTCGAGCCGGCACGGGGCAACGCCAACTGCTGCATCGCGCTGCGAGGCCGCCAGCAGCCCGACGCGCCGCTGCGGACCGGACCGATCCCCGTCGGCCGCAAGCTGGCAGGTCTGTACCTGCTCCACTACGCGACCTGGGCCGCGGAGGTTCCCGCCCGCGAGGTGATCTGCACGCTGCAGGTCACCTTCGCCAATGGGGCCGAACACGCCGTGCCGCTGCGCAACGGCATCGAAATCGGCGACTGGTGGCAGGCCACCGATCTGCCACGAGCCCAGATCGTGTTCACCGAAGGCTCCAAAAACCTGTTCCTCACGGAGATCCCGTTGCCGCAGCCGAATACACCGGTCGACAGCATCGCCTTCGAGTCGGCCGGCAATGCGACCCCGGTCATCCTCGCCGTGACGGGAAAGACGGCAGGCTGATCCGTCAAGGGCAGGACCGGAAGACTGGAAGGTTGGAAGGCTGGAACGGAGGCATGACGCACCCACGCATTCCTCCTTCCATGCACCCTTCCACTCTTCCATCCTTCCATCCTTCCACCCTTCCACCCTTCCACCCTTCCATCCTTCCACCCTTCCACCCTTCCACCCTTCCATCCTTCCATTCTTCGTGCCTCCCCCCGAAAAAAAGTCTAAAATGCTGTCGGATCTTTCGCTCGGGTCCACATTACTCTAATGGAAACCGGTTTTGGGCCGGTTTTCGGGCGGTTCGAGAGGCGCGATCGGCCTTGCGGGCCGTTCAGAAGGAGGACGCAGATCGAGATGCACGCGCGTGGTCGAGATCAGGAACTCCTCGAATCGTACGTACGCGATAAGTCAGAGGGTGCCTTTCGGCAGATCGTGGAGCGGTACGGGGCGCTGGTCTACAGCGCGGCCTATCGCCGGCTTCAGGATCATCATCTGGCTGAGGACGCGGCGCAGGCCACGTTCATCATCCTGGCGCAAAAGGCACACAGGCTGAAGATGGGAACGAAACTGGCAGGTTGGCTCTGGCGCACGGCGTTGAACTGTGCGCGGAACATCGTGCAGAAGGCGGCCGCGCGCGCACGCCGCGAAGAGCGTGCGGCGCAGGCGCTTGCTGAGGCCGACGAAGACGCGGCCTGGGCCCGGCTCGCGCCGGCCTTTGACGAGGCGCTCGCCACGCTGCCCGCGCCGATGCGCGACGCGCTTGTCGACCACTATCTGGGTGGGAAGAGCCAGCGCGAAATCGCCGAATCGGCCGGGCTGCGCCTGGCGGCGGTCCAGAAACGCGTCACGCGCGGGCTGGATCGGCTACGCCGCGCGCTGCGGGTCCGCGGCGTTGCCGTGCCCGGCGCGCTGCTTGCCTCGCTCGCCGCCGGCCGAACCGCGGAAGCGGTGCAGACCGGGTTCGAGGACTCACTGCACGCGGTTGCCTACGGCACGGTGACCGGCGCCACGGCCGCCACTCACTCGGCGTATGTCGTTGCAAAAGGAGTGATGAACATGATGGCCTGGACACGAGCGAAAATCACCGCCGCCTACTCCGGCGCCGCCCTGCTGCTGCTGGCGGTCGGCGCCGCGCTGGCGGCCGGTCTCATCAACGGCGAATACCGCATGCCGGACGAACCGCGCTTCGCGAAAGTCGAGTACCCGCGCGAGCTGATCGAGGCGCCCGCGGGCTTCATCCTCGACTTCTATCCCGACTCCTGGCTCAAACTCGACCTGAGCGGGACCTGGCATCTGCGCGTGTTTCAGCAGGACAAGGGCATGCGGGAAGAGGCCGATCAGGGACAGGGCGCCCCGTACGAGGGCGTTGTATCGGCGCCAACGTGGACGGAAGTGCCCGTCCCCTACTCGCTCGGCCAGCACAAGGCGGCTTCTCCCGACCGCAGCCACCCCTTCCGCGGCGCCGCCTGGTACCGCCACGAGTTCACGCTGCCGGCCGACTGGCCCGCGCGGCTCGCCCAGGGCTGGCGGGCCCTGCTCCGCTTCGAAGCGATCGGCACGCAGGACGACGCCGAAGCCTGGCTCAACGCGCAACCGGTCGGGGACGCCATGCACGGCTGGAACGCGTTCGAGTTCGACGTGACCGACAAGATCGCGGCCGCCGGCCAGAACAATCTCGCCGTGCGGCTCCTCGGCGGCGGCTCGGGCGGGCGCACGACCGGACGCACCGGCCTCTGGCAGCCCGTGCGGCTCATCTGTGTGCCGCCCATCCACGCGCAGCAGATTCTCGTGGCCACCCCGATCGACCCGCCCGCGCTGCGGATCGACCTCGCGATCGCCAACCCCGGCCCAGCGCTCACGCGTCGGATCGAGGCGGTCCTTGCCCCGTACAACGGCGGGGGCGAACAGACCCGTCGCCTGCCGCTCGGCGAATTGGAGATCGGGACCGGCACCACCAAGGCGACTTTCCGCGTCAAGACGCCCGGCGTCCGGCTCTGGTCGCCGGACGAGCCGAACCTCTATCTGCTCACCCTCACGGACGGCGAGCAGGATCTCACCCGGATCAGGATCGGGTTCAGGCAGTTCGAAACCCGGGACGGCGACTTCTACCTGAACGGGAACAAGATCAAGTTGATGGGCCTTCAGCTCAGCGGCCCGAAAGTCGTGCGCGGGCCGGGCAGCTGGGGCGGCAACCACAACAATCACGCCCGCAAGCTGCTCTACGGCCTGAAACAGGCGAACATCAATTTCGGGCGCCCGCACGCCGGCGAAGGGGCGCGCGGCGGGTTCACGGAAACACTCTATAACCTGTGCGACGAGATCGGATTCCTCATCTACGAGGAGTACGACTACTCCGGCTCGTGGCTCTACGATCCGGACCGGCTCACGCAGTGGGGCAAGCAATTCGCCGCGCGTGTGCTGCAGGTGCACAATCATCCGGCCTGCGTCATGTGGGATGTCGGCGGCAACGAACGTTACACGACCGACCCCGAAATGGTCTCCGTGCTGAACTACCTCTACGGCATCGTCGAGGGCAACGACCTGCAGCGACGCCCGAAGACCTCTTCGTCCGGCCGGCTCACCTATGAGCGGCTTGAACGGTTCCCGGAACTGGAAAAGGCGGATTTCGCCGACTCGCACCGCTACAACGGCTACAGCTACGGGTCCTACCAGGAGTTCATCTGGATATTCGAACGCCACGACCAAGCGGCGAAGAAGCGGTACGGGCCGAACACCCCGACGCTCAACTGCGAGTGGGGCTTCCCAGGCGACCAGGCCCGCTACCGGAGCAACACGACCAAGATCCGGGATCTGTACCTGAAGGACCCGTGGGGCAAGAAGGAGAAGCGGCAGTGGATCGAGTACGCCACCCACGAGTTCGGCGACTACGGCGATTATCTGCGCGGGAAAGGCAACTGGGCCGGCGGCCGGATCTGGGCGACCGACCCGCTCCTGCTCTGGGAGCGGAAGGCGATCTTCTCGAAACGGTTCTTCGAGGTCTTCCGCCGAGCCGGGGACGTGATTGACGGCGGCCACTTCAACAGCCCCTACTACTGCCTGCTCGTGCACGGCGGCGGCGGGCACGAGGGTATCCACGCGGCCATCAGCTTTCTCGGCCTGAAATCGCCGTTCCCGCCGGAGAAGAGCGAGTTCTTCAAGACGCCGGCCTTCTACACCTGGCGCCGCGTGTACAGCCCGACGTTCGTCTGCCTGGACATCCACGACAAGAACACGTTTGCGGGCAATCTGTGGACGAACACGGTGCACCTGATGAACGATTCGCAGCACGACGCCGGCCCCGCACGCGCCGTGCTGCAACTGCGCGCGCCGACCGGCAAACTGCTGCACCAGGAATGCGTATGGCAGGGACACCTGCGGCCGCACCTCCGCCAGACGGTCCCCGTCCAGCTCTCGCTCTCCTCCGCCTGGCCGACCGGGCGCTACGCGCTCGAACTCTACCTGCTGAACGCGCGCAACGCGCACCTGTCGGACAACAGCTACCCGCTGCACGTCGTCGGCAGGGCCGACCTGTGCCGCACGATCCGGCCGAAGGGCCGTGTCGGCCTGTACGAAATCGAGCCGGACGGCGACAAGAAGCCCGATGTAACCACGGCGGCGATTCTGCGCGCGCTCGGCATTCCGCACAAAGCGGTCAAGGATCTCGGCGCACTCGCGGACCTCGACGTCCTGGTCATCGGCCGCGAATCGCTGGACATGAACCTGGCCAGAAACGGTGCGGCCGTCACGGAGTGGGTCCGGCGCGGCGGCCGGCTGCTGTGCCTGGAGCAGAGCAAGGCGGGCGAGCTGCCGTTCCTGCCCGAGGTTAAGGTTGTCCCGGGCAAGCGCGCGACGTTCACCGAACTGCTCGTGGAGAAGCATCCCATCTTCACCGGCCTGGGCCAGGAACTGTTCGACGACTGGAACGGGCACGGCGGGCTCCTGTTCAAGAACACGCTCGCCCCGCTCAACGAGGGCATGCTCTCCGTCGGCCCGACGCTGGGTGGGAACAAGACCGACAGCATGAAGATGATCGCCGCCTCCTATGCCGTCGGCAAGGGCGAGATGCTGCTCAGTCAGTACGAGCTCACGCGCCGGTACGGCAAGGACTCGGTCGCGACGCGGTTGTTGCAGAATATGCTGTCCTACGTGATGACCCAGCCGCGCAGCGAGCTGTCGCTGCCGTTCGACACGACCGCTACAGCCAAGCAGCGCACGCACCTGGAACAGGCGCAGGCCTGTTTCGTCGATCTGCGCGGCGCCGCCAATGCCGGGCTGGAGGATCTCGACAGCTTGCCCGCCGGCATCACGACGCTCGCCGGCGACGTGCCGTTTTCGATTATCGACCCCGCCCAGAACCGGGGGAACGCCTGCATCGCGCTGCGCGGCAGCCATTCCGAGTCCGCGCCGCTCGAGTCGATCGCGATCCCCGTCGAGCGGAGGCTCGCCAGGCTGTACCTGCTGCACTACGCCACCTGGGCAAACGACCTGCCGGACGGCGAAGTCATCCTGACCGTCCGCATCCAATATGCCGACGGGCGCGAGCAGCGCTTCCCCATGCGCAACCGTATCGAGACCGGCGACTGGTGGCAAGCCAAGGAGTTCAGCAACGCCGAGGTCATCTATCGCGACGGCAACAAGAGCCTGTTCCTCACCACCATCGAGGTGCCCGACGGCCGCGCCTTCGTCCGCAGCCTCACCTTCGAGTCCGCCGGCAAGGCCGGGCCCATCGTGCTCGCCGTGACCGGAGAAAGGAGCGGGTGAGTCCCCGACTCTTCGGCTTGCTCTTCGGCTCCCTTGCCCGCGGTCCGTGACGACGAAGGGCAGGATAGAGGAACCGGGCGGCGGCCTCTGGCCGCCGCCCGGCCGTTTTCCTCCCTTTCGCCCCCCTCCAAAAAAGGCTAGAATCTTTTCTGTTCTCTGGCGCCGCCCGACATTTACCAGTGGAACCCGGCTGACACGGCGGCCGTCAGCACGTTCCGCCTACCAGATCTGGTGGGTGTTGACGCGGTTGCGGTGCGGAAAGGGCCCATGCAGACCGTGGATCAACAACTGATCGAGACGTACGTACGCGATAAGTCAGAGGGTGCTTTTCGGCAGATTGTGGAGCGGTACGGCCAGTTGGTGTACAGCGCCGCCTATCGCCGCCTGCGGGATCACCATCTGGCCGAGGATGCGTCGCAGGCGACGTTCATCATCCTGGCCCGGAAGGCACACAGACTGGGACCGAAGATCATGTTGGGCGGATGGCTCTGGAGAACAGCGACGTTTTGCGCGCGGAATCTCGCGCGGCAGCGCGTGGCGAGAGAGCACCGGGAACAGAGCGCGGAGCCGGCCGGTCAGTCGGACGGCGAAGCGCTGTGGGAGCGGCTGGCGCCGGAACTGGATGCGGCGCTCGAAACGCTCTCGGCGCGGAACCGGGAGACGCTTGTCGCGCACTACCTGCTCGAGAAACCGCGGCAAGAGGTCGCCCGCGAGTTCGGTGTTCACATCGACACCGTCAACAAGCGCATTCAGTCCGGCCTCGAGAAGTTGCGGCGGGCGCTCACGCGCCGCGGTGTGGCCGTCTCCTCAGGCCTGCTGGCAGCGGCGTTGACGGAACGAGCGGCCGAAGCCGTGTCGGTGGCCACACTGGACGCCATGCACTCCATGGCCTACGGAACCCTCACGGGTGCCACCGCCCTCACCAGTGCCCCCTGCGTGCTAGCAAAAGGAGTGATGCGGATGATGGCATGGCAAAAAATCAGGCTGACGGCGGCGTATGCAGGCGCCATTCTCGTTGTGTGCGGGCTCACGGCGGCTGTGGCGACGATGAGCGGTCTTGTCTCGAACGAGTACCGCCTGCCCGAGGAACCCCGCTATGTGCCGCTTGAGTACCCGCGCGAAGTCCTGGAGGCGCCGTCGGGCTTCATCCTGGACTTCCACCCGGCCGCCTGGGGCGAGCAGGACTTGAGCGGGGTATGGAAGTTCAAGGGGTTCCAGATCGAGCGAGGGGCGAGCGAGGCCGAAGACCCCGGCCTGAACGCGCGCTACTTCGAGCCCGCCGTGCCAACGGACGGCTGGTCGGACATCCCGGTTCCCTACTCACTCGGGCAGCACGAAGCGGCGACCCCCGCCAAAGGCCGCTACTTCAAAGGCGTCGCGTGGTACCGCCGCCCGTTCGGCATACCCGCCGCATGGCACGCGCGCATCGCGCAGAACTGGCGGGTGCTGCTTCGTTTCGAAGCGCTTCGCTACAGCGGGGATGCGTGGATCAACGGCAAACCGGCCGGCGAACATATGTCCGGCCTGTCCGCCTTCCAGTTCGACGTGACGGAGCAGGTGCGGACCGACAGCGAGAATGTGCTGGCCGTACGCGTCGTCGCCGGCGGGTCCAACTACCAGGGCCGGAGCCGCGACGGACTGTGGCAGCCCGTGCGCCTGCTCTGCGTGCCGCCGACCTACGCCCGGCATGTTCTGGTGGCCACGGAACTGGACCCGCCCGCGCTGCGGATCAAGGCGCAGATTCTCCATCATGGCGAAGCGGGCGAATCTATGCTGAACGCGCAGCTCGAACCCTACAGCGTGAAAGCAGGCCGGCCCTCCGCCGGGCGGGCAAGCACTCGCACCTTTCCGCTCGGCATGGTGGCTCTGAAACCCGGCCTTAACGAAGTCGATTTCCGGGTCAAAACGCCCGGCGTCCAGCCGTGGTCGCCCGAGGCACCCAACCTCTACCTGCTCTCCATCCGCGCGGGCGACATGGAGCTGGGGCGCGAGCGCATCGGATTCCGTACCTTCGCCGCCAAAGACGGGCACTTCTATCTCAACGGCAACAAGGTGAAGTTGATGGGGTTCCAGCTCGGCGGCGGCAAGAACATCAAGGCGCCCGGCACCTGGTGCTGCAACGCGGACAACCACGCCCGCAAACTGCTCTGGGGCCTGAAACAGGCGAACGTCAACTTCTGCCGCCCGCACAACGGCGCGGACGGCGGCCTGCCCAAGACGATGTACAACGTCTGCGACGAGCTCGGGATCCTCATCTACGACGAGTACATCCGCGTGCACGCCCGGCTCTACGACCCAGAAAAGCTCGCCGAGCGCGGCCGGGAATATACGGAGTGGGTCCTGCAGACGCACAATCATCCCGCCTGCGTCATGTGGGATTTCGGCGGAAACGAGATCTACACGGGCGATATGGAGATGATCCCGGTCTTCAACTACCTCTATGCACTGCTGGACAATCTCGACCTGCAGAAGCGGCCGAAAACCGCCTCCTCCGGCCGGCTCACCTGGAAGCGGCTCGCGCGCAGCGCGGAACTCGAGAAGTCCGATTTCGCCGACTCGCACGCCTATACCGGCTACTTCCACGGCTCGTACCAGGACTTTATCGAGCAGTTCCAGCGCCATCGCGAAGAAGCCGTCAAACGGTACGGCGCCGTGCCGACGATCAACTGCGAATGGGGCTGGCCCGGCGACACGGCGCGGTACCGCGCCAACACGCGCGACATCCGCGCGCTGTACCAGAAGCAGCCTTGGGGCAAACCCGAGAAGGAGCAGTGGATCGAATGGATCCAGTCGAAGACTCCCGAAATCGGCGACTACATGCGCAGCAAGGCGAACTGGGCCGGCGGCCGCATGTGGAGTTGCGAGCCGTTCGGGCTGTGGGAACAGAAAGCGGAATTCGCGAAGCGCTTCTTCGAGGTGTTCCGGCGGGCGGGCGACACGCTCGACGGCGGCCACTTCAACACCGCCTGGTACGACCTGCTCATGCTGCCGGGCCGCAGCGGCGGGCTGAACCAGGCCGTGCAGCACATGGGGCTGACTCCCCGATGGGACCGCGAGCAGCGCGATTTCACCGTCACGCCCGCCTACTACGTCTGGCGCCGCGTCTACAGCCCCACATTCATCTGCCTGGACATCTACGACAAGAACACGTTTGCCGGGCGCACCTGGCAGGGCACCGTCCATCTCATGAACGACACCCATGAAGACGCGGGCCCGGCACGCGCCGTCGTGCAGGTGCGCGATCCCCAACGCCGGCTGATCCATCAGGAATGCTTCTGGCAGGGCCGGCTCGCGCCGTACGCGCGCACGACCGTGCCGCTTGCCGTCTCCCTGCCCGGCACGTGGCCGTCCGGCACGTACGCGCTCGAGCTCTACCTGCTCGGCCGGCGCGACGCGCACCTGTCCGACAACACGTATCCGCTCAACGTCCTGAACGGACGCGACCTGTTCGCGCGGATCCAGACGAAGGCCAAGGTCGGCCTCTACGAAGTCGCCGCGAACGGAAACGGCGCGGCCCGCGCGGCCACCACCCAGGCCATCCTCGACTCGCTCGCTGTTCCGTACGCGAAGGTGACCGACTTCAAGCACCTGAACGGGCTTCAGGTGCTCGTCATCGGCCGCCATTCGTTCGATTTGAACCTGGCGGAGCACGGTACGGCGATCGCGCAGTGGATCCGCGCGGGCGGCAGGGTCCTGTGCTTCGAGCAGAACAAGGCCGGCGAGATCCCGTTCCTGCCCGAGGTGAAAGTGCAGCCGGGCAAGAACGGCTCGTTCACCGAGTTGCTGGTCGAGCAGCACCCGATCTTTACGGGGTTGGCCCAGCCCCACTTCGACGACTGGACCGGCGACCGCGGGCTGCTCTACAAGAACGTGCTCGATCCGCTCAACGAAGGGATGCTCTCGGTGGGGCCGACCACCCGGTTCGGCGAGGACAACATCAAGATGGTCACGGCCGCCTACCGCATCGGCAAGGGCGAGGCGCTCCTGTCGCAGTACGAACTCACCGAACGCTACGGGCGGGACTCGATCGCCACCCGGTTCGCGCAGAACCTGCTCGCCTATGTGCTGGCACAGCCGGCCAGCGCCCTGTCGCTCCCGTTCGACAGCAAGGCCACGGCCCACAAGCGCATCCATGTGCCCGAAACTCAGGCGTGCTACGTGGATATTCGCCAGGCGGCGAACGGGGACCTTGATGAGTTCAGAGGCCTGCCCAGGGGGCTCACGAAGCTGGCCGGCGACGTGCCGTTCCGGATCATCGATCCGGAGCGGAACAAGGGCTGCGGCTGCATCGAGCTGGGCGGCCGGCAGCGCGCCGACGCCCCGCGCCGCACGCCGCCGATCCCCGTCGGCGCGCGCTGCTCGAAGCTGTACCTGCTGCACTATGCCACATACGCCGGCGCGTTCCCGGAGGGCGAGGTGCTCTACACCCTCCACATCCGCTACGCCGACGGCGCCGAGCAGAGCGTGCCGCTGCGCAACGGCCTGGAAACCGCGGACTGGTGGGGCGCCTCGGACCAGCAGAACGCGACGGTGGTCTTCACCGAAGGGAACATGAACCTGTTTCTCACCGAAATCGCGCCAAACCGGCCGAATGCCGCGATCCAAAGCATCCGCTTCGAATCCGCCGGCAAAGCCAACCCGACCATCCTCGGCGTGACCGGCAGGACGGCGGGGTAGCGGCGAACCCGCGCTCGGGCAGATGCCGGACGGCCGTGGAGGGGTAGAACCTGGAGGCCAACTGCCCCCGTCCGCATGCCTCCGAATACAGAAATCACTACGACACTGAAGGTGTCAAGAAGACAGACCGGCACGCGTACCCGCACGCCTCGGCCACGCCCGTATGCGTGACGGCGCCCTGCGCCACGTTCAGCCCCTTTCGCAGCGCCTCGTCCTCGCGGCACGCCTGCGCCCAGCCGCGGTCGGCCAACTTCAGCGCGTAGCGCAGCGTCGCGTTCGAGAGCGCCTCGGTCGAGGTGCGCGGGTAGGCGCCCGGCATGTTCGTGACGCAGTAGATGTTCACGCCGTTCGACGCGCGCACGCACGGGTCCGCATGCGTCGTCGGGCGCGACAGCTCCGTGGTCCCGCCCTGGTCGATCGCGATGTCGATGATGACCGAACCGGGCTTCATCGCCGCCACGAGATCCCGGCTGATCAGTTTCGGCGCCGCCGCGCCCGGAATCAACACGCAACTGATGACGACGTCGGCTTCGGCCACTTCCTCGGCGATGTTCGCCGAGTTCGAGAACAGGGTTCGGAGCCGCCCGCCCAGATCGTGGTGCAGGCGCCGCAACGCCCGGGTGTCGGTGTCGAGGACCGTCACGTCCGCGCCGAGCCCCACGGCCATCTCCGCCGCGTTCGAACCGGCTACCCCGCCGCCGATGACCACCACCTTGCACGGGCGCGTGCCGATCACCCCGCCGATGAATTGCCCGGTACCGCCGTTGTAGTGGCACAGAATCTCGGCCGCTTTCGTGATGGACATCCGGCCCGCCACTTCCGACATCGGGGCAAGCAGAGGAAGCGAACGGTCGGGCAGCTGGACCGTCTCATAAGCGATCGCGGCGCACTTCGAGCGCACCAGTTCGTCGGTCAGCATCTTGTCCGCCGCAAGGTGCAAATACGTGTACAGCAGGAGATCCTCGCGCAGGAACGGGTACTCGGCAGGCTGCGGCTCCTTCACCTTCACCACCATCTGCTGCTCCCACGCGTCCGCCGCATGGCCGATCCGCGCGCCGTAGCCGCGGTAGGCGCTGTCCGTCAGGCCGCACCCCTCCCCCGCCCCGCTCTCCAGGACCACCGAATGGCCTTGGTCGACAAGCGCTTTCACGCCCGACGGATACATGCCCACCCGCCGCTCCTGCGGCTTGATCTCTTTTGGAATCCCGATCTTCATGGTGTGCCCCCCTCTTACGTCTAGCCTCCTGAAACTTGGCCCGCGAATGGACGTGAATCTGAGAGAAACTTGCTCGAGAACTGACGCGAGAACCTACTCGAAGGTGCCCGCACGCGTTTCGAACAAGTTCCCGAGTAAGTTCTCGAGCAAGTTCTATTCGACTGATTATCGATCATGGGTTACTGACCCGGCCGGGACCCACACGTCGTGACTCTTCAGGACAATGAACGTCTCCGAGTCCAGTACGCCCTTGACGCGCGAGAGGCTGCGCGTGACGAAGTCCACCAGGTCCTGATGCTTGTTCAGCACGACGGTGACGAGAATGTCGAACCGGCCGGTGACGATGACCGTGGAGAGGACGTTGGGAAGGGCCTTCAGCTTCTCCGCATGCTCCTCCAGATGCCGCCCGTCGATCCGGACTCCAATGATGGCCAGATACCCCTCGTCGAGGTGGTCCAGATTGAGTTCTGCCGTCACCCGCAGCGTGCCGTCCGAGACCAGCCGGCCCAGGCGCTGGCGTACCGTTCCTTCCGACACGCCCAGTTTCCGGCCGATCTCGCGGTTCGACATGCGCCCGTCACCCGCGAGTAGGCCGGCAATCCGCCTGTCCGTGTTGTCCACCGAGCATTCCTCCATTATGCGTACTTGAATTTCGATTATTACACGCATTGCGTACTATGTCAACCAAATAGTTACGCATAATGCGGGAAAGGGGCGTATTGAGACACCGGGTCATCGGCGTGGCGAGCGCGGAGGCCCGCCGCGCTGGAGGGGCGCGGGCGGTGGCCGCCGCGGAGCCCTGGAGTTGCGGGCGTCTCCGCGCTTGGGAATCGGAGTTGAAGAACAGATCAGGGCGGGGGCGGCAGGAAGGTGGTGCCATCGTGTGAGACCCAGATGGTGTAGTAGTAAGGCTGGTAGGGGGTCAGGCCGGCATCGTCCCAGATCCGGGCGGTGCCCTGATAGACGGGCGTGCCGTCGGACGGGTTCTGGGGGTAGCCGCCGGTATCCCGCCGGATCCGGACAGTGGCGTTGGACAAGCCGCAGGCGGTGGGATCGTGCCAGCGCAGCAGCACGTTGTTGGTCAAGGCGGTGGCGCGGAACCAGAACGTATCGCCGCCCGGTGCTACGCCGGCCCAGAGCCGGCGGCGCCAGACGCTGCTGCCGGGGGTGCTGAGCAGCAGGCACCCGCTGGTCTCGTCCAGGGCCAGCGCGCTGCACTGGCGGAAGACCAGCCCCTGGTTCATCTCCTCCCAGCTGTCCCCGCCGTCCGCGCTCTGGTAGACGCCGTAGGATCCGGTGCCCGCGTAAAGAACGCCGGCTGTTGGACTGTAGGCGAGCGCGACGGTGGAGGTGTTATTGAGCCCGGCGTTCTCCCACGACACCCCGCCGTTGCTGCTGCGGTAGACGCCGCGCGACGAGCCGAGGAAGACCCGGCCGGAAGCCCCCAGGCAGACGGCGTAGGCGGTCCATGAGCCCGGCTGGAGCGACCCGAGATTGGCGGTACGGTCGGTCCATGACCCGCCCGCGTTGTCGGAGCGGTAAACCTTTCCGGTATACGACGAGGTACCGACGGCATAGACAAGACTGGGGTTGGCCGGCGACACGGCCCCGCCGCGGCAGGCACTGCCTGCGTAGTTGGCGCCCTGCTCCGTGACCGTGGTCCAGCTCTGGCCGGCGTTGGCACTCTTGCGTACGGCGAACCGGCCGTACGTCCCGCTGGCATTCTGCCCCCCGGCGTAGACGACGAGAGGGTTCGACGGGCTCCAACAGAGACAGCAGGCCGAGTTGAAGTAACTGTCGACTTGTGACCAGGCGCCGCCGGCGTCTGTGCTTCGGTAGAGCTCGGAGTAGCCTCACCCGGCCCCCTCGAGGGCGAGGACGATGTCCGGGTTGGTGGGATGAACCGCCAGAGCGGCCACATCGCCGCAGGCGACGAAATAGCCCTTCTCCGTCCAACTGTCCCCGCCGTCTTCGGTGCCGTACACGCCGATATCCAGGCACTCGACGAACGCCCGGCCTGGCCTGGACGGCGCAAAGGCGATGGAAGGGCAAACACAGCTCCGAATCCCGCCCACGGCACTCGCCCATGTCGCGCCGGCGTTGGAGGAACGATAGAGGCCGCAGGGCGTCGAAACCAGCACGTTGGACGGATTGGCCGTCGCAACCTCGATCTTGTTGGCCACTCCGTCTATCGCTCCGGAGTATGTCGTCCAGGCCAGCCCGTAGTTGGTGCTCACCCGGACGTAGTTGTTGCCGGCCGCGTAGACGCGGTTAGGCGACTCCGGGTCGACCGCGAGCGCGAAGCTGTATACGTAACTGCCCTTGACCCACGACGTCCCGGCGTTCGTGCTGTAGTAGATGTAATTCATGACCGTGTAGACGCGATTGGAATCGGAGGGATCCACGGCCACGCCATACAGATAGTAGTCGTTCACCGCGCCCACCGAACTTGATAGATCCGACCAACTGCTTCCGCCGTCGGTGCTCTTGAACAACGCCACGCTGGTCGACCCGCCGACGGGTCTCTTGCTGCCGGAGACATAGATGCTGCCTGGAGCCGTACGGGAAACCGCCATATCGTACGGGTACACATAGTCTAAGGTGAAAAAGGTGCCGGCGGTCCAGCTCTGGCCGCCGTCCGCACTGCGCCAGAAGGCCAGGCGGTAGGTCCCGCTGTCGTACTTGTACCCCGCGACGTACACCGTGTTGCTGTCCGTCGGGTGCACGCACAACACCCGCGCATAGCCCGACCCCGCCGGAAACGTGCTGGAAAGCCAGCTGTTTCCCCCGTCGGTGCTGCGGTAGCATCGGTAATAATCGATCGCATAGATCTTCGCGGGGCTGAAGCCGGCGAAATCGTTCAGGGACGACGCCCCCACGTCACCGGCGAAGCTCCAAGATCCTGCGCCGTCCAGGCTCTCGAACGCCTGGCGCGACGCCGCTTCCACCGCAATAACATGGTTCGCGTCCGACGGATCGGTAACCGTCCCCAGTATGTTCCCGCCCTCCGGACCGACCGGTTCCCAGTCCTGCGCCCGCGCGTCGCTGCACAACAGTGCAACGCCGATATACAAGATGCAGGGGTACGTAGAAACAACTGAGAAAGGAAGGCGCATGGGCTCAAGATCCGATGTTCGGGCGGTGGCGGCTGGCACCTTCCTGCTCAGCCGCCTCGACGGCAGAGCGGGAGAGAAGGCAGTCTCGATCTCACTCGTCTAAATCTTGCTCCCCCACGGCGCAAGGCCGTGGGGGCCGAGGGCGATCGGCCGGACTCACATCAAGCCTTTCGACTTCATCCCCCACGGCACAGGGCCGTGGGGGCCGAGGGCGATCGGCCGGACTCACATCAAGCCGATTGTTTCACGAGAAACACCCAATCTTCCCTGCTGGGCGCCGTGAGCGAGACAGGACCGATTCCCTCATGCGCCTCGAGTTCCTCCCGGGCGCCAGAGCGGGGATCGAACCGGCTCACTGTCCAGGTGCCGGCGGGCGCGCCGCCGAGGTCGAGGGAGACACTCTGATGCCCCTCTGCATAGACGACATAGGTGCGGCCGATGTCGGCGAGGCAGTACGCGAAGGCGCCGTTGGATTCGGCCTTCTCGCGCGCTTTTCGCATCCCCCACACGAGGCAATCGGCGGGTTCCAGCTTCCACCATTCGAACGCGGAGAAGAACTGCCGGATGCGCACGAGGTCCTGCTCGGCTTCGTCATAGCGAGGGTCGTCCACGCTGAAGACATCCAGATCCCGCCATCCGCCGAAGTAGGTGGAGCCGAATCCGCTCACGAAATAGCCGCCCGCCATCGCCAACACCCACGACGCGCGGCGGAAGCTGTCGCGCGTATGCGAGTGCGGCTTGTCCACGCCGGGCAGGGGCTGGCGGCTGAAGTAGGAATGGTCGCCGCCCATGTGGCGCAGGTAATAGGCGTATTCGGAGTTGACGACCGGCTTGTTGTGACGTCTGGTGGTCAGCAGCGCACGCCGCAACGCGTCGCGCTGTTGCGGGGTGGCTTCCTCGCCGTTGGGCGCTTCGTACATCTGCTGGTAGTCGCCGAACGACATCCACGGCTCGAACGCGAATTCCTCGACGGTGCTCTTCCCACACGGATGGATCGCCCGCATGCGGCCGTGCGGGTCCCACTGCATCACTTCCCGTCCGATCGCCTGGCAGCGCGGTTTCTTGTCGATCCCGCACTGGTCCCATTCGCCGGCGACGATGAGCACGACGTTGAACGCGCTGTACCGTGCCACGAGGTAGCGCGCGTAGCGCAGCCGGGCCTCGTCGTTCGAGAATGCCTCCCATGCCGGATTGCCCCGCTGCCATCCGAAAACGAGCCCGCAGGTGAGGCCCTTCCCGTTCATGTACCGCAGCCTGTGGTCGACTTCGTTGAAGAAATCGGGATTGATCCGTTCGGCGTCCATATCCGTGAAGACGGGCTGTTCGCCGGGAATGCCGCCCCCGCCCATGATGTCCACGTGCACGTAGTTGAAGCCTTGCCCGGCGCGGACATCGAAGTAGTGACAGACCGATTCCCGGTTCAGCGCCTTTTCCGCGTTGTCGGCGAAACAGCGCCAGCCCGTATCGCCGAAGAACCAGAAGGGAGTCCCGTCCTGGTGCTGGAAGTGGTACGGATAGCCCGGCATGGGCATGATGCCGCCGTGCAGGGACGAGGGGTTGCACCGGAACGCGCGTCTCGTCCCGTGCAACCCGGTGTCGGAGGAGCGGATCTCAACCGACCAGTCCCCGATGGTGTCGGGGCTCACTCGGAGTTTCCACCTTCGCGCCCCATCCCAGAAGAGCGGAATCTTCCAGGCGCTGCCGTCCGGGCGGGTCAGTGTTGCGTCGGCCCTGATTTCCGCATAGGGATTGGCGAACGAACCGGCGGCCTCGAGCGTTTGTTCGAAAATGCCGAACCGCTCAACTTGCGCTTGGTCACTCACGCTCGGCCTCTCTTCCTTCCAGGACAAGCACGCAGTCCGGGTCCCCTGCCCCGGCCGGGGGCGTGAATGTGACCTCGCCCGCCTTGACGTAATCCCCGATCCCGTCATACGCCCCCGCCCTCGGGTCAAACCAGCTCGCCTTCACCCGCTCCGCGCGGATCTGGCCGGTGTCGACACGGATCGTCTGGCCTTCGGGCACGTAGGCGAGCGCGAAGCGCCCGTCTTCCGCCCGCGCGGCAGGCACGTACGTTCCGTCTTCCCCCCGACCCCGGCTGATGAGTGCGCCGTCCTGGTCCGGCACAAGCCGGTACCACGGGTACTTTGTCAGAAGCGCCTTCATGTGCCGCATCTGGCCGGCGCCGGGCAGGTCCATCGCGTCTTTCCAGTGCATGTCCACATCGCGCGGCGGCGGTTCGTCCGACGGCACATGGAACGACCAGGCGTCCCGGCAGCCGTAGGTGTGGCCCATGGCGCCGGACAGCATGCTGTTGTAAGCGCCTTTGCGAACCTGGTGCGCCGTCACCTTGCGGCCCTTCTCGGATTTGTAGAAGAACTCGTGGCTGTTCTCATATCGGGTCTCCCCGTCCACGACCGGCTTTGGCGGCTGGCGATTGTAGTCGGCCAGGATCTCGAGGTAGTTGGCGCGGTCGATCCGCGTGCCGGTCTGCAGCATATTGAAGTCCAGCCAATCGCTCTGATGGAACCAGCGCGAGCTGGACGGACCGCCCTGGTGCGGCATGGGGTGATAGGTCATCAGATGCCGGTCGTCATCGCCCGCGGCGAGCCCGGCTCCCATCGCTTCCCATACGGCTCTGTGCGGCGCCTCGTTCGGGTTGTGGTCGCCGCCCAGCACCCACACCAGCCGCCGATCCTTGTAGCGCCGGCCCAGGTACTCGCCGTAGGCCCGTGCGTTGGCACGGTTGAAGATGATGAACTCCCGGTCGTTCCGGGTCGGCCCGACGAACCCGCCCCAGGCCGGCAGCAGCGCGGCGACGAAGCCGGCCTGTTCGATACGGTCCAGCGCCCAATCGATCCGCCGGAAAAACGCTTCGTTGGGCCGGGCCGGGTCGTTGTCAAGCAGCGCGAATTCGCCGTCGCTCGTGGGCCGGCCCGCCTGGCCGGCGGGGCCGCGCCCCATCAGGATTACCGCCTGCATCACGGTGAACCCCTTGCCCGCGCGGTTGGCCAGGTAGGTCTCGATGTCGGCGGGCGCCTGAAAGAACAGGTGCCACGCCGTGTCGGCCAGGTAGAAGAAGGGCGTTCCATCATCCTCGGTTAGGTAGCGGCCGTTTGGGCTGATCTTCATGGTTGTGTGCTCCTCTTCACAAACTTGCTCGAGAACTTACTCGGGAACTTGGCTCGGCCCAACCGGCAACGTGAGGGAGAGCCGAGAAAGAGCTCGAGCAAGTTCCTTTCGAATTGGGCTTCACCAGATTCCCGGTGCGGGCCACGCCCGAACTAGACCCCCTGCACCACCAGCGCGTAGTCCGCATCCTCTTCGTCCGCCGGCGGCGTGAACTCGATCTCGCCGGCCGCCGGATACTCGCCCGCGTCGACATACTCGCCTGCGCGCGGATTGAACCATCGGGCCTTCGCCCGCTCCGCGTCGATCCGCCCGAAGTCCACGGCGAAGCTCTGCCGCACCGGGGTGTACACCACGGCGAACGTGCCGTCCGCGGCCCGGGCGGCGGGGATATACGTCATGCTCTCGGTGCTCGCGCCTGACGCCACCTCGGCGATGTCCGTACGGTCCAGTTGCGCATAGGTGATGGTCTGTTTCGAGACCAGCTCGTGTTGCTGGTCTGGAACCAGCCGATGCCAGGGATAATCCGTGAACAGCCGCTTCAGATGCCCCATATGAAAGGCGCCTGGGAAATCCATGGCGTCCTGCCAATGCGTGTCCACGTCGCGTTTCGGCTCCTCGTCGCCGGGCACGTGGAAGGACCACACATCGCGGCAGCCGTACGTGTGGCCGAGCGCGCCGGACAGCATCGCGTTGTAGGCGGCCTGCCGCACGTGGCGCGGCAGCATGCGCGGCCCGGTCTTCTTTCCGAAATCGCGATGGCTGTGTTCGTACCGCGTCTCGCCATCCACCACGGGTTTGGCGGGCTGCAGGTTGTAGTCGTGCAGGATGAACGCGTAAGTGTCCCACCACTTCGTGGAAGTCTGCATCATGTTGTAGTCCAGCCATGGCTCGTTGTGGAACCAGCGGGAACTGGACAAAGCCGGGCGCGTGCTCGGGTGATACGTCATCAGATGGCCGCCGCCGTCGGTTTCCTTGATGCCGTCGACCATGGCGCGCAGGACCGCGATCTGCTCGTCGTTCTCCGGGCATCGATCCCCGCCCGTCACCCAGATCACCGGCTTGTCGCCGTAGCGCGCGCCGATGAACCGGCCGTAAGCCTTTGCGGTCTGGCGATCGAACAGGAGGTTGCTGGGCCGCCACTTCGCGGAGATGATGAACGAAGCCCACGAGGGCAACATGGCAACGACCAACCCCAGCTCCTCGGCGATATCGACAATCCTGTCGACATGGGCGAAGAACCTGGGGTTCGGCTCCTTCAACGTGTCGCCCAGGAACGCGGCTTCTCCCTCGAAATTCCGCACGAAGAGCCCCTCCTCGCGATAGACCTCGAACACGCAGCACGGTTGGACGACGGTGAACCCCTTCTCCTTCCTGTTCCGCAGGTAACGCGCGGCGTCCTGCTCCGTCTGATAGAACAGGGACCACGAGGTGTCCGCGAGGTAGAAGAAGGGTTGGCCGTCGTCGGTTTCGAGATAGCGTCCGTTTGCGCTGACTTTCATCTGTCGGCTCCTGTGGCGCGGCCGCCCGGCCGATCGGGCCAGGACGGGCCTTTTCCGTTGTTTACGCACTGCAGCAGGCACAGGCGCCGGGCCTGGCTCGCCAGGGCGCGGCGCTCGATATCCTCCGGATCGAACTGCGAGAGGATGCGCGCCTGCATCTCCCTTTCCGTTCGGCGATAGTCCGCCCTGCCCGCCAGGTTCGTCCATTCGCCGGGATCCTCCTTCACGTTGTACAACTGCGCCGGCTCGGTGTGCACATAGACATACTTGAAATCGCCGCGCCGCAGCATGAAGCACGCGTGCTGCACGCCCTGGCCGTGCGATTCCGATATCACCTCCCGGTCGCCGGCGGCGGTGCGGCCGTCGAGCAGCGGCAACAGGCTTCGGCTGTCTGCGTCCGCGGGTGCCCGCGCGCCCGCCGCCTCGACGAAGGTACTGAACAGATCCAGGAGTGAAACCGGAGCCGCGCAGGTCGTACCCGGCGCGGCGCGGCCGGGCCAGCGCAGGATCAGCGGTATCCGGGAGGCGTACTCGTAGAACGACCGCTTCTGCACCATGGCGCGTTCGCCGAGCATGTCGCCATGATCGGAGGTGAACACCACCAGCGTGTTGTCCGACCAGCCTCGTTCCTCCAACACCTGCAGCAGCTCGCCCACCTTTCGGTCGATGTACGTCACGCAGGCGTAATAGGCCCGGCGCAGATTCGTCATGGCCGGCCTGCTGGTCAGGTCCACCTTCTCGACGCCGTGGTAGCGGTTGTTCCAGTGGTCCATGGGGTGGCGGTGCCCGGCGAGATCCTCGGGCAACACGGGAACGGCGATATCCGCGCCGTCGTACAGAGCCCAAAGGTCCGGCGGCGGATGGAACGGCTCATGCGGATGGTGGTAGGAGACCTTCAGCAGGAACGGCGCGTCCCGGTCGTAGCCGCGGAGCCATGCGACGGCGGCCGTGTGCGCCTCGTCGTCGAAAGCGCGGTGTTTCGAACGCTCGCGCGGGCCGGCCGTGACGTAGTCCCTCGCGTGCGCTTTGTTCTGCGGGTGTCGCCAGTCGGGCGTAAGCCCGAAGCCGGTGTCGCAAATATCGCCGGTCAGCCGCTCGTTCAGGCCGTGCATCTGGTCGGGGCCGATCCAGTGCATCTTCCCGGCGGCGGCGCAGTGGTACCCGGCACGGCGCAGGTGATGGAAGACGGTCGGAAACTCGGCGCGGAGTTCCGCGCCGTTGTCAAACACCTCGTTGCGGGAGGAATACAGGCCCGTGATCAGGCAGGCCCGGGCCGGGACGCAGACGGGATGGGGGGAGTAGGCGGCATCGAACCGGACGCTCTCGGCGGTGAACCGGTCGAGATGCGGCGTCTTCACCACCGGATGCCCATAGGCGCCGGTCAGCATCGGCACGAGCTGATCGGCCATGATCAGGAGGATATTGGGCTTGTCGGCACTCATGATTCGGCAATCCGCACGCTCGTCGCCGCCTCCCGTGAAGGCTTCCGCCCGCGCAGGATCTCACCCACTCTCTCGAATCCGGTTTCGCCACTGGTCAGCACCTCGACGCCGAACGCCGCCCGACAATCCGGGTACGACAGCTTGAACACCGTCATCGAGAGCTGGGCCAGCACGACCACGTCGATCTTCTCCCCAACGCACGCCTCCCGAATGGCGCCGGCAATGGCTTCGTTGTGCCCGGCGATATCGCCGGCGCCGAGCCGCTCGAAGGCCTCTTCCACGGTTGCCCCCGCAAAAGAGACCTGCATGCCCATCCGGTCCGCCGTCTCACGCAGCAACGCCTGGGTGCTCTTGACGGTGGGCCCATGCGTGGCCACCACCAGAATCCGGCCGCCGTTGGCCACGGCGCGCTCCATCATCGGCTCGTCGATCTGGACAACCGGCACGCCGTGCCGGGCCATGGCGTCCTTCACGGCGCCCGCGGCACGGTTCATGGTCGAACAGGTAATCAGCACCGCGTCCACCGGCCACAGGGCGACGAGGTCCTCGGCGTACCGCACAAACAGCTCGATGTTGACCGGCGGCGGGCACGGTTCGCCCTTATGGTGCGCGTTCATGAAATTGAGCTGGACCGCTTCGTTGCCCACGTTCACCAGCTTGACGCCCGGCAGGATCTGCCGGCCGAAATAGGTGGCCCACAACGCGATCCACGACGAGCCGTTCACCAGCCCCAGGCTCTTGCCCTGGAGCCGCGGATCGGCGGCGCGCGCCGCCTCCAGCGTCGGGACCCCCGTCACCTTCATGTACAGGCCGAACAGGTCAATGGGATCAAACACGGCTTCGCTCCTTGCGCTTCCCCAGCGCGCGGGGAGTTTCTCCAACGGATGAATGAACCGCAACGGATGCAGATCCTATTCCAAATCCCATCAGCGGCCGTCCATTCATCCGCTGAACATCATCCCGATCTTCGTTCCACTTCAAACGTACACTATTCGCTATCCATTCTCCGCAGGTGCAGCACCCAATCGTTTTCCTGGTCCGGCGCCGCGAACGTCGGGTGGTGGTGGTTCGTGATGCGGACGGTGCCGGCCTTGCCGACCGCCTCGGGGGGGACCTCTTCCCGGCTCTGCGGCACGACGAACTCGCCCGCGTGGGTCCGCTCGCCCGTGCGGGGGTTGTACCACGCCGCCAGCACCGTTCCGCGCACATGGGTCAGGTTCACGGTGACGGCCTGGCCCTTCGCCATGTAGACGACGTATTCGCGGCCGGGCGCGGCGAGACAGAAGACTTCCTCGGCATTGCAGCCGGAGACGAAGTGATTGCCCGGCTGCATGTGCCGGTAGGGCGTGCGCTCCATGAACGCCGGCAGGTGCCGGAGCGCGTCCGGCACGGCGGTACCGACGGCGTCGTCGAGATTGCACGAGAAGTACACCGCGATTTTCGGCCCCTTCGTCTTGTCGCCGTACGTCCCGTAGCCGCCCGCCATCGCGATGGCCCAGTGATCCTGCCGCACGTTGTCCGGGTCGTTCGGCGGTTTGATCGTGTCCAACTCGTATCCGTATTCCTCGTTCAACACCGGCTTGCCGAACCCTCCGTTCTGGAGAATGGTTCGGTTCATCTCGAACGGTGTTCCGCGCTCCTGGAGACTGGACATGTCCGTCCACTCCTTGTCGTGGAACTCGAACCGACCGTAGTGGTGACAGGCGGTCAGCCGCTCGTACGGGTCCAGCACGTGCAGGCAGCGCCCCAGTTCGTCCATCTCGTCGTAGGTGAAGCTGTGGCCGCGATGCCACTCGTTGGCGACGTTCCACACGACGTTCCAGTACGCGCCAAGCCGCGCCACCGCGTACCGGAAGTAGGCTTTGCAGACGGCCATCTTTTCCGCGCCGATCACGTCCGGCTTGAACGGTTCATCGAACGGATGCAGCAGGATGACGGACGCCACCATGCCGCGGCGCGCCATCTCCCGGATGACGCCCTCCGCGTCGCGAAACGTGCGCAGGCTGAACGCGGCGAAGTCGGGGCTGGCGGCGCTGCCGCCCCAGGGCCAGACGACGTCGCCCAGCGTCGGCCATGTGGTCTGCTGCAGGAAGAACCGGTTCCAGTTGAACCGGCGTTCGGCATAGTAATCCAGAAACCGGCAGAACCGGTCCTCCGCATGGCGGTAGGCGGCAATCGCGTTGTAGGCCGTGTTGCCCAGCATGTAGAAAGGCGTGCCGTCGGCAAACAGGAAGTGGTTCGGATGGGCCGAATCCACGCGCAGCGGGCCGGGCAGAGACGAGGGCGTGCAGCAGAAGGCGCCGTGCCGAACGGCTTTTTCCCCGACCCGGACGACGTACTCCCAACGCCCGAGTTGCCCGGGCATGAAGCGGACTTTGTAGGTGTCGTCCCCGTCGTAGAAACCGCAAACCTCCGTGCGCGCGCCTGCCGCGTCGCTGAACAGCGCGCGGACCGGCAACTCGAACGGGTTCTTCGGCCGGCGCTCCTGTTTGATGCTGAGTTCCAGGACGTCGTACAGCGGCACGTCTTCCGTCTTCTTCATGCGGACCTCCTCAGCGCGAGCGTCGCCTCCGCCTTCGCCACGACGTCGTCGGACGTCATCTTGTAGCGGAAGAGCAGATCGTTCACGTGGCCGGTGTGGATGAAGTCATCCGGGTCCGAACCCACCGCCCCCACGGGAACGCCCGCGCCGCGTGCCGCGAGCGCCTCGGCCACCAGCGAGTACAGGCCCCCGCTCACGCAATGGTTCTCCAGGGTGACGATGGCCGGAACCTTCGCGGCCATGTCGTCAAGCAGTTCCCTGTCGAACGGTTTCAGCGAAGGATGATGGTCGACACGGGCCTTGATGCCTTTCGCCGCCAGTTTGCGGGCCGCGATCTTCGCGGTCTTGACCATGTAGCCGGTGCAGACCAACCCGATATCGGCGCCCTCGTCCACAACCGTCACGCCCTTGCCGAGCCGAAAGGTGTAGCCGGCGCCGATTTCGTTGTGTTCCACTTCGCAGCGGACAATGCGGATATAGAACGGGCCCGGCGTCTCGACGGCACATCGCAGCGCTTGCGCCATCTCGTCGTTGCAGCCCGGCTCGACAATCGTGAGGTTCGGAATCCGCAGCAGGAGGCCCAGCTCCTTGTCGCTCTGGTGTGTGGCGCCCGCCTTGCCGGTAAACAACCCCACGTAGGCGCCGAGTATCTTCACGTTCAGATTGCCGTAGGCCACCGTGACGTAAAGCTGGTCCATGAACCGCCTGCAGAACGCGTCGAATGTGCACGGGAACGGGATGTACCCTTCCTGCGACAGGCCGGCCGCGACGGCGATCAGGTTCTGCTCGGCAATGCCGACCTTCACGAACTTGCCGGGATGGAAATGCTCGAAGATGTGCAGCCCCGTCGAACTGCGCAGGTCGGCGTCCAACGCCACGATGTTGGGGTGCGCCTCGGCAAGCTCGGCGAGCGCGTGCCCCATCTGGTAGCGCATCTCCTTGGTCTTCGCCCTGTCCGGTATGGTGAATTGCGCCATGGTGCTACCCTCCTGAATGCTCGGGAACACTAAGCCTGTTTCTCGGAAATCCTGTCGGGATTGTCGTGCACCGGCGGCATGACCTCAATGGCTCCGCCGAGCGCGGCGGGAAATGCTTCGGGTATGCCCAGCCGTTTCCCGTCCTGCAGCCATAACTCGTGCAGCCAGCCCTGTGCGGCTTCCACGCTGCGCGGCGCAGAGGTGTGCCAGTTCGGGTTGTACTGGCATTCCTGCACTTTCTTCCCCTTGACCGTGTTGACCACCAGCGAAATCGGCCTGCCGCGCCGCTGTTGGCGCAGGGTCGTGAACAGATTGACAAGCTCCGATACGTCATGGCCGTTCCCGATCTCGTGCACGTCGTGGTTGAACGCCGCCAGTTTGTCGGCCAGCGGCTCCACCCCCATGTCCAGGCTCACGAACCCCTTTGCCTGTACCTTGTTGTTGTCGATGATGAATAGGACGTTGTCCAACCGGTACTGGCCGGCGGCCATGAACGCTTCCCACACGGAGCCTTCGTTGCATTCGCCGTCGCCGATCAACACGTACACCATCCGGTCGTTGTGATCGGGACCGTTCCGGCGGATGCCCAGCGCACGGCCGACCGCCACCCCGGGAATCTGACCCAGCGATCCGCCGCTGATCTCGATGCCCGGCGTGCGGAGGCAGTCCGGGTGCGATTCCAGGTGGGAATCCCAGTAGCCGTACCCCTTCAAATCCGAGATCGGAAAATATCCGAACAGCGCCAGCGCCGTGTACTGCGACGGACAGGCGTGGCATTTTGACAGGTAAAAGACGTCGCGCATCCCCCAGCCCGGGTCGCCCGGCTTGAACCGTAGAACGTAGTTGTACAGCACGGCCAGCAGTTCCACCTCCGACAGACTGCCGCCCGGATGCCCTAATGCCCCGCACGTCATCTCGTAGACCGTGTAGCTGCGGATCAAGTAGGCCAACACTTCCGTGTTCCGCAACAGATCCCCGTACCCCGCGTGGAACGGCAGGCAATCGTACACCCGGCTCAAATCCTCCCGGTACGGCCGCCAGAATGGCGAATAGTCCATGGGATCCGGTTTTCGGCTCATCGACAAACACCTCCTGTTTGGATCCACCCCCCGAGTATCGGGCATGCCTTCGGGGCCCTGAATATAAAAATAGCATGATTTTGAGCACAACATCTCCCATTTTTAGTTGTTAGAATTGTAAAATACGTGAATTTGCACGCTCCTCAAGGAACGGGATCGAGAACCTACTGGAGAACTCGTTCGAGCAAGTTCCCGAGTAAGTTCTCGAGCAAGTCTCAGAGCCCACGGATATACGCGGAGGGAGAGGTGCCGGTGGCGGTGCGGAAGCATTTCGAGAAGTAGGATGAGGTCTGGAACCCGGTCTGGAGTGCGATGTCGGTCACATGGGTCACGCCGTCGGCCATCAGGCTTTTCGCCTTCTGGATCCGAACGTCGTTCAGATACTGGTTCAGGGTCAGGCCCGACTCGCGCTGGAAGATCTGATTCAGGTATCCGGGATCGACGCCGACGTGCTGTCCGATATCGCGCAGAGAGAGCTTGCCGGGATACTGTTCGTGCATGAAACGCTTCGCCTTTTCGACCCACAGGTAATGGTGCCACTGGGTGTCGACATTCTCCTTCCTCAGATTCACGAGGCGGACGTAGTCCCACTCGAGGCACAGGCTGAGAATAGCCAGGAGTTGCTGTCTGGCGCGGAAGGGGTAGCTGGGCGGGCGGTCGTACATGATTTCGACCAGTCTGAACAGTTCGGCCTCGAACAGCGCGCGGCGCGCCGCGGGCAGGTCGACATAGAGGGAAGGCACGCGCACGGCGCGGACGCTTCTGATCTCCTCGATCCGGCTCTCGCGGAAGACGTGGTCCTCGATGTCGAATTCCATGAAGAAGCTCTCGAACTCGCCGGCTTTCTCCCGGGCGCGGTAGGCGCCGGTCTCCCGACTCAGCGTGAAGAGGCGCCCGGGCCTGTATTCGACCGTGCGGTCCTCGCTGACGAGCGTGCCCCGCCCGACGATACAGTAATGCAGGCGGGGGTGGTTGGCCTGAAAGACCATCTCCTGCTTCAGGTTGGTGAAGATCTTGTGCCGCACGCGGTGGATGAACAGCGAGTAGCTATCCGAAGGAAAGACGAACTTCTGCCGCATGAGTTCCGGATAGCCTCGATAGGTCTTGACCCCTTGTTTTGCCGAGGCATCGAGGCGCGGTTTGTGGAATTCGTACGCGAACCGCCGGCGGCGGGCGGCGGGGGTGGACGTCTCGGTTTCTTTGCTCATCTGCGATCCCGGCTCAACGGCACAGGCCGACCTCGCCCGCTACCCCAGCTTCCCGAACACCTGCACGAGGGCGTCGTCGCCGCCCACGTTGCCGGGAAAAATCACGTAGGGCATGCCGGCGAAACGATTGCCTTCGGGCACTCTCACGACGGGAACCCCGGGCAGGATCTGCCCCAGCACGGTCGCCCGGCTGACACCCAAGCCGTCAACGAGAATGTCATGCGACGTAATGCCGCCCTTGGCGACCAGGAACGAGAGCGGCTCCGGCATCCCGCGCACGAGCTGCACGAGGAAGCCCGAAATCCGCTCACCGGCGCTCAGTCGCTCTTCTTTCGACGGGAATTGCCGTTCGCGGCGCGAGGTATAGACGACCGGCGTTCGGCCCGCCTGCCATACGCGCAGGACCCGCTCAACCGACGAGCCCAGAAGCGGCTCCGGCCCGGCGAGAATCTGCGCGACGCCCAGCTCGAGCCCTTCGACGCCGGGCGTCGCCAGCAGGCGTTGGAGCTGATGGGTGCTCTTCTTGACGTGCGAGCCGACGACAAAGAGCCCCCGGCCGCGGCGCCGCAGGATCTCGCCGCCCAGGAGCGGCTTGTCCGGCACCTTCGCCAGGGCCTTGACGAGCGAAGCCGCACTCTGGAAAACAAACCGTTTGCCGGCCGCCGCCGCGGAGAGCAGGCCGGCTGCGAACCTGTCGAGATCGGCGTAGTCTTCCGCGTTGACCGCGACGTACCCCCCGCCACGCAGTCCGTCGAGAAACCGCGCGAACGGCGTCGTATCGGCCGAACGCAGCATCTCGAGCGAAACGCTCTGCACGCTCTCCGCCTTCACCGCGCCCTGCGTCTTCTCCTCGATATAACGCGGCAGGTGCGACGTGCTGTACCCGAACACGGAATCCCTGGCGAACTCGCTTTCGGAGGTCGGAATGCGCCGATCGCCCTCGATCAGGTAGTGTACGTCGTTCGCCGTCAGCCGCCCCCCTTCGAAAAAAGCCGGCACCAGGAACACCGCGTCGACCGGCTGGCCCTGTTCCCTGTTGACCGCCTCCAGGATGGCACGGACCTCGACGGGAAAGTGGCTCCGCAGCGTGGAGTCCGACCGGCTGATGAAGATGAGGGAATCGCCAAATTCCCGATTGAGCGCCAGGACGTTGCGCACGATCTCCGAAACGATGCGTTTCGCCTTCTCCCGCGTGCGGGCGCGCGTGTTCGTCAGGACATAAAAAAAGGGAACCGTGTCTTCAAACGCCAGGCGCAAAGAGGCCGGGTCCCATCGCGTCAGCAGCGTGCAGCCGTGGACCGTCTGGATCCCCGTGGGATCGTCATCCAATACGACTATGCGGTTGGTTGCGCCCATCGCCGTCCTTCGCCACCCTCGATCCGGACTCCCATCCTTCTGCCCCACGCTCCGTGCAGTCTAGTGGCGAATCCCACGCCGGCGCAAGTGGTTTCGCGGAGGGATTCCAGCGGATGGATGCGCCGCAACCGATGCTGGAGAGACAACTTCCAGCGGGTGAATGCGCCGCAACGAATGGTGCAAAGCAAGACGGGCAAATAAGGCTGAGCCCCATCCGCTGCCGTCCATTCATCCGTTGGAAATCTCTTTCCCCATCCGCTGCCGTCCATTCATCCGTTGGAAATCTCTTTCCCCA
>JAFGHX010000177.1 GCA_016929905.1 Kiritimatiellia bacterium
CCCCCCCCGGATGACAGCGACTGGTTGCTTTGTTATCCTTTGCGCACACGGGCCGTTCGGCAAGGGGAACAACATGCATGCAGTCATACGGGCAGTGGTTTTGCTGACGATTTCCAACACGTTCATGACATTCGCCTGGTACGCGCACCTGCGGAATCTGGGCCACAAGCCGTGGCTTGTCGCCGCACTCGTGAGCTGGAGCATCGCGCTGTGCGAGTACCTTTTCCAGGTGCCCGCCAACCGGATCGGCTATACCGTCCTTTCGCTGTCCCAGCTCAAGATCATTCAGGAGGTCATCACGCTCTCCGTGTTCGTCCCCTTTGCCATCCTCTACATGCGGCAAGCGTGGTCATGGAACTACGTCTGGGCCGCGCTGTGCCTGATGGGTGCCGTGTTCTTCATCTTCAGGGAGCCGGGAGCACGGAGATCCGAACCGCCACCCGCGTCCTGTCCCGGCCCCGCCATGCCGCCGCTTCAGGGCTGACGCAAGCCGAGGCAACGGCGCGCCGGCGTGGAAGCCTCAAGGCGGGCGTTGAGCCTGTCGAAAAACCGCCGGGCGCCCAACTCACAGCGGGCGCATGGCCGCACTCGACGGCACGGCACGATCATGCTACACTGACCGCCCGCACATGGAACCGCCGCTCGACATAGCCAGGCAGCGCTGCTTCAACCACCTGCAGCGCGAAGCCGTCGCCCGCTGCCCGGAATGCCGACGCTTCTTCTGTCGCGAATGCGTCACCGAACACCAGGACCGCGTCCTGTGCGCCGGCTGCCTCGCCAGGCTCACCCGCAAACAGGAACAACGCCGGCGCGCCCTGCGCTCCGTCTTCGCCGGGCTCCGCGCCGCGGGCGGGTTCTTCCTGCTCTGGTTCCTCTTCTACTGCGCGGGCCGCGCGCTGCTCCGCTCGCCGAGCGAATTCCACGAAGGCACGCTCTGGCCGCAAGCCGTCCAATCGGGGGAGGGTTCCCAATGAGCCGCGGCCGAAAGACCGGCAGTCCGGGCGTCATCGAGCGCATCGACGAGGCGCTCCAGACCGTGCGCGGCGCGGCGCCCGGCACGCTGGCCAGCTATTACGTCGGCACGGTGCCCTTCGTCATCGGGCTGCTTTACTTCTGGACCGATATGAGCCGCGGCGCGTTCGCCTACCCGCGCTGTTTCGCCGGCTCTTTCGCGCTCGCCGGCCTCTTCATCTGGATGAAATGCTGGCAGACGGTCTTCTGCGCGCGGCTCCGCGCCGAGCTCGCTCACACGCCCGGTCCCGCCTGGCCCCTCGCGCGCGTCGCGCGCGTCGCCGCCGCCCAGACCGCCGCCCAGCCGCTCGGCCTCGTCGTGCTCCCCGCTGCTCTGATCGTGCCGGTCCTCTTCATTCCGCTCTACGCGTTCTATCAGAACCTCACCGTGCTCGGCGACGGCGACCCGGCCCACGCCCGCGGCCTGCTCGGCCGCGCATGGCGCCGCGCCTTCCACGACATGAAAACGCATATGGTCGTCGTCTGGCTGCTCAGCCCCTGGATACTGGCCGCCGGCATGCTCGTCGCCTTCGGCGGCGTGCGCCTGCTCCTGGCCGCCTGGCCCGGCTATTTTCCGCTCCGGGGCTTTCTCTGGTTCCTGTTCGGCTACGCCCTCATGATGACGTTCGTCCTGCCGTTCTCCCCGCTCGGCTGCATGCTCGCCGCCAATATCGGCGCCTGCCTCGCGCTGCTCCCGTTTCTCCTGCGCATTCTGCTCGGCGTGCAGACCGCCTTCACGATCAGCGGCTGGCACTGGATCTTCACCTCGACGTTCCTGCTCACCGTCTATGCCGTCGCCTACCTTTGCCTGGACCCGTTCGTCAAAGCCGTGTATACGCTGCGCTCCTTCCACGACGACTCCCTGCGCTCCGCGGAGGACCTGCGCGTGCAGCTGCGCGTGCTCGGCGAACAGCGGAGGAACGCGCTCACGTGAAAAGCCGCAAGCCCCATTCCACACCGATGACGCCCACGTTCAGAGCGGGACGGCAGACATGCCTGGTCCTCTGCCTGCTCGCGTGCGCCCCGGCCCTTCCCGCGTCGGGCGCCCCGCCCGCCCGTTCCGACCCGCCCGCCCGCTCCGACCCGCTCGGCGGCGTGACGCCGCCTGAACTGAACCGGGCCATCGACGAGGTGATCCAGCGCCCGGAGTACAGTTGGCGGCTCCCGCGCGAGACGATCCGCAGCGCCGATGCCGAGCCCGGGATCCTCGGTGCCTGGCTCGCGAAGCTCGGGCAGTGGCTGCGAAAAGGCGCCCGCGCCGTTCGGCGTTGGGTCCGGCGGTTCTTCGAATGGATGATGGAGAACACACCCAGCGGCGGCGGCGCGCGCACGCGCGGCAACTGGCAGGGCGGGGTCCGCCGGCTCGTCGTCGTGCTGCTCGTCGTCACGGCCGCGATTCTGGCCTTCCTCCTCTTCCGCGTCTGGCGCAACCGCGGTAAGGCGGGCGTGATCGCCGCGACCGCCGTGCCGCTCGCGCCGGATATTCTCGACGAAAACGTCACCGCCGATGAACGGCCGGCCGACGAATGGATGCGCCTGGCACGCGACCTGGCCGCCCGCGGCGAGCTGCGCCTCGCGCTGCGCGCCATGTACCTCGCCTGCCTCGCCGCGCTCGGCCGCGCCGAACGCATCGCGATCGCCAGGCACAAGTCGAACCGCGAGTACATGCGCGAATTGCGCCGCCACGCGCACGACCGGCCAACGCTGCTGCACGCGTTCGACCAAAACGTCGCCATCTTCGAAAAAACGTGGTACGGCATGCACCCCGTATCGGAGGAGATCCTGGCCCTCTTCACCCATAACCACGGCCAGATCTGCCAAGATGAAGAAGAAAAACACTGACAGATTGCCCGTCGCCGTCGGAATCGGACTCGGCCTGCTGCTGGTCGCCGGCGTCGTGCAGCTCTTTCTGCTCCGGTTCGCCGCCGGCGATCTGTACCCGCCCTATTCCTCCCGGCGCGCCGACCCGCTCGGAACCCAGGTCTTCTACCACAGCCTCGACGCGTCCGGCCGCGTGCGGGTCGCCCGCAACTACGACCCCTGGCCGCAGTGGCAGTTCGAGCCGCAGTCCGTCTGTCTCTTCCTCGGCGTCGCGCCCGCGTGGGCTGGTTCCCTCGGCCTGCTCTCGCCCGGCCTGCCCCGCGACGCCGCCGGCTATCTCCAGCGCTTCATGAGCAAAGGCGGCCGAATCGTCGTCACCTACTTGCCGGCCCAGGCCCGGAAAGACCTCGAAGCGTGGAATTTCGACGACTCGGACAGCGACGACTCCGGCGAATCCGAACGCAAACCCCGAAGCAAGCATCCCGCCGCCGAACCGGACGGCGACCGCGAAGAGGCGGTCGAGGATGAAACCGAGCCCAAGCCGGGCCGGGTCGCCAGAGCCGCCCGCGACGCCGTGCGTCTTCAGGAGTTCTGGAACTTTGACTTCAGGGCCGACCCCCTGCCGGCCGGCGCCACGGCCGGTCTCGAACCCGGCTACGCCGGCGTCGGGCTGCCGGAGTCGGTCGTATGCCACTCCAGCCTGACGTTCACGGACCTGCCCGCCGACTGGCAAACCGTCTACGCCCGGGACGGCTGTCCCGTCGTCATCGAACGCCGCATCGGGCAGGGCTCGCTGGTGCTCTCCACGCTGTCGTACTTCGTCTCCAACGAAGCCCTGAAGAGCAAGCGCTACCCCAACCTCCTCGTCTGGTTGCTGGGCGGGCGCACGGCGGCCGTGTTCGACGAGTATCACCACGGCCTGTCGGAAGCGAAGGGAACCGCCGCCGCCATTCGTCGTTACCGGCTGCACGCGTTCGCGATCGGGCTGCTGCTCCTCGCCGGCCTGTTCGTGTGGCGCCAGAGCGTCAGCCTCGTTCCAGCCGCCGAGGCCCGCACGGCCACGCTCGCCGGCGCCGCCGCCGAAGGCAAGGGCGCCGCGTCCGGGCTGATCAACCTGTTGCGCCGCAATGTGACAACCGACCGGATCCTCGACGTCTGTCTCGCCGAATGGGAGAAGGCGTGCGGGCGCCTGTCCCGCGAGCTCGAGGCCAGGGCCGCGCGCATGCGCGCCGTCGCCGAACAGGAAAAGGCCAGGCCGCGCCGCGAAAAGGATCCCGTCAGGGCTTACAACGACATGCAACGGATTCTGAAGGAGAAACGCCACTACGCAGCGGGCCGCCCCTCGTAATGCGCGGGGGACGCCCGCAAAGGAGATGAACGGCATGAGTACCGAACGGCTCAAACAGATCCTGGCCGAGGCCAGGCAGGAAACGGCAAAAGTCGTCATCGGCCAGCAGGCCGTGGTCGACATGGCCCTGATCACCATCTTCACCAACAACCACGCCCTGATCGAAGGCGTGCCCGGGGTCGCCAAGACGCTGCTCGTGCGCACGCTCGGCAAGGTGCTCGGCTGCGACACGCAGCGTATCCAGTTCACGCCCGACCTCATGCCCGCCGATATCACCGGCACCAACGTGTTCAACCTCAGAGAAAACGCCTTCACCCTCGTGAAGGGGCCCGTCTTCACCACCTTCCTGCTCGCCGACGAGATCAACCGCGCCCCCGCCAAGACGCAGTCGGCGCTGCTGCAGGCCATGCAGGAACGACAGGTCTCCATCGACCGCGAGACACACCCGCTCTCGCCCAACTTCACCGTCTTTGCCACCCAGAACCCGATCGAGTACGAAGGCACCTATCCCCTGCCCGAGGCGCAGAAGGACCGGTTCATGTTCAAGATCCCCATGGGCTGCCCCGAACGCGACGAGGAGCTCGCACTCGCCCAGCGCATGCTCGGCCGCGACGCGCCCGAGGCCGTCCTCGCCAGCGGCGCCGTCCAGCCCGTCGTCTCGCACGACGAACTCGCCGCACTGCGCGAAAGCCTGCTCACCATCACCGTGCGCGAGGAGTTGCTCGCCTATATCGTCGATATCATCCGCCAGACCCGGCAGCACGGCAGCATCCTCGTCGGAGCCGGCCCGCGCGCCACACAGGCGCTGCTCCTCGCCAGCCGGGCCTATGCCGCGCTCGCCGACCGCGATTTCGCGACCCCGGACGACATCAAGGACATGGCCGTGCCCGTCCTCGCCCATCGCATCATTTTGCGGCCCGAATTCGAAATCGAGGGGCTCACCGTGCCCGAAGTGATCCGCGAAATCCTGCAGGAGATCGCCGTGCCGCGTTGATCCTTATGATCGCTCCGAACAACAGGCTGCTGATCTGGACCGCGCTGCTGCTCCCGTTCGCGGCGCTCGGCGCAATCGCGCCCGAGATGATCGCGCTCTGGCAGGTCCTGCTCGCCGGGCTCGCCGTCCTCGCCGCCGGCGACGCCGTCGCCGCGCACCGGCGCACCCGCACCATCCGCGTCGCGCTGCCGGAAGTCGTTCGCCTGTCCAAAGACCGCGACGGCCGCCTCCCCGTCCAGATCGCGAACGAGGCCGGCGGCAGCCGCCAACTCCGGATCGGGTTGCCGCTCCCGCCGGAGATCCGCTCCGAAAACGAGGAACTCGCCGTCCGGCTGCCCGCCGATTCCCGCCTCTCCCGCATCGAATGGCCCTGCACGCCAACCGCCCGCGGCCGCTACCTCATCAACCGATGCCACTTCGCCTGCAGCTCGCCGCTCGGGTTCTGGGACGCGACGGGGGTCTCACCCGCGCGAACCGAACTGCGCGTCTACCCCAACCTCGCCCGCGAACGAAAAAGCCTCGCCGCCCTCTTCCTCAACCGCGGCAACTACGGCATGCACCTCCAGCGGATGGTCGGGCAGGGCCGCGACTTCGAGAAGCTGCGCGAATACATTCCCGGCGACAGCTACGACGACGTGCACTGGAAGGCGACCGCCAAGCGCGGCCGCCCCGTCACCAAGCTCTACCAGATCGAGCGGACCCAGGAAGTCTACGTCGTCATCGATTCCTCGCGGCTCGCCGCCAGGCCGTCCGGCGAGGACAAAGCGCTCGAACGCTTCATCACCGCCGCGCTCGTCCTGTGCCTCGCCGCGGAAAAACAGGGCGACCTGTTCGGCATCGTCAGCTTCAGCGACAAAGTCCGCCGCTCCATCCGCGCCGGCGGCGGGCGCGGCCACTACAACGCCTGCCGCGACGCGCTCTATACGCTCACCCCGCAGATCGTCACGCCCGATTTCGACGACCTGTGCGCCTTCATCCGGGTCAACCTGCGCCGCCGCGCCCTGCTCATGTTCCTCACCGATCTCGCCGACCCCATGCTCGCCGAATCGTTCATGAAAAACGCCGAACTCATCCGCCGCCAGCACCTGGTGATGGTGAACATGATTCTGCCGCCCGGCACCGGCCCGTTGTTCTCCGGCGCCGAGCCGCGCGAAAAAGACGAGCTCTACCGGCGGCTCGGCGAGCACATGCGCTGGAGCAGCCTGCGCGAACTCGGCAAGGCGCTCCAGCGCCGCGGGGTCGCCCTCACGCTGTCCGACGACGAAAAACTGGCCGCCCAACTCGTCTCCCAGTACCTCAACATCAAACAACGACAGGCGCTGTGAGATTGGAGTGTTGGAGTAGTGGAGTGTTGGAGTAGTGGAGTGTTGGAGTAGTGGAGTGTTGGAGTAGTGGAGTAGTGGAGTGTTGGAGTAGTGCACTGATGTGCGAGCCGGCACGTAGCGAGGACAAATCGGAGGAAGCACAGATGCGTGCAGGTGTCAGGAAAAACAAGAACAGAGGCTACCAGCAACTGAGAGTGTGGCAAGATACCATCCAGTACTATGGCATGGTGTGCGAGGTCTACCGTTCGTTCGCTTTCGAATTGAAGAGAGTGGCGTCGCAGGCAATCGCCTCGGGCGACAGTGTCCACAGGAATATCGCGGAAGGATACTGCAGGCGCTCTATCTCAGAGTACCTCCAGCACCTGAACTACGCACTTGGGTCAATGGGAGAATCTGTCTCCGGCAACCACGCGTGCAAACACGCTAAGCAGATCAGCGAGGAGCAGTTCGAACAACTGGACGCCTTGGCTTACAAGATTGAAAATGGCCTGCTGAAACTGGTTGAAAGCTTGGAGCGAAAAAAGCAACAGGGCGACTGGATCGACCATCTTGTTGTGAAGGAGAGCAATGCTGTCTACACTGTACGCTAGTCATGCGGCTCTAAGCTGCAAGTACTCCAGCACTCCAATACTCCAATACTCCAATACTCCAACACTCCAACACTCCAGGGCCACGAGATGAGGGCAGGCGAATACAATGATCATTGATGTCCGCAAGTTCGTGGATGCGGAGCGGGGGTACTGGGAGGAGCTGGAGCAGATCCTCGCCCGCCAGGAGCGGGACCCGTACGGCCGGATGGAAATGGTGGAGCTCGCTCGTTTCCACTACCTGTACGAACGCGTTTCGGCCGACCTGGCCAGGATCGCCACCTTCGCCGCCGAACGCGAAACGCGCACCTATCTCGAAACGCTCGTCGCCAGAGCCTACGGCGAGATTCACGAAACGCGCGAGAAGCCGCACCGGTTCCGGCCGCTGCATTGGTTCGTCTGCACCTTCCCGCGCACCTTCCGCCGCCACAGCCGGGCCTTCCAACTGGTCACGGCCGTCACGTTGCTCGGCGCCCTGTTCGCCGTCGCGGCCGTCAAGCTCGACCCCGGCGCGAAATACATGCTCTTGCCCGCCGGCTTCGAACACCTGATGCGGCACCCCTCCGACCGCGTCGCCGACGAAGAGGAAGCCGTCCGCGACCGGCTGGCGGGAGAGCGCTCCCAGTTCGCCGCCTTCCTCATGACGCACAACATCCGCGTCTGCCTCGTCCAGTTCGGGCTCGGCCTGACGTGGGGCATCGGCACGATCCTCTACGTCTTCTGGCACGGCGTCATTCTCGGCGTCGTCGCGATCGACTATGTGCTCGCCGGCGAAACCGCGTTCCTGGTGGGCTGGCTCCTGCCGCACGGCTCCGTCGAGATCCCCGCCGTCCTGCTCAGCGGCCAGGCCGGCCTCGTCCTGGCCGGCGCACTCATCGGCCGGCGCACGCGGAAACCGCTGCGCGCACGCCTGCGCGACGTCACCGGCGACCTCGTCACGCTCGTGGCCGGGATCGCGTTGCTGCTCGCCTGGGCCGGCGTCATCGAATCCTTTTTCTCGCAGTACCACGAACCCGTCCTGCCCTACTGGGTGAAGATCACGTTCGGGTCCGTCGAACTCGTCGCCCTGGTCCTGTTCCTTACGCTCGCCGGGCGAAAGGCACCGCCCGGCCCCGCGGACACGGGCCGGGAATCGGCAGGTGCAACATGACCTTGCCGCGCTACAAAACACTCACGATCCGAACGCCGGAAGGCATCAGCTTCCCGCTCGTGCTCGCCAGTCCGCTCTCCCGATTCCTGGCCCTGGCCGTCGACACGGCCTGCATCACGCTCGCTACCACCCTCGTGCGCGCCGTCATACAGATCGCCGGGCTGCTGGGCCCGGACCTGGCGACCGGGGTCGCCATGGTCGCTTCCTTCGTCGTATCCCTGGGGTATCCGATCGTTCTGGAATGGTACTGGCGCGGACAGACGCTGGGCAAACGCCTGTTCCGGCTGCAGGTCATGGACGCGCAAGGGCTGCGCCTCCAGTTCACGCAGGTCGTAATCCGAAACCTGCTGCGCGTCGTCGACGCGCTGCCCGTCGCCTATCTCGTCGGCGGGCTGGCCGCCTTCTTCAGCGCCCGCGGGCAACGGCTCGGCGACCTCGTCGCCAACACCATCGTCATCCGCCACCCGCGCGTCGCCGAACCGGACATCGACCGCACGCTCACCGGCAAGTACAACTCGTTCCGCGACTACCCGCACCTCGCCGCGCGTTTGCGCCAGAACGTCTCGCCCCAGGAGGCCGGCGTCGCCCTGCAGGCACTCCTGCGCCGCGATACGCTCGGGCCGGAGGCGCGCCTGGAACTGTTCGCCGACGTGCGCGCCTACATGCACGCCATCGTCCCGTTCCCGCCCGAAGCCACCGACGGACTCAGCGACGAACACTACGTGCGCAATGTCGTCGATCTCCTCTACCGCGGCAACCTCGCCGCCCCTCCAACTTGACCGAAGGCCCGCCTTCGCCTGTCGGGCTTCGCCGGGCACGGCTTGCCGGAAGACTTGCTCGAGAACCTACCCGGGAACTTGCTCGAAAACCCGCCCTCACGCGGCGCGTCCTCGCCCGCGCACATTCTTCCACCCTTCCACTCTTCCCGGCTCCCGCCCCACACTCGCCGCCCCTCACGCCACGGCGTCCATCGGCCGCGCCATCCCCGCAAACTGAATCCGGTAGAACCGCGCGTACTGCCCGTCCCGCTCGAGCAGTTCCTTGTGCGTGCCGCGCTCGATAATCCGGCCGTCCTGCACGAACAGGATCTGGTCGGCGCTCGTGATCGTCGAGAGCCGGTGCGCGATCACAAACGTCGTCCGCCCCTTGCGCAGCTCCTCGAACGCCTGCTGGATCAGCTGCTCCGTCTCCGAATCCACCGAGGACGTCGCCTCGTCCAGCACCAGAATGGGCGGGTCCTTCAACAACGCGCGCGCAATCGAAATCCGCTGCCGCTGCCCTTCCGACAGCTTCACGCCGCGTTTCCCGATCTCCGTCTCGTACCCGGCCGGCAGCGCGCGGATGAAAACCTCCGCATTCGCCTGGCGCGCCGCCTCCTCGATCGCCGCCCGGCTCGCACCCGGCCGGCCGTAGGCGATGTTTTCCGCCACCGTCGACGAGAACAGGAAGTCGTCCTGCATCACCATCCCGATGTGCGACCGCAGCGCGCGCAGCTGGATGTCCCGCACGTCCCGGCCGTCCACCAGCACACGGCCCTCGAACGGGTCGTAGAACCGCGGGATCAGCCGCGTGATCGTCGTCTTCCCCGCCCCGCTCGGCCCCACCAGCGCCACCGTCTGGCCCGGCGACGCCGTCAGCGACACCCCGCTCAATACCGGAAGCCGGTCGTACCGGAACTGCACCGCCTCCAGCGCGACCTCCCCGCGTACCGCCTTCAGATCCACCGCGCCCGGCCGCGCGCGGATGTCCGCCTCAATGTCCATGTACTGGAAGAACCGCTCGATCCCCGCCACAAACTGGCCGCCCTGCTCCGTCATGCGCACCATCTGCAGGATCGGTTCCAGAAACCGCCGCAGATAGAACACGAACGCCGTAAGCGTCCCGATCGTCATCAGCCCCTTCATCACCAGCAACCCGCCGTGAAACAGAACCACGACCACCGCCAGGCTGTTGATCAGAAACGTGCCCGGAAACAACAGCGACATCCACCGGATCACCGCCATCCGGCTGTGATAATGCGATTCGTTCGCACGGCGCACCGCCGAACTCTCCGCATCCTCCTTCGCGAACGCCTTGATCACCTTGATCCCCGCCAGATTCTCCTCCAGCACGTCCGCGAGCGAGGCCGTCCGCTCACGCACCGTACGGAACTCGCGCAGCATCCTGCCCCCGATCGCACGCGTGAAAACGACCAGCAGCGGGATCGTCAGCACCCCCACCATCGCCAGCGCCCAGTTCATCGAGAACATGATCGCCGCGCTGCCCAGCAGCATCACCACCCCCAGCAGAAACGTCTCCGGGCCGTGATGCACAAACTCCTGGATCACGTTGATGTCGTCCACAATCCGCGCCAGCAGTTCGCCCGTCTTCTTGTTGTCGTGAAACGACATCGACAGCTTCTGCACGTGCGCGTACAGATCGTTGCGCAGCAGCGACGTCACTCGCTGCGCCACTTCGTGACCCGCATACACCTTCCACGCCGAAAGCACCGTCCAGATGAGGTAAAGGCCCACCATTCCGAACGCCGTCAACCCCAGCGCCGTCGTCTCGTGCGCCGGAATCAGCCGGTCGATGATGTGCCGGATCATCAGCGGCGGCAGCAACATCAGCCCGGCTGCCAGCACGTGCACCCCCTGCACAACGCCGAACTTCCGCTTGCGCGGCGCGATGTACTGCCTCCCGAATCGTGCCAGGTGTCCCCACATACCCCTGCCCTACCCTTTGTCTTACTCTGCTTCGTCTTACTCCCCGTCAAGACCGGCGAGTGAACGCAAAGCCCCGATGCCAACACCCGCCCCCGCCGGAACGCATCACGTCTTCAGGTGCACTTGGGGACAACCGGGCCTTCGGCCCGGGGGAAGCGGCGAGACGCCGCTTCTACTCGCCCGCCGCCAGCATCGCCCGGTACGCCGTCGGGCTGCGCCCGAAATGCTTCTTGAACGCCTTCGAAAAGTGGTAAAGCTCATGATACCCGACCGACCGGCCCGTCTCCGTGACGTTCCGGTCCGGATCCCGCAACAGAAGTGCCGCCCGGTTCAGCCGCAGCCGGATCACGTAGTCCATCGGCGAAAACCCGAAATGCGCCCTGAATTCCGAAAGTTCTGCTCCCACACGTAGCGGTCCCGCAGCTGCAGCGGCGTGTGGAACGGAATCGCGTGCCGGCGCAGACTGTCCAGAACCACGCGCCCGCCGCAATGCAGCCACGACAACTCAGCCCCAAATGATCGATCCGGAACCGCGGGTTCGCCCGCAGCGCCGTGCCCTCGCACGTGAACGACGTCTCCCCCCTGTGCCGCGTAAGGCCCATATCGTAGGATTTTACAAGCGAATCGGCGGTTTGACCATTCCGAATTCGCGCGCCGAACCGCTACTATGCGTCTGACAGATCAGGAAGGCCGGACCTCACCCCCGTGACAGTTGTATGCGTCGATCGACGCATTCAGCTGTAACGGTCATTCGATGAAACATGCGATTTTCCAAGAAAATTCGCCGAATGTCAGGGCCTCAACCTTACAGTTAGATACGTCGATCGACGTATCTAACTGTAAGGTTGATTCGGGGAGAAAGGCCGATTTTGCCGGATATTCCTAGAAAAATCAGCATATTGCCTTACATCTGGATACGTCGATCGACGTATCCAACTGTAAGGTGGCCGGGCTCCAGGGTACGGGTGGACAGCGTGTGCGGCGGGGGGGCATGGACGGGGCGTGGCCTGTGCCGTATGATCGGGGCAATCGGCATCTGCCGTTGACGGACAAACGTCGGGTTGGCCCGGCCGTGCAGAGCCCGGCCAACGGCCTGAGGTGCGCCGGCGAGGCGCGGATACCGTGAGGAGATATCAGGGAGGGCCGGAAGCGATGAGAAACACGTTGCAGCCGTCGCCGGGCCGCCGTGCGTTGCTGGCGGCGGCGCTGTGGTTCGCGGGGTCCGGGGCACTGGCCGACAAGCCGGACTGGTGCGGGACGTGGACGTGGGGCGGCGGCGCGTATATCAGCCGGACGAACCGGCCGTGGTTCAAGGGCACGTTCGTCGCAACGACCTGGTCGAAGCTGGAGCCGGAGGACGGCCGCTTCGACTGGTCGGCGATCGACAAGCCCATGCAGCGCGCGGCGGAGAACGGGCTGTATGTCATGATCAAGGTCTTCCACGCGCACGCCTCCCCGGCATGGCTCTACCGCGCGGGCGTGCCGGAGGTGACGTTCAAGCACAAGGTCTACGGCAAGGCGGAGAGTTGTCCCTACTATCTCCACCCGCGGTTCAAGCCCTATCTGGTCCGCATGATCAACGCCGTCGCCCGCCATATCGACGCCTATCCCCCGCACGTCCGCAACCGGATCGTGGCCGTGCAGGGCGTGCAGGGTTCCACGGGCGATCCGCATCCGTACGTGGGACAGCCGACCGACAAGCAGTTCCGGATCAGTTCGAAAAGCGAAGAGTGGCGAAACTGGACCCGAGAGATTTTTCAGGCGTACTGGGACGCGTACAAGAACAAGCGCCCGCGCATCTTCCTCGTCCTGAAGCCCTACGAGGAGATGAACGAATGGGTCCTGCAGAACATGCCGGGCGCCGGCCGTAAGACGCACGCGCTGGCGCAGGGCTTTCACCTGAACAACGAGATGAACTGTGAATGGCAATGGAAGATGTTCAAGGGGTTCCACGACGGCTGGGCGATCCGCAGCCGCGGCGAGTTCACGCATGCGCCGGGCATGAAGAAAGGGCCGGGCTCCTGGTTCTACGAAGCTCCCGTCTGGTGCACCTACTGGCAGTGCCTCTGGTCGCTCACCTACGGCATGGATACGCTGAATCTGCCCGCCAGGACTCTGGTCAAGGACGACACCTACGTGCCGCACGAGGCGGCTTTCACGTTCTTCACGACATACGCCGGCTACAAGGACCCGCGCGACAGCCTGGGCGCCTGGTGCGCGCTGCGCGACGGACTCGACTGCAAGGATACGAATCGGTTCCCGGAAGACCGGTTCGGAGCGGTTGACGGGGGCCGCAACGCGCAGCGCTACCTGCACATCGCCCGCGCCTTCGCCGCCTACGGCGCGGAGCAGGGCGACCCGGAGGTCCACCTCTGGTGCTTCGAATGCATGCTGAAGCGCACGCGCGTGAATGCGGTCGGCTACAATATCTGGCCCGGCAACTACGGCATGTATCTGAGCCAGCGCGACCCGGTCGAAACCAGCCAGGGCTACTGGCGTGTGGGGGCGAGAGAGCAACCCTACGGCCTGTTCGCGCGCGGGTTCAACCACGCGGCGGGCAAGGATACGCTGTATTTCGATATCGACGACGGGTTCTTCTTCGACAAACCGCTCAACGGCGCCTACCCCGTAAACGTGCGTGTCGTCTACTTCGACAAGGGAACGGGGAGTTGGGAGCTGCGCTACGACGCGGTCGACGCCCCCCAGAAGACCGCGCAACGCGTGACCAAGGCGGACACCGGCCGCTGGCTCGAAACGACGGTACGGATCGCCGACGGCGCGTTCGGGAACCGCGGCCCGAGGCAGAGCGACCTGCTCTTGGTCAACACCGACGCCGAAGACGACATCTTCCACATGGTCGAACTGACGCGCGAAACGGGCGACCGCAAGGGGTACTGGGGCGACGGGCGCCGATAGCGGGGCGGCCACCCGCCCACACCCTACGAGCCGCCGCACGCCGTTGGCGCATGCGCGTCAATGGCCGACGGCGCAGCCGTCCTTCCGGGGGTCGGACTCGCCGAAATCGCGGATCCTCCCTGCTTGCAGGCCTCCCCGCTCGAATCATACGCACCCGTCACCGCGTGGCAATCCCGGAGTGAGCGGCCGGCGCCGCGCAGAGAACGGCCGCCGCCCCAAGCCGCGCGCGGGCGGGGAACTTGACACTCGACACTCCGCCCCCGTTCGGTTTAGGCTGGAGGGTCGAATCGGGGAGGACTCGGATGAGCGGGACAAGGGACAAGACGCGTGTGGTCGTGGTGGGGATCGGCGGACGCGGGACCTGGGCGGCGCAGTCCGTCGCGCGGAGCGAACACTTCGAACTCGTGGCGCTGTGCGAGAAGGTTCCGGGCAAACTGGAGCGGAAGAAGGCGGATATGGGCTTGCCGGACGTGCCGGGCTATCCGTCCGTGGAAGAGTGCCTGGCGAAAGAGGATTTCCAGGCCGTCGTCGTGACGGCCGGCGACTGCGATCACGCCGGGATCGCCGTTCCGGCGCTGGCGGCCGGCAAGTATGTGTTCCTCGAGAAGCCGCTCGAGGTGACGGCGGAGAAATGCCGCGCCATCGTGGAGGCGGACCGCAAGGCGGGCGGCAAGACGTTTGTGGGGTTCAACCTGCGCTTCGCCCCCGTCTACGTGCGCGCCCGCGAACTGATCGAGCAGGGCGAAATCGGCCGCATTCTCACGCTGCAGACCGACGAGTTCTACAACGGGGGCCGGACCTATTTCCGGCGCTGGAACCGGCTGCGCCGGTTCGGGGGCGGCCTGTGGATCACGAAGGCGTGCCACGATTTCGATATCCTGTACTGGATGGCCGGCTGCAGGCCCGTCTCGGTCTACGCCACGGCCGCGTTGAGCTACTACACGCCGCGCGCGGACGCGCCGCTGCACTGCTCGGACTGCGACAAGCGCGACTCGTGCTACGACAGCCATTTTGTGATCACGGCCAACAAAGCCAAACGCAAGGCCCGGCCCGCGTCCGATCTGCCGGAACAGCCCCCGCTGGAAGGGAAGCCGCTTTGCCTGTACAACTCCGACAAGGACACGTTCGACCACGGCATCGCGACAATCGAATTCGAGAACGGGATACTCGCCACGTACACCTGCAATGTCGTGGCAGGCTTCAGCGACCGGCGGATCCGGGTCTCCGGTACGAAGGGTACGATTGACGGCAACCTGCACGACAACAGCCTGGTGCTGAACCGACGCGACCCGTCGGCGCGCGAGGAAGTGCCGCTGGTCTCAGACGGCAGCGGGCACGGCGGCGCCGACCGCTCGATCCTCGACGCCTTTTACGAATTCACTCAGGGCCGGCGCGAACCGAAGGTGCGCCCGGAGCAGGCTATGATTCCCGTGTTGATCGGCCTGGCCGCGACCCGCGCCGGCGACGAGAAACGCAGAGTGGAGATGGCCGAGTTCGGGCTGTAGCAGGCACGCAGGCAAACCGACAATACGAACTTGATCGAGCAAGTTTTTTTTGGGAAAGGTGCGCACGATGAAGCGCGAGGCGAGCGGGCAACCCGACTGGAACGCGACCTGGTATGCAACCGGTTACCGCAAGCTGTTCTTCGATTTCCACAGCGACGAATCCGTCACGGAACTCGCCGCCGGGTTCGACGCGACCGGCTGGGCCGAAACGCTGCGGACGGCCGGCGCGCAGGCCGTCTCCGTCTTCACCAAGTGCGGCCGCGGCTGGTCATTCCACCGCAAAGGCTCGATCCGCTATGTGCATCCCAACCTGCCGAACGGGCTGGACATGCTGCAGGAGCAGATCGACGCTCTGCACGCAGCCGGGCTGAAGGCGATCGGCTACTACCACACACTCGGCAGCCAGCCGCTCGCCCTCTACCACCCGGGCTGGGTGAAGCGGGACCGGGTCGGCAACCCGCGCGACCCGTCCATCTGCATGCTGGGCCCGTCTCTCGAGGAATGGGTGCTGCCGCACGTGGCGGAGATCGTGGCCAACTACGATGTCGACGCGATGTTCTTCGACGGCACGCGCGCCCGCGACGCCTGCTACTGCCACGACTGCACCGAACGGTTCCGCGCCGAGACGGGCATGGAACTGCTCGACCTGGATGAGCCGGAAGTCTACACGCAGTATGTCACCTGGAAGCTCAAGGCCTACCGCCGGATCCGGCAACGGATCTGCGAAGCCGTCCACGCCGAGAAGCCCGCGCTGCCCGTCTCGTTCAATTGGTGCTACGCCATGGCGCAGCCGGAGCCCGTGCCGGAGGCGGTCGGCAACCTCATGATCGATATCCGGCCCGAGAACCAGGTGTTCGAGGGCAGCTATCAGGCCAAGTTCTGGGCCATGCTGGATCGGCCGTTCGACATCATGAACTCCGCCTTTCTGCGCTGGTGGGGCGACTGGGCCTGCAAGCCGGCCACGGCGCTGCAGCAGGAAGTGGCGACGATCATCGCCAATCGCGGGCTGACCTGGATCGGCTACCAGATGACCCACGCGTTCACCGTGGAACCCGCCGTCCTGCGCGTGCTGGGCGAAACGCTTGCGTTTGTGAAGGCGCGCGAGCGGCTGCTGAAGAAGGCCGAGACGCTCCCGTGCATCGCCGTGCTGAACAGCACGCACAACTACCTGGCCCAGGGCGAACCGCGCTTCATGATCGACGAGACCGGCCTGCGCGGCGCGCATCGCATCCTGCTCGAAAGCAGCCTGCCCCACAGCTTCCTGCACGGCGAACGGCTGCGCAGCCGCCTGCGCGACTTCGCCGCCGTGATCGTGCCCGACCAGCGCTACCTGCCGGACGCGCTGGTCGAGGACCTGCGCGAATTCGTCGAACAGGGCGGCGCACTCATCGTCACCGCCATGTCCGGCACGCTCGATGCGGACTACACGCCCACCGGGCATCTGGCGCTCGGCGACCTGCTCGGAGTCAGACTCGTGGGCGAATACGAGCAGTCTGCCGCCTACATCGACGTGCAGCATCCCCCGCTGCAGGAGGGCGCGCTGGATATGCCGCACCTGTGCGAAGGCCGGTTCGCGCTCGTCGAGACGGCGGCCGAGGACGTCAAGACCCTGGCCGGCATGCGCAGAATGTACCTGCGCGGAGACGGCCGCTACCTGCTGAGCTCGTCCCCGCCCGGGGAAGACTCCGGCCACCCGGCCATCACGCTGCGCAAGGTCGGAAAGGGCCACGCCGTCTACATCGCCGGCCCGTTGTTCGCCGCGTTTCAACGGCACGGGCAATGGAATCTGAAGCATCTGGCCGCCAATCTCCTGCGCCTGGTGCTCGGCGACAGGCTCCTCCGCGTCCAGTCGCCCCTGTGGCTCGAGATCGTGCTGACCCGCCAGCGCCGCAAGACGCTCATCCACCTGGTCAACCATCACGGCGGCCGGCAGGTCGACAAAACCCACACCTGGTCCGAACAGGTCCCGACCGTGCGCGGCGTCACCGTCAGTTGGCCCTGCGCCCGGCCCAAAAAGGTGCTCATCGAGCCAGGCAAGCGGACCCCGGAATGGCGCCACGAAGATGGGGTCCTGCATGTCACCGTCGATGAGTTGCATATCCATGCGGCAATCGTCATTGACTGAACATCGAACATCGAACATCGAACATCGAACATCGAACGAGGATCGCTCGGGCATGGCTGACCATCAACCATCGACCATTGACCATCGACCATTAACCATTGACCATTGACCATTAACCATCGGCCGAAGGCCGAAGGGAGGCAACGATGGCTCTGAAATTCGGGACCAGCGGCGTGCGCGGCCTGGTAACGGAGATGACCGACCGGGAATGCTATCTGTACACGAAGGCCTTCCTGCAGTACGTGAAGAGCCGGGCAACCGTCGCGTGCGTCTCGTTGGCCGGCGACCTGCGCGGGAGCACGCCGCGCATCATGCGCGCGGCGGCCTACGCGGTGCGGGAGGAAGGCCTGGCACTCGACTATTGCGGCACGGTCGCGACGCCCGCCGTCACCTTTCAGGGCATGCGCAACGACCGGCCGAGCATCATGGTCACGGGCAGTCATATCCCCGATGACCGCAACGGCATCAAATTCAACATGCCGTGGGGCGAAGTGCTCAAGGCGGACGAAGCCGAAATCTCCGAGCGCTGCGCCGCGCTGCGCGGGCAGCCGGCCGGCGGCGACTCCGCGTTCGAACGGGACGGGGCGCTGGCCCCGGCGCGCTTCGGCGCGGGCCTCGGCGCGGCCAACGCCGAGGCGCTGGCGGCCTACCGCGAGCGGTACCTGTCCTTCTTTCCACCCGGTGCGCTGGCGGGGCTGAAGGTGGTCTTCTACGAGCACTCGTCCGTCTCGCGCGACGTTCTGCGGGAGCTGATCGAGACGCTCGGCGCCACGGTCGTGCGCGTGGCGCGTTCCGACACCTTCGTGCCGGTCGATACGGAAGCCGTCGAGGCCCCGGACCGGCTGGCGGCGTGGGTCGGCGAACACCAGGCCGACGCGCTGGCCACCACGGACGGCGACGGCGATCGGCCGTTGCTCGTCGACGAGGCGGGCAAGGTCATCCGCGGCGACGTGCTCGGCATCGTGGTCGCCGGCGCGCTCAACGCCGATTCCGTCTCCGCGCCCGTGAGCTGCAACACGGCCTTGGAGAAATGCGGGCGTTTCCCGCACACCGCCCGTACGCGGATCGGGTCGCCCTACGTCATCAGCGCGATGCAGAAAGCCGTCGCCGCCGGGCGCCGGACCGTCGTCGGCTACGAGGCGAACGGCGGCTTTCTGACGGCCACGGACATCACGAGCCCCGAGACCGGCAACGTGCTCAAGGCGCTGCCTACCCGCGACGCCGCACTGCCGGTCCTGTGCGCCCTGCACGCGGCCGTCAAAGCCGGCACGCCGCTGGGCGCCCTCATCGCCCAACTGCCCGAACGCTACACCAGCAGCGGCCTGCTCCGCGAATTCCCGAACGCGCTCGGCAAGGCGCTCATCGAACGGTTCCAAAAGGAAGGCACCGGACTGGCGAACCGCTTTCTGCGCGAACCGTTCGGAGAGGCGGACTCGCTCGACTTCACCGATGGCGCCCGCATCACGTTTGCGGGCGGGGATGTCGTCCATTTCCGCCCGTCGGGCAATGCGCCGGAATTCAGGTGCTATACGGAATCCGGCTCCGAAGCGGCGGCCGCGGCCGGCAACGAGCGGGCACTCGCCATCCTGCGCGACACGATCCGCCCGTTCATGGAACAGGAGGGCGCCGCGCAATAACTTTCGCCCGCACAATTGACCCGAAACTTGCTCGAGAACCCGCCTTCGCTCAGATAGCTTCGGCGGGCGCGGCTTATTCGGGAACTTGCTCGAGAGCGTCCCCGCGGCGGCGGGATCGACAGAGCTTACGGTTTGTCCGCCCGTGGCGGAACAAGGCTTACGACAGAGCGGCCACATCCTTCTTGAGGCAGACATGACAATGATTGCGAGGCTGCGGAACCCGGTCCAGGACTACGCCTGGGGCTCAACCGCGGCGATCCCCGCCCTGCTCGGGGAACCGAACCCGGGGCGGAAGCCGCAGGCCGAATTGTGGATGGGCACGCATCCCAAAGGCCCGTCCGACGTCCTCTGGGACGGGGCCTGGATGCCGTTGGCCGACCTCATCGCACGCCAGCCGGACGCAATCCTCGGCCCGGCCGTGGCCGCGCGGTTCGGCGGCAAGCTGCCCTTCCTGTTCAAGGTTCTTGCCGCCGCTCAACCCCTGTCCATCCAGGCGCATCCGAACCGCGAGCAGGCCGAGGCAGGCTACGCCCGGGAGAACGAGCTGGGGATCCCGCTCGACGCGCCGCGCCGCAACTACCGCGACCCGAACCACAAGCCGGAGACCATCTGCGCGCTCACCCCGTTCTGGGCCCTGCGCGGGTTCAGGGTCCTGCGTGAGATCCTCGCCTACTTCAACCGGCTCGGCACAAAGGCGTTCGCCGATGAGGTGCACGCGCTGGGCAACACGCTCAAGCCGGCCGGTCTGAGGCGGTTCTTCGAGGCGATCATGACCGCCGAACGCGAACGCCAGCAGCTCGCCGTCGCACAGGCGGCCAAGAATGCCGAGATCATGCGGGAGAAAGACCCGGTCTTCGACTGGGTCGTGAAGCTGAACGAGCAGTACCCGGGCGACATCGGCGTGCTGTTCCCCGCGCTGCTGAATCTCGTCTGCCTGCAGCCCGGCGAGGCCATGTTCCTGCCCGCCGGCGAACTGCACGCCTACCTCGACGGGGTCGGCATGGAACTGATGGCCAATTCCGACAACGTCCTGCGCGGCGGGCTGACGCCCAAACACATGGATGTTCCCGAGCTGCTCAAGACGCTCAGCTTCGCCAGCGGGCGGGTCGACATTCTGACTCCCGAGACGCGGCCGAACGGCGAGCGGCTTTATCCCAGGCGCGCGGCCGAATTCGCGCTCTCGGCCGTGAGGCCCGAGCCGGGCACACCTTGCCTCAGCCCGGCGGATCGGAGTGTGGAAATCATGATCGGCATCGAGGGCACAGGCCGCATCACCGAAGAGCCCGGGGGCGGCTCTGTTCAGATGGGGCAAGGGGTTTCGGTTCTCATCCCGGCCGCCGTTCCGCGGTACCGGCTGGAGGGGGCCGGCCTGTTCTACAAAGCCGGCGTCCCCCCAGAGGAGGGCAACGGCTGACCCGGAACTTGCTCGAGAACCCGCCTTCGCTCAGATAGCTTCGGCGGGTGTGGCTTACTCGGGAACTTGCTCGAAGAAGGAGGTCTGATGAAGCTCGCGTTCAGCACTCTCGGCTGTCCCGACTGGGACATGGACACCATCATCGCAAGAGCGGCGGAATACGAATTCGACGGCGTGGATTTCCGCGGGTATATGGGCGAAATGAACATCTGCACGCTGCCCGAGTTCGGCGACCGGGCCGCGCGCACGGCGCAACGCTTCGCCGACGCCGGGCTCGAGGTGCCGTGCTTCTCGAGCTCCGCGCGGCTCGTCAGCAAGGCCGGTACCGTGCCGGACGGCGCGCTGGACGAAATCAAGGCGTACGCGGCCCTCTGCCCGGCGTTCGGCGCGCGTTTCATCCGCGTGTTTGGCGGCGCAATCGGCGAGACGCCGCGCGAGCAGGCCATCGAAGCCGCCGCCTGGACGCTGAGGGAAATGGCGGCTATCGCCGCCGACGGCGGCCTCACGGTCCTCGTCGAAACCCACGACGACTGGGTCGACAGCCGCCATCTCCTGGCACTCATGCAGCTAACCGATTCAGAGGCGGCCGGCATTCTCTGGGATATCCACCATCCCTGGCGCAGGAGCGGGGAATCCCCCGAAACGACCTGGCAGCGTATCGGGCGATACGTGCGCTACACCCACTGGAAGGACGCCGTCTCGACCGAGAACCACAGGCTCTGCCTCGTCGGCGAGGGCGATCTGCCCCTGGCCGCGTTTCACCAGACGCTTGTGCAGGGCGGGTATGACGGTTACTACACGCTGGAGTGGGAAAAGAAGTGGCACCCCGATCTGCCGGACGCCGAAACCGCTTTCCCGGCCTACGTGCGGTTCATGCGCGGGCTCTTGTGAAAGAGGAAACCGGAGACTCGAAACTCGAAACTGGAAACTGGAAACTGGAATCGGTTCCGTGTCTTCCTAAGTGCTCCCCAACACAAATATTGTGACGTTGGTGGGAGCGCCACGGCGGGCCGCGCAAGGCGCGCGCGAGGAGCATACCCACCGGGTCTGTAACGAGCGCGCAACGCCGAGCACGGGCAAAAGAGCCCCAGCCGGAAGGGGCGGGCCAATGTTGCCACGGCCGCGGGAATGACGCGGCCCGGGGCCGCCCCCTTCGGATTCTGATGTTGAGGAGCGGCTCGCGGGCCTCGCCAGTCTCCAGTCTCCAGTCTCCAGTTTCGAGTTTCCAGTTTCCAGTTTCCAGTTTCCAGTCTCCAGTTTCGAGTTTCCAGTTTCCAGTTTCCAGTTTCC